>NZ_JBHSPA010000048.1:0-188975 GCF_042656245.1 Nonomuraea insulae
CCGCGGCGCGTGGCGTGCCCGCCGCCTGCTGCGCCCGCCCTGCGTGCCGCCCGCGATGCCCGTGCCGAGCGCGATGCGTGCTGCGCCCGGCCCACTGCCCGCCCGGCCCACTGCCCGCCCGGCCCACTGCCCGCCCGGCGTGCCGTCCGCCCTGCCCGCAGTGTGTGCTGCGTCCGCGGTGTGCTGCGCCCCGCGTGTGCTGCCTGTCCGCTGGCCTCGCCCGCGCCCGACGCCCCCGCGTGTCGCCCGCCCGTTTGTTTCGGGCCGTCCGGTCGTCGTCCGTGTGTCGGGTCTCGTTCCGTGTTCGGCATCCGTGCGCCCCCGCAGTAGCGGGCCCGGCCCGGCTCGCCGTAGCCCGAGCAGGGTGGGGGCTGCGTCAGACTTGGGATCATGACACAGGACGGAGACGCGGGTGTGCCCGGTTCGTTGGGGCGGGTGCTGGCTGAGGTGGCGGCCGAGCGGGTGGCGCAGGATGTGCGGTTCGGGATGCAGGTGCTGCCTGACGGCACCGGGGGCGAGCATGCGGGGGCCGAGTCGGAGGTGGCCAGGCGGTCGACGGACAAGGCGGCCGATCTCGGGGCGCTGACCTGGCGACACGTTCTGGAGGAGGAGGTGCTGGAGGCGTTCGCGGAGTCGGATCCGCGGCGGTTGCGGGCCGAGCTCATCCAGGTGGCGGCCGTGGCCGTGAAGTGGACGCAAGCGCTTGATCGCCGTCCGGAAAGTTCTACAGATGCTTGACGTGGCATGCGTAGGTTGTTGAACTTAGGGGATGACCAGAGGAGGCGCCGGCCTCCGTAGCAAAAGGGCGGCGCCGCGTTCACGTCCGGAAGCGAGCCCGAAGATGGCGATCGACTACTCCGAACGCATCCCCAACAACGTCAACCTCGCCGACGACCGGCGGCTGCGGCGGGCTCTGGAGTCGTGGCAGCCGCGCTTCCTGCAGTGGTGGTCCGAGATGGGCCCGGCACTGCCCACGCAGGACGTCTATCTCCGCACCGCCGTGGCGGTGGGCCGCGAGGGATGGGCGCACTTCGACCATGTGGCGCTGCCCGACTACCGCTGGGGCATCTTCCTGGCCGAGCGCGACACCGACCGGCGCATCGCCTTCGGCCAGCACAAGGGGCGGCCGGTCTGGCAGCAGGTGCCCGGCGAGTACCGCGCCGACCTGCAGCGCCTCATCGTCATCCAGGGCGACACCGAACCGGCCAGCGTCGAGCAGCAGCGACGGCTCGGGCTGACCGCCCCTTCCCTGTACGACCTGCGCAACCTCTTCCAGGTGAACGTCGAGGAGGGCCGCCACCTGTGGGCCATGGTCTACCTGCTGCACGCCTACTTCGGCCGCTCAGGCAGGGATGAGGCCGAGGCGCTGCTGCTGCGCAACTCGGGCAGCGAGGACTCACCGCGCATCCTGGGCGCCTTCAACGAGGAGACCCCCGACTGGTTGTCGTTCTTCATGTTCACGTACTTCACCGACCGTGACGGCAAGTACCAGCTGGGCACGCTGAAGGAGTCGGCGTTCGACCCGCTCAGCCGTACCTGCGAGTTCATGCTCAAGGAGGAGGCCCACCACATGTTCGTGGGCACCACGGGCGTGGACCGGGTGGTGGAGCGGGCGGCGCAGCTCATGCGCGATCACGACAGCGACGACATCGCGAAATATGGTGCTATCCCGCTGGATGTCATCCAGAAGTACATCAACTTCCATTACAGCGTGAGCCTCGACCTGTTCGGGGGAGAGACCTCCACGAACGTGGCCAACTACTTCACCGCCGGGCTCAAGGGGCGCTGGCAGGAGGAGCGGCGCGGGGACGATCACCTGCTCACCGAGGCGGTCGCCGTCGTGCCGCACGTCGAGCGGGGGCAGGTGAGCGACCTGCGGCTGCCCGCCCTGACGGCGCTCAACGCCGACCTGCGCGGCGAGTACGCCGCCGACTGCCTCACCGGCGTCAACCGGTGGAACCGCATCCTCACCGCCCACGGCCTCGACCCCACCCTCTACCTGCCGCACGTCGGCTTCAACCGCAAGGTCGGCACGTTCGCCGGGCACCACGTCGCCCCGGACGGGCGGGTGCTCGACGAGGCGGTCTGGGAGGCGGGACGCGACCGCTGGTTGCCGACGGCGGAGGACAAGACGCACGTCCTGGCGCTGATGCGGCCCGTGTACGAGCCGGGGAAGATCGCCGCCTGGGTGGCGCCCCCGCGCAACGGCATCAACGGCCAGCCGTTCGCGTACGAGTACGTGCATCTCTGATGCTACAAGTCATTGACGGGCTAGCGAATCTGTGTAGAAGATTTGGCTACGATCGCCCGCCCGCGGATGGGGTACGGCCATGACCTCCGAGTCGTTCAACGCCAGCGTCTTCCTCACCGACCGCCAGGTCGAGGCGGGCCGCGGTGACCACCTGGCGATCACCGGCCCCGCCGGGACGCTCACCTACGCCCAGCTCGCCGCGCAGGTCGCCGAGCTGGCCACCGGCTTACGCGCGCTCGGCGTCCGGCCCGAGGAGCGGGTCCTGCTCGTCATGTCCGACCGGCCGGAGACCGCGATCACGATCCTGGCCGTGATGCGGATGGGCGCGGTCGCGGTGCCGGTGTCGACCATGTACAACGGGGCCGAACTCGGCGCGCTCTTCAGGGACTGCCGGGCGCGGGTGGTCGTGGCCACGCCCGAGTTCGACCTGGTCGTCAGCGAGGCCCTGAGCAGCGCGCCCGAGGTGGAGGTGCTGATCCGGACGGGCCCGGCCAAGACCCCGGAACACGAACGGCCTGAGACGGCGACGCCGGGCGGGCCGGCTTCCGGCCAGGATGAGCAGCGGACCGCGGTCACGTACGAGTGGGCCGGGTTGCTGGCGTCGGGGAAGCCGGCCGCGCCCCCGTACGAGAGCTGGCGCGACTCACCCGCCCTGTGGCTCTACACCTCCGGCACCACCGGAGCGCCCAAGGCGGCCATGCACCGGCACGGCGCGATCAGGGACGTCTACGAGACCTACGGCCGCCAGGTGCTCGGCATCCGCCAGGAAGACCGGTGCCTGTCGGTGGCGCGGCTGTTCTTCGCGTACGGGATCGGCAACTCGATGTTCTTCCCCCTGGCCGCGGGCGCGACCGCCATCCTCGACCCGGCCCGCCCCACCCCGGCGGGCGTGGCGGCCCGGGTGAGGGAGGAGCGGCCCACGTTGTTCTTCGCCGGGCCCACGTTCTTCGCCGCGCTGCTCGCCTCCGACACGCCAGGAGACGCCTTCTCCTCCGTACGGCTGGGCGTCTCGGCAGGTGAGGCGCTGCCCGCCGAGATCCACCGCCGCTTCACCGGCCGGTTCGGCGTGGACATCATCGACGGGCTCGGCTCCACCGAGGCGTTGCACATCTTCATCTCCAACCGCCCAGGCGAGGTACGCCCAGGCAGCTCAGGCACCGTCGTACCCGGCTACGAGGCCAGGCTGCTCGACGACCGCGGCGCCCCCGTCGGCGACGGCGACCCCGGCCACCTGTACGTCCGCGGCGACTCCATCGCCACCGGCTACTGGTGCCGCACCGCCGCCACCCGCCAGGTGTTCCAGGGCGAGTGGCTGCGGACGGGCGACACCTATGTCCGCGAGGAGGACGGCGTCTACCGGTGCCTCGGCCGCTCCAACGACATGATCAAGGCGGGCGGGATCTGGGTGTCGCCGATGGAGGTCGAGGCCAGACTGCTCCAGCACGAGTCGGTCGGGGAGTGCGCGGTCGTGGCCTACATCGACGGCGAGGGGCTGGAGAAGCCGGTGGCCTGCGTGGTGCCCGCCGCCGGGCGCGCGGTGGACGCGGGCGAGCTGATCGGGTTCTGCCGGGACGGGCTGGCCTCGTTCAAACGCCCGCGCGAGGTGCTCGTCCTCGGCGAACTGCCCAAGACGGCGACCGGCAAGATCCAGCGCGTGGTGGTCCGCCAGATCGCCGCCGACCTCCTGGGCAAACACTAGGTGGGTTTCGTACCCCAGACGGTGATGGCGAACGGCCGGGGCGGCTCCGTGTAGACCTGTTCGCTCAGCCGCGCCAGCGACCCGTGCGCATCCAGGTACCCGTGCAACCGGGTCGCCTCCGGCCAGGGATGCACGGCCACCAGCACGCCGTCGGGCACGAGCAGTTCGCTGAGCTGCGCGCAGGCGCGGCGCAGGCGGTCGTGGCGGCCCAGGTAGTAGAGGGTCTCCGAGCAGAACACCAGGTCGAAGCGCCGCCCGGGCCGATGAGTGAGGATGTCGGCGCGCACGAAACGTACCCGCTCATCTTCCGGCACGCGCGCCCGCGCCCGCGCCAGCGCCCGCTCGGACACGTCCACCCCGATGATCTCCGCGTCGGGGTAGGCGGCCGCGAGCGCGTGCGTGAACACCCCTTCGCTGCAGCCGACCTCGATGATCCGCCGGTACGGCCTGAGCGGCAGATGCTTGAGCGTGGACCGGTATTTCCGCTGCTCATAGCTGTCCGTGGCGAGTTTCCACGGGTCGGGCACCCGATGCCGCCAGTCGAAGTAGCGGCGAAGGATCATCCCCTGGCCCTCCGGCGACAGCAGGGACAGCGTACGGAAGAACGTACGGTGCATGAGCTCGGGCAGGCTGGGCATGCGGCCTCTCTCGGTCGGGACGGATGAGCCGTCCCGGGGCTTCATGTGAAGTCGTCGCCGAAAGGGGATGCCCGTTATCGATGTGGATAACGCCTGGTCACGCTGATGACATGGTGTCCCGCAGCTCTCTCTTGAGCACCTTGCCCGAGGCGTTCTTCGGCAGCGCGTCCACGAACACCACCCGCTTGGGCGTCTTGAACGGCGCCAGCCGCCCCCGCAGGAACGCGATCAGCTCCTCGGCCGTCACCCCCGCCCCCTGGCGCAGCACCACCGCGGCCGTCACCGCCTCGATCCACTTCTCGTCCCGCACCCCGAACACCGCCGCCTCCGCGACCTCCGGATGCTGGTAGATGGCCTCCTCGACCTCGCGGCTCGCCACGTTCTCGCCGCCCGACTTGATCACGTCCTTCTTCCTGTCCACCACCGACAGGTAGCCGTCCTCATCCATGACGCCCAGGTCGCCGCTGTGGAACCAGCCGCCGCGGAACGCCTCGGCGGTCTTGTCCGGGTCGTTCCAGTAGCCGAGCATGGCGTGCGGGCTGCGGTGCACGATCTCGCCGACGACGCCGGGCGGCACGGGCTCGTCGCGGTCGTCGACGATCCTGGTCTCGACGTGCAGCGCGGGCCGTCCGGCCGAGCCGAGCCGGGTGAGCTGCTCCTCGGGGCCGAGGATCGTGGCGACGGGCGCCATCTCGGTCTGGCCGTAGAAGTTGAACAGCCGCACGTCGGGCAGGCGGTTGGCGATCTCCTTCAGCACCTCGACGGGCATGATCGAGGCGCCGTAGTAGCCCTTGCGCAGCGACGACAGGTCCCTGCGGTCGAAGCCGGGGTGGCGCAGCAGCGAGATCCAGACCGTGGGCGGGCAGAACAGCTTCGTGGCGCGCTCGCCCTCGATCGTGGCCAGGATGATCGCGGGGCTCGCCCCGGGCAGGATGATGTTGGTGGCGCCCAGGTAGATGCCCGGCGTCAGGAAGCAGTGCAGCTGGGCGCAGTGGTAGAGGGGCAGGGCGTGCACCTCGATGTCGTCGTGGCTCATCTGGCCGTCCACGACGCACGTGACGTACTGGGCGATCAGGCTCCGGCTCGACAACGTGGCGCCCTTGGGGCGGGACTCGGTGCCGCTGGTGTACATGAGCTGGATCGGGTCGTCGTCGCCGACGTCCACCCGGGGCTCCGAGGCGTCGTCGTGGGCGTACCACGTGCTGAACGGCTCCCAGCCGTCCGCCGCCGCGCCGATCACGCCGCGCACCGCCACCCGATCGGTGACCGCGGCGGCCGCCACCGGCAGCAGCGCCTCCTCCGCCAGCATCCCGGTCGCGCCGGAATGCTCCAGGATGTAGGCCACCTCCTCGGCCCCCAGCATGAAGTTGACCGGCACGGAGATCGCCCCCAGCCGCGCCAGCGCGAAGTACGCCACCACGAAGGCGTGGTTGTTGTGGCTGAACAGGGCGAACCGGTCGCCCTTGCCGACACCTCTGGCGGCCAGCGCGTTGGCCGTCCTGTTCACCGCCAGGTCCAGGTCGGCGTAGCTCTGGCGCAGGTCGCCGTACACGATGGCGGTCTTGGCGGGGTGGCGGGCGGCCGAGCGTCGCAGGAGGTCACCGATGGCGTGCTGGCGGATCATGGCGGCACCTTCATCCGGGCGGGACGATGTTCGGGAGATCCTAACTCGTGAACACGCCGGCGAGCCGCCGGTAGGAGTCCAGCCGTTGTTCCAGGTCGTAGGTGTTCATCGTGACCAGCACCTCGTCGGCCCCGCTCGCCTCGGTCAGCGAGCCGAGCGCCACCGCGACCTCACGTTCCGTGCCGTTGATCTGCCCCTTGAGCGATTCCTCCAGGTACGCCCGCTCCCGCGCCTCCATCTCCAGCCCGGCGATCTCCTCCGGGGGCAGGAGCGGCGGGAAGGCGCCGCTGGTGCGCGAGCGCGCCGTGGCCCACGCCTCGGGCAGTTGCAGCAGCGCCGCCTCCTCGCGGGTCGCGCCGACCGCGACGTTCGCCGCCACCATCACGTACGGCCGCGCCGCCCACGCCGAGGGCCGGAACCACGCCCGGTAGCGCGCCACGGCGTCCACCATCCGCGAGCCGGACCCGATCACCATCGGCAGCCCGGCCGCCGCCGCGAGGTCCGCCCCCGACCCCATGGCCAGCACGAACACCTGCGGCCGCAACCCCTCCGCGGGCAGCGCGTGCACCCCCGGATGCGCGCCCTGCGCGCCGGTGAAGTAGCCGAGCAACTCCTCGACCTGCTCCCCGAACAGGTCCGCGTCGTCCTTGCCGTGCCCGAGCGCCCTGCGGATGCCGCCGGTGAACCCCACGGACCGCCCCAGCCCCATGTCCACGCGGCCCGGATACAGCGACTCCAGCACCCCGAACTGCTCGGCCACCACCAGCGGCCGGTGATTGGGCAGCATCACACCGCCGGTCCCCACCCGGATCCGCGAGGTCGCGGCGGCCACCGCCGCCGCCAGCACGGTCGGGGCCGAGCCCGCCACACCGGGCACGCTGTGGTGCTCCGACACCCAGAACCGGTGGTATCCGAGCTCCTCGGCCTGCCGCGCGAACCTGACGGTCTCGCGCAGCGCGGCGGCCGGGGTCGAGCCCCGGCGGACGAGTGAACGGTCGAGAATCGAGTACGCGGTCACGTACAGGTGCAACGCCCCCGATCCCCGGATCAATCCAGCGGGTCTCGTGCGATGCCCTCGTAGTGGCCGATCAGCCGCTCCAGCAGCTCGCCGTCCTGCCGCAGCGGCACTCCGTCCACCTGCCCGACCGGTGTCACGCCCCAGGAGTTGCAGAGGAAGACCAGGTCGAACCCGCTCAGATCGGCCACCTTGAGCGGCCGTCGCTCCTGCGGCACGTCCATGCGCTGCAACATCCGCATCGTGGTGCCGTGCAACATCGGCGCGTCCGGCCAGACCAGGCGCCCGTCGGCGAAGCCGCCCAGGTTCGTGATCGCGCCCTCGCTGATCAGGCCGTCCTCGGTGGTGAGCAGCGCCTCGCCGAACCCCTCCCGCGCGGCCACCCGCCCGATGTGGGCCTGCTGGAACCCGACGGCCTGCTTGATGTGCGGCAGGTAACGCTGGTAGACGACCGACTTGACGCTCAGCGGCCCGGGCAGCGGCCCGTGGGGCGGGCCGGAACCGGCGACGACGCGCGGGGGATCGGCGTCCAGCACGTAGACGCGTACGCTCGCGTCCCGCACGTCGTCGCCCAGCACGGCCCTGATCGATGCGAGCACCGCCGCCCGGTCGATCCCGGCCCCGAACAACTCCCTGCCGGCCTCGTCGAGCCGATCGAGGTGCAGCCCGAGCCCGCGCACCCGGCGGTCCCTGACCTGCATCGAGGTGAAGTGCCCGTAGCGGGAGGCGAGCATGAGCCGCGCGTCCTCATCCACCAGCCTGCCCTCGATCGCGGCCCGCTCCATGACGGCCACCTCCCTTTCACCCCGATCTACCGTAAGGCCTCACTCTCTGTACAGTCCGACCGCCCAGTCCACCGGCCGGTTGGTGGACTCGCCCCAGAGCCCCATCCGCACGGTGACGGTGACCTTCTCGCCCTTGGCGGCCGTGAACGTGTTCCTCGTCTTGGGCTCGGTGCCGCACCCCATGGTGGAGGGAAGCTCCGACCCGCCGACCCAGTACTTGAACCACATCCGCGTGGACAGGTCGCCCGTGCAGTTCTGCTGGATGCTGAAGTCGCCGCCGTTGCCGACGACCTCCATCGTGAGGGAGGAGTTCTTCGGCAACGTGCCCGTGGTCAGGGCGGCCTGCCTCCAGCCCCGCACCTGGTCGGGCAGGGTGGCGGGCCGGGGGAAGACCGGCCGGGCCGGCGGGGTCCACTCGTAGACGGCCAGCTCCCAGTCGGCGGTCCTGGGCTTGTCGGGCACGCACGGCCCGTGCTCGGCCTTCAGGACGCAGCCGGAGCCGGTCGTGTCGAACGTGACCGTGATCTCCTTGGCGTCCTTCTGCACGTCCAGGGGCCGCAGGCTCACGCTGTCCCCGCCGCAGCCGAATCCTGGTGTGCTGATGCGGTGACCGTTCACCAGCACGTCCGGGAGGATGACCTGGCGGTCGCACAACATGGCCGCTTCGAGGGGCCTGCCGGTGACCGGGACCGTGATCGACGTCTGAGCTCCATTCGGCTTGACGGTGGCCGTGGCGACGCGCCGGTACTCGGTGCCGTCCGGAGAGCTGAACCGCTCGGGCAGCCCTGAGCCCGGCCAGGCCGCCGCCGTCGTCTCGCGCGGCGCGGGCTCGCCGACGCCCTGAACCACGGAGACGGCCACCACGACCGCGGCGAGCGCCGTCGCCCCCGCCGTCGCCCGCCGCCGCAGCCGGGTCCTGCGAATACGCGAGTGAACCTGATCATGTCGGTACGGGTTCGCCGGCGACGGCGCCTCGGCCCGCTCCCGCAGGACCTCACGCAGGTCATGCACGCTCATCGGTGCGGCTCCTTCACGATCGACTCGTCCACTCGCAGCTTGGCCAGCGCCTTGGCGGTCTGGCTCTTGACCGTGCCCTCCTGGCAGCCCAGCAGCCTGGCCACCTCGCTCACCGGCAGGTCCTCGTAGAAACGCAGCACGACGACCGCGCGCTGCCTGGCGGGCAGCCGCCCCACGGCCTGCCACACCTCCTGGCGCTCGGCGCCCCCGTGGTCGTGCGCCACCACCTCCGGCAGGTTCTCGCTGGGCAGTTCCCCGCGCCAGCGCCGCCGCCACCACGAGATGTAGGTGGTCACCAGCACCTTGCGCACGTACGCCTCCGGCTCGTCGATGCCCGGCCAGGCGAACCACGCCTTGGCCAGCGACTCCTGCAGCAGGTCCTCCGCGACTCCCCAGTCGCGGGTCAGCAGGTACGCGGTGCGTAACAGCCGATCCGACCTCGCCACCACGAAGTCCTGAAATATCGCCCTATCCGCCACCTTGTCCGCGCCTCTCGTGAGAGCTAGCTGACGGTAGTGACGCATCGGCCCCCGCGCCAGGTTGCCCAGACCTCAAGCGCCGACCCCCGTCGTGCGCGGGCGTCGAGCGGGGGCGTCGAGCGGGGACGTCGAGCCCGGTCGGGCGCGCGGGCGCTGAGCCCGGTCGTGCGCGGGCGCGTCAGGCGCTTTCTGTCCGCATGACCGTGAACGGCGCCAGCTCTCCCAGCCCCCGCACCGACAGCCGGTTGACCTCCCGCAGCCGGAACGCCCGGTCCCCCTCCAGTTCCTCGGCGAGCTGCGGATCGGCCAGGATCGTCCCCGGCAGGGACAGCGCGGTCAACCGGCTGGCCAGGTTGACCGTGGTGCCGAACACATCGCCCATACGCCAGGTCACCGGCCCGGACGCCAGCCCCACCCGCAGCTCCGGCATGTCCTTGCCGCGCGCGTGCGTCTCCACCAGCCGCAGCGCGATCTCCGCCGCCACGTGCGCCTTGTCGGCCACGAACAACACCGAGTCGCCCAGCGTCTTGACCACCCGCCCGCCGGAGGAGGTCACGATGTCGGCCGAGCGCCCCTCGAACCTGTCGATCAGCCGCGCCAGCTCGGCGCCCGTGATCTGCCTGCTCAGCCGGGTGAAGGCGACCAGGTCGGCGAACCCGACGGACAGGCGTACCGTGCTCATGTCCTGGACGGCGATGCGCCCGGCCGCGGCGGCGAGCTGGCGCTGCCAGGCGTAGACGAGCAGCCGCGCCAGGTCGGGCACCACCCGCTCGGCCCGCCGGCGCCAGGCCCGGGGACGTTCGGCCAGCGGCACCCCTGCCTGGTCGAGCGCCTCCACGCCCAGCTCCGCGTGCGACTCGGCCAGCCTGGTCGTGGCGTGGCCCAGTGAGCGGGCGAGGAGCAGCACGTGCTCCTCGTCGTAGACGCCCGAGGTCACCATGCCGAGCAGCGTTTTGAGGGCCTCGACGTCGGAGTCGGTGAACTCCACCGCGTCATCCGGCACGTTCGCGAACCCCAGGGCACGCCAGAACCGCCGCGCGCGATAGACGGGCACCCCCGCCATCTCGGCGACCTGGTGGCTGGTGTATCGGCGCGGCTCGCGTAGAAAGGCTTCAGTCAGTCCGTCTGCCAAGCCCATCCCCGTCCACGCGCGCCACCTCGGCAACATAACACCCTGTGGGCCAGGTCACTCCAGCAGCGCCCGCAAGGCACCTCGCTCGCTTTCCGGCACATACCCCGCGTAATAGTCGTACATCGCTTTTCTCGACAATCGCGCCGCAAGGGGCCCGTCTCCGGCGCGTATGGCGGCGACGACCTCCTCGTGGTGCCGGATGCTGCGCCGCATCAGCGCCTCCCGGTCCGGGGCCCCGGCGATCCGTTCGGAGATCAGCTTGAGCACGATCGAACGCACCACGTCGGTGCAGATCTGGATGAGCTTGTTACCGCTCGCGCGCACCACCGCGTCGTGGAAGTCCACGTCGGCCGCCCCGAAGGCGGCCTCGTCGCGCTCCGCCGCCGCCCGCATGCGAGCCACCGCCGCGGACATCTCGGCGAGTTGCTCCTCGGTACGCAACCGCGCCGCCAGCAGGATGGCCGCCGCGTCCAGCACCATCCTGAACTGCACCAGCTCCGCCAGCGACAACTCCTCCACCCGGGCCAGCGTGGTCATCGACTTGTGCAGCGCGGCGGGCGAGAACGGCAGCACCTCCGCCCCGTGGGGATCGCCGTGCCGGGAACGCACCAGGCCACGCGCCTGCAACACCCGCAGCGCCTCGCGTACGGTGGAGCGGCTGACGGAGAACTGCGTCATCAGCTCGCGCTCACTCGGCAGCCGCCCGCCCGGTGAGAGAGCGCCGCTCTCGATGGCCTCCTCGACCTGTTCCACGACCCGCTCGTAAGCGCGCACGGCACGCACCGGCTCGAAGCGCGGACCACCCATGCAAGCCCCCTTGACCCGAGCCGTGGCCGACTGGCAATGTGCGTAGCCTACTGGTCCGACCAGTGCACAAGCCAGGAGGCTGTAAGACATGAGGCGAATCGGCATCTGGGTCGCCGCGGGCGCTCTCCTGCTGGTCACGGCCGCCTGCGGCGGAGGTGACGGAGGCAGTGCCGGGACCGGCGGCACCCCCAAGGCCCAGTCGCTGTCCGTCGGATTCGTCGCCGAGCCCGCGAACCTCGACTTCACCTCCGCCGAGGGCGCCGCCATCCCGCAGGCGCTGCTCGTCAACGTCTACGAGGGCCTGGTCAAGCTCGGCCAGGACGGCGAGATCGTGCCGCTGCTGGCCGAGAAGTGGGACGTCTCGGAAGACCGCAAGACCTACACCTTCACCCTGCGCAAGAACGCGAAGTTCACCAACGGCGCGCCGTTCACGGCCGACGACGTGGTGTTCTCCCTCGATCGTGTCAAGAGCGACTGGAAGCTCAAGATCAAGTCGCAGCTCGACGTCATCGAGAAGACGGAGAAGAAGGACGACTCCACCGTCGTCGTCACCCTCAAGCGCCCCGGCAACGGCTTCCTCTACTCGATGGCCACCAGGCTCGGCGCCATGTTCAGCCGCACCGGCGTCGCCGACCTGGCCAACAAGCCCGTCGGCACCGGCCCTTACGTGCTGGGCTCCTGGCGGCGCGGCGACTCCATCCAGCTCAACGCCAACCCCTCCTACTGGGGCGCCAAGCCGCCGCTGTCGGCGATCACGCTGAAATACTTCAAGGACGCCACGGCGATGAACAACGCGCTGCTGACCGGCGGCATCGACGTCATCTCCAGCGTGCAGGCCCCCGAGTCGCTCCAGCAGTTCGCCGACCCGGGCCGCTTCGAGACGGTCGAGGGCACCACGAACGGCGAGGTCGTGCTGTCGATGAACAACGGCCGCCCGCCCTTCGACGACAAGAGCGTCAGGCAGGCCGTCCGGCACGCCATCGACCACAAGGCGCTGCTCGACACCGCCTGGGCCGGTCACGGGCAGCTCATCGGCTCGATGGTGCCGCCCACCGACCCCTGGTACGAGGACCGCACCGCCGACTACCCCTACGACCCGGCCAAGGCCAAGCAGCTGCTCGGCGGCAAGACGTACACCGTCAAGATGCGCATCCCCAACCTCCCGTACGCGGTCAGCAGCGCCCAGGTCGTCAAGTCGCAACTCGCCCAGGTGGGGATCACGGCCGAGATCGAGCCGCTGGAGTTCCCCGCCCGCTGGCTGGACCAGGTGTTCACCAAGGGCGACTACGACCTGTCCATCATCAACCACGTCGAACCACGGGACATGGGCATATTTGCCGATAAGTCGTATTACTTCCGTTATGACAATCCGGAGTTCGGCAAGCTGCTCGCCACCGCCGACGAAGGCACCGAGCAGCAGCAGACCGACGACCTCAAGCAGGCCGCCAAGCTCCTGTCCGACGACGCCGCGGCCGACTGGCTCTTCCTCTTCCCGAACCTGATCGTGGCGAAGAAGGGCGTCACCGGCCTGCCGAAGAACGCCATCGCGGAGTCCTTCGACTTCACCGCGCTCGCCAAGCAGTGATCCTCTACCTCATCAAGCGGCTGGCGGTGCTGCTCGCGAGCATCGCCGTGGCCGCGGTCGCGGTGTTCGCGTTCATGGCGGTGCTGCCGGGCGACCCGGCCGAGATCGCGCTGGGCGTCAACGCCACCCCCGACGCGGTGGCCGAGCTGCGCAGCCAGTTCGGCACCGACCGGCCGCCCGTCACGCAGTTCCTCGACTGGGCAGGGGGCCTCGTCCAGGGCGACTTCGGCACCTCCTACGTGACCACCGCCCCCATCGGCCCGCAGATCGGCGACCGGCTCGGCGTGACGGCCGTGCTCGTGCTCGGCGGCATGGTCCTGGCTCTGGTGCTGGCGGTGCCGCTCGGGACGTTCGCCGCCGTGCACCACCGCAACCCCCTGGGCGCGTTGATCAGCGCGGTCAGCCAGATCGGCATCGCGGTCCCCGCGTTCCTGGCGGGCATCCTGCTGGTCTTCGTGTTCGCCGTGCAGGCCCAGGCGCTGCCGTCCGGCGGGTACGTGCCGATCGCGGAGAACCCGGTGGAGTGGCTGCGCGGCCTGCTGCTGCCGTGGCTCTCCCTCGGCCTCGTCCAGGGGGCGGTGCTCACCCGGTACGTGCGCAGCGCCGTGCTCGACGTCATGCGCGAGGACTACCTGCGCACCGCCCGCGCCAAGGGCCGCGGCAGCACCGGCGCGCTGTGGCGGCACGGGCTGCGCAACGCCTCGATCCCCGTCGTCACCGTGCTCGGCCTGCAACTGGCCACGCTGCTGATCGGCGCGGTCGTGGTCGAGCGCGTCTTCGTCATCCCCGGGCTCGGCGACCTGCTGCTCAACGGCGTGGCGGGGCGCGACCTGCTGCTCGTCCAAGGCGTGGTGATGGTGCTGGTGGCGGCCGTACTGCTGATCAACTTCGTGGTGGACGTGACCTACCACCTGCTCGACCCGAGGCTGCGATGAGAGGCCGGATGAACGCCGGGCTCCTCGTCGGCGGCACGCTCGTCGCGCTCGTCGTGCTCACGGCCGTGCTGTCGTTCTTCTGGACCCCGCACGACCCGACGCTCGTGGACGCCGCCCGCAAGCTGCGCGAGCCCGGCGGCGGCTACCCGCTGGGGGCCGACAAGTTCGGCCGCGACACCTTCAGCCAGCTCATGGTCGGCGCCCGCACCACCCTGTACGTCGGCATCGTCGCGGTCGGCATCGCCGCCGTGCTCGGCACCCCGCTCGGCGTGATCGCCGGGATGACGCCGCGCGGCTGGTTGTCGGAGCTGATCATGCGGGTCAACGACCTCGTGTTCGCCTTCCCCGCGCTGCTGCTGGCCGTCATGCTCGGCGCCGTCTACGGGGCGGGCACGCTCACCGCGATGATCGCGATCGGGGTGGCCACCGTGCCCGCGTTCGCCCGCGTGGCCCGCGCCGCCACGCTCCAGGTCATGGTGACCGACTACATCCTGGCCGCCAGGGCCGCCGGGCGGCGGGGCGGGGCCATCGCCGTACGCCACGTGCTGCCGAACATCGCCTCGATGCTGATCGTGCAGGCGTCGGTGTCGTTCGCGATCGCCATCCTGGCCGAGGCGGCGCTGTCGTTCCTCGGCTTCGGCACCCGCCCGCCCACCCCGTCATGGGGCCGCATGTTGCAGGAGTCGCAGGAGCTGCTGTTCTCCACCCCCCGCCTGGCACTCTGGCCGGGCCTCGCGATCGCCGTCGCCGTGCTCGGCTTCAACCTCCTCGGCGACGGCCTGCGCGACTTTCTCGACCCCAAGCTCAGGAGAGTCCGTGCTCAGCGTTGAGGGGCTGACCGTGCGGGCGGACGCGGTCGAGCTGGTCCACGAGGTGTCGTTCGCGATCGCGCCCGGCGAGCGGGTCGGCCTGATCGGCGAGTCGGGCTCGGGCAAGTCGCTGACCGCGCTGTCGCTCATGGGCCTGCTCCCCGAGGGCGTCACCGCCTCCGGGCGCGCCAGGCTGGGCGACAGGGATCTCGTCGGGGTGCCGGAAGGCCGCGTGAAGGATCTGCGCGGGCGCGAGATGTCCATGGTCTTCCAGGAGCCCATGACCGCGCTCAACCCCGTCATGCGGATCGGCGCCCAGGTCGCCGAGGTCATGACCCTGCACGGCCGCCCCTCCGGCCAGGCCCGCGCACGGGCCGTGGAACTGCTCGAACGCGTGCGCCTGCCCGGCCCCGCCCAGGTCGCCCGCGCCTTCCCGCACCAGCTCTCCGGCGGCCAGCGCCAGCGCGTCATGCTCGCCATCGCGCTGGCCAACGAGCCGGGGCTGCTCATCTGCGACGAGCCCACCACCGCGCTCGACGTCACCGTGCAGAAGCAGATGCTCGAACTGATCGCCGAGGTCGCGCCCGCGCTGCTGTTCATCACCCACGACCTCGCCGTCGTCGCCTCCGTCTGCGAACGGGTCCTGGTCATGTACGGCGGCCGCGTCGTCGAGTCGGGAACCATCCGCGAGGTCTTCACCCACCCCCGCCACCGCTACACGCAGGGCCTGCTGGCCGCCTCCAAGCTCACCCCGCGCGGCACCCGCCTGCCCGCCATCAAGGGCAGCGTGCCCCCGGCCGGGCGGTTCCCCGGCGGCTGCGTGTTCCGCAACCGCTGCCCGCACGCCACGCCCACCTGCGAGACGGTTCCTGAGCTGACAGGAGACGGACATGCCTTCGCATGCTGGCACCCCGCTGATTGACGTGCGGGGCCTGAACCGGGACTACCGCCGCCCCAGGACCTCGCTCACCAAGCCCGGCGCCGTCGTGCACGCCCTCCGGGACGTCTCGCTGACCGTGCGGCGCGGTGAACGCTACGGCATCGTCGGCGAGTCCGGCTCGGGCAAGTCCACGCTGCTGCGCCTGCTCTGCGCCCTCGACCAGCCCACCAGCGGCTCCATCCGCTTCGACGGCCAGGAGATCACGGGCAGACCCGAACGCGCGCTGCGCTTCCTGCGCGAGAACCTGCAGATCGTCTTCCAGGACCCGATGAGCTCGCTCGACCCCCGCATGCGCGTGCGCGACCTCGTCGCCGAGCCGCTCACCGCGCTCGGCCTGCCCGCGGGGGACCGGGTGGCGGAGCTGCTGGAGGCGGTCGGGCTGCCCCCCGACGCCGCCGGCCGCTACCCGCACCAGTTCTCCGGCGGGCAACGGCAGCGCATCGCCATCGCCCGCGCGCTCGCGCCCCGGCCGAAGGTGCTGGTCGCCGACGAGCCGGTGAGCGCGCTGGACGTCTCCGTACGCGGGCAGATACTCAATCTGCTGGCCGACCTCGTGGACGAACTGGGGCTCACGCTCGTGTTCGTCTCGCACGACCTGTCCGTGGTGCGGCACGTGTGCGAGACGGTCGCCGTCATGAGCCAGGGAGAGATCGTGGAGAACGGGCCCGTGGACGACGTCTGGGACTCGCCCGCGCATCCGTACACGAGGGCGTTGCTGGAGGCCGTACCGACTCTGGAGGGGTTTGCATGATCGACGTCGATGCCGATGGAGTGGTGGAGTTCACGCGGGCGCTCGTGCGCGTCCCCAGCACCAACGACCCGGCGCGCGGCCGCAACGAGCAGCCGGCCGCCGACCTCGTCGAGGCGCGGATGCGCGAGTGGGGCTGGCGGCCCGAGGTGTACGAGGCCGCGCCCGGCAGGCCCAACGTGGTGGCCGTGGTCGAGGGCGGCGGCGGAGACGGGCCGACGCTGATGTTCGAGGGGCACACGGACGTGGTCACCGAGGGCGATCTGTCGTCCTGGACCGTGGACCCGTTCGGCGGGGAGATCCGCGACGGCAAACTGTGGGGCCGGGGCAGCGCCGACATGAAGTCCGGCCTGGCCGCCACCCTGTACGCCACCCGCGCCCTGCAACTCGCCGGCCCCTTCCCCGGCCGGATCAAGGTGTGCGCGCTGGCCGACGAGGAGGGCCTCATGATCGGCGCCCACCACTTCGTCTCCTCGGGCCTGACGGCGGACGTGGACGGCGCGATCGTGGCCGAGCCGGAGGCGGGCGAGATCTGCGCGGTGGCCAAGGGCGCGCTGCGGCTGCGCGTGGACCTCACCGGCAAGATGGCGCACGGGGCGATGCCGCAACACGGCCGCAACCCCATCCAGGCCGCCGGATCCCTGCTGGTCGGGCTGCGCTCGCTCCAGGACGAACTGCAGGCCGGGCACCCGGCGCACGAGCACCTCGGGGAGGTGTACGTGACGCCGACCGTGCTGCGGGCCGGCTCCGAGGAGCAGGTCAACGTGATCCCGGCGACCGCCTCGGTCTTCGTGGACGTGCGCACGATCCCCGGCGTCGAGCACAAGGAGATCGCCGACCGGGTGGCCGCGCTCGCCTCCCGCGACGGCATCGCCGCCGAGGTGTCGATGCTGGTGGACCGGCCGCCCGTGGACGTGCCCGTGAGCGACCCGGTGGTCGCCGCGCTCGCCGCCGCGCACCGGACGGTGACGGGGCAGGAGCCGGTGTACGGCGGGGTGCCCGGCACGACCGACGGGACCGTGCTGACGCACTGGGGCGGGATCCCCTCGGTGGTCTACGGGCCGGGGGGTAAGTGGATAGCACACCAGGCGGACGAGTTCGTGGAGGTCGAGGAGATCGTGCGGTGCACCCGGGTGTTCGCGGAGGCCGCGCGGCGGTTCCTGAGCGGAGACTACTGATGCGGGCGGGGGCCTCCAACTCTTTGGTGGACGTGGCGGGACTGCGGGTGGGGCACGCGCAGCGGGTCGGGGCCGGATTCCGTACGGGGACGACCGTGGTGCTCGCGCCGGCGGAGGGGGCCGTGGCGGGGGTGGACGTGCGAGGTGCCGCGCCGGGGACCCGCGAGACGGAGCTGCTGGATCCGCGGAACCTGGTGGAGCGGGTGCACGCCGTGGTGTTGTCGGGCGGGAGCGCGTACGGGTTGTCGGCGGCCTGCGGGGTGATGACCCGCCTGGCGGACGAGGGCGTGGGCTATCCGGTCGAGGGCGGGGTGGTGCCGATCGTGCCGGCGGCGGTCATCTTCGACCTGGGCCGTGGCGGCGCCTTCCGGGCCGTCCCTGACGCGGCCCTGGGCGCCGCCGCCTACGACGCCGTCACCCCTTCCCAGGAGGGCGGGGCGGTTCTCCCGCTGGCCTGGTCCGAGATCCCCTGGGGCGAGGGGGCGGGGCTGACCGATCGCGACCGCCCGCCCCTCGAAGGGATCGCGATCCCGGACGGTCAGGCGACCGCCCTCCCGCCGTCCGGGGGCGGAATGACGAGCGGGTCCATCGGCGCGGGCACCGGGGCGGTGGCGGGTGGGCTGGCCGGCGGCGTGGGGACGGCCAGCGTCGTGCTGGACGACGGCACGACCGTGGCCGCCCTCACCGTCGTCAACGCCGCCGGATCGGTCCTCGACCCGCGTGACGCCACCCTGGCCGGCACCCGGTACGGCCTGCCCGGCGAGTTCGACCACCTCCGGCCCCCGGCCAGGTCAGAGGCGCAAGCCTGGGAGCCGGACCTGACACCGGCGTTCAACACCACGATCGGCGTCGTGGCCACCGACCTCACCCTCACCAAGGCCCAGTGCGGCAAGCTGGCGGCGGTCGCCCACGACGGCCTGGCCAGGGCGGTCAGGCCGGCCCACACCATGACCGACGGCGACACCATCTTCGGCCTGGCCACCTGCGCCCGCCCGGCCCCCGGCGCCGACGTCTTCCGGGACGTCCTGGCGGCGGCGGCCGACGCGTTCAGCCGGGCCATCGCCTACGCCATCCTGTCCGCCATCGGCCGCGAGGGCGCGCCCGCGTACCTCGATGTGTTCCCGAGCGCCCAGGGGAGGCGACCATGACGCGAGAGTGGCCCGGCGGGTTGCCCATCGGCGCCGGATGGACGGAGACGGCGGACACCTCCGACGTGATCTTCCCCTACGACGGCTCCCTGGTGGCCAGGGCCCCGCTGGGCAGGCCCGAGCACGCCGCGCACGCCGTGGACGAGGCGCTGAAGGCCGCCCCCGCCATGGCGGCGCTCCCGTCGCACGCCCGCCGCGCCGCCCTCATGCGGGCGCACGACGCCGTGGCGGACAGGCGGGCGGAGTTCGAGCGGCTCCTGGTCATGGAGACCGGCAAACCCCTGGTGGACTGCCAGGTGGAGGTGGCCAGGACGCTCGTCACGCTGGCCACGGCCGCCGAGGAGGTCGCCCGGCTGCACGGCGAGACCGTGCCGCTCGACCTGCTGCCCTCGGGAGAGGGCCTGATCGGCTTCTGGACCCGCAGGCCCATCGGCGTCGTCGCCGGGATCACCGGCTTCAACTACCCGCTCCTCCTCGCCGCCCACAAGATCGCCCCTGCGGTCGCCGCGGGCTGCCCGGTGATCGTCAAACCCGCCCCGGCGACCCCGCTGGCCACGCTCTGGCTGGTCCACCTCCTGCGGGACGCGCTGCCCCCCGCCGCCGTGCAACTCGTCACCGGCGACGTGGAGGTGGGCAGGACGCTGGTGGAGGACCGGCGGATCGGCGCGGTCTCCTTCACCGGCTCGGCCGCCGCCGGGCACGCCATCGCCCGCGCCGCCGCCCCCACGAAGGTGCTGCTGGAGCTCGGGTCGAACGCGGCGCTCGTGGTGGCGGCCGACGCCGACCTGGAGGCCGCCGCCGACGCGGTCGTGCGCGGCGGCTACTACGCCTCCGGCCAGGCGTGCATCGCCGTGCAGCGGGTGCTGGCCGAGGAGCCCGTACAGGAGCGGTTCCTGTCCCTGCTGGCCGACCGCGTCAAGAGCGTCACGGTCGGGGACCCGCGCCTGCCCGGCACCCGCGTCGCCCCGCTCATCGACCCGGCCGCCACCGACCGCGTCCTGGAGTGGATCGCCGCGTCCGGGGCCGAGGTGGTCACGGGCGGGCACCGCGACGGCCGCTCCATCGCGCCCACGGTCCTGGCCGGGGTGCCGGACGGGGCCGCCGCCTGGGACGAGGAGATCTTCGGGCCCGTCGTGTGCGTACGCCCGGTGCCGGACCTCGACGCCGCCTTCGCCGCGGTCAACAACTCCCGGTACGGCCTGCACGCCGCCGTGTTCACCCGCTCGCTGGCCACGGCGTTCGCCGCGATCGAACGGATCGAGGCCGGCGGCGTGGTGGTCAACGACGTGCCGGGGTTCAGGGCGGACAACATGCCCTACGGGGGCGTCAAGGACTCGGGCATCGGCCGCGAGGGCCCCCGCTTCGCCATCGAGGAGCTCACGGTCACGAAGATGGCCATCATCCGGCCCTGACGCCCGGTTCAGTTGGGCGGGTCGAAGCGGCCGTCCACGGCGGTCCAGCCGCCGTCCACGTACAGGACGGAGCCGGTCACGAAACTGGCCGCGTCGCCCGCCAGGTAGACCACCGCGCCGGCCATCTCCTCGGCCGCCGCCCAGCGGCCCAGCGCGCTCTTGGCGGCGTAGGCGGCGTACCAGGCGGGGTCGTCCTTGATCTGCCTGGTCAGCGGCGTCTCCACCACGCCGGGCGCGATCGCGTTCACCCGCACCCCGTGCGGCCCGAACTCGGCCGCCGCCGTGCGCAGCAACTGCACGAGCCCAGCCTTCGTGGCCGAGTAGACGCCCTGCCCTGGCTCGGTGACCGAGGCGCGGATGGAGGCGAACCCGATGATCGAGCCGCGCCCCCGCTCGACCATGCCCGCCCCGAACGCCCGCACCATGTCGAACGAGGCCCGCAGGTTCAGCCCCACCACCCGGTCGAACTCCTCGTCGGAGTAGTCGAGCAGCCGCTTGCGGACGTTCGTGGCCGCCGTGAACACCAGCACGTCGGCCGGCGCCTCCGCGGCGAGCTCGCGCACGGCTCCGGCGTCGAGCACGTCGACCAGCCGGGCGTCCCCGCCGCATTCGGCGGCGGTCGCCCGCGCGGTGCCGAGGTCACGATCCGCGCACACCACGCAGGCCCCGTGAGCGGCCAGCGCGAGCGCCGACTCCCTGCCGATCCCGCTCCCCGCGCCGATCACCACGGCCCGCCGCCCGTCCAGGCGGAACAGCGCGTCATATCCCATACCAGGCACCCTAGCGACTGGTCAGACCAGTGCACCAGGTATCTCAGCCCCGCCGCGCGGCCTCCCACTCGGGGCGCAGCAGCTCGTACTCCACCTCGCCCTGCTCGTAGCCCTCGATGGGGTCGGACCAGTCCAGATGGAAGGTGCGGACGAACCGCAGCCCGCACTTCTCCATGACCCGGCGCGACCCGAGGTTGACCGCCATCGTCTGGGCGAACACGCGCCGCGCGCCCATATCCGTGAACGCCTTGCCGATCAGCGCGCGCGAGCCCTCGGTCGCGAACCCCCTGCCCCAGGCCGCCTTGTGCAGCCGGTAGCCCAGCTCGGGCTCGTCGTCCGCACCGTCCTTGGCCGGCCGCAGATGGAACCAGCCGAGGAAGCGGCCCCCGGGCTTCTCGTTCGCCGCGAGGAACCCGCCGTGGATGAACGCGGGCAGCGTCCGCTCGACGATCACCTGACGCGGCGTCGGCCGGCCGCCGTTGAGGTAGCGCATGACCTCGGGGTCGTTGTGCAGGGTGAACAGCTCGTCCTCGTCGGACTCGGCGAAGCGGCGCAGAATCAGCCGCTCGGTCTCCAGAAAAACACGCACCGGGGGCACGGTAGCCGACCACACCGCCGCTTTCGACCCGTTTTCACATTCGGAGAGCGGCGACCAGCCCCGGCATGCTCCCGACGACGTGGTCCGGCCGCCCGCCGTCTGGGTGTGCGCCGGTGTCGTCGCTACGGAACAGGATCGTCCGCATCCCGAGCGCGCGGGCGGGCGCCAGGTCGACCGGCCGATCGTCCACGAACACCACCTCCGCGGGGGAGAGGCCCAGCCCGTCGCCGGCCGGCTTCGCGAGCGCCTCGCGGGTGCCTTCGGTGAGCGTGTGCCGCAGGCAGTAGTCCTCGTCGCTCGCGGGCAACCCGAGCGCCGCCCAGAACGCGCCGGTGCTCATCCGGCCCAGCGTGGCCGCGTGGTAGGCGGCGCGGATCTCCCGCTCGGGCGCCCGGCACCCGCGGTCGCGCAGGTACGGGATCAGCACCCGGCCCTGGACGTTGCCGTGCCGGTAGAGGACGCCCATCGCGTCGAGCACCACCGCCTTCACCGGGTCAGCCTAGCGGCGGCGGCCGGCACGGCGGTGGCGGCGGCCAGTGCGGCGACGGCGAGGACGGCGAAGGTGACCAGTGCCGTGACGTAATCCGGCTCGGCCGGTACGGGAGCCGCGCCGGAGGCCAGGATGGCGGCGGCGATCTGGGCGCCGGCCGCGCCTCCGAGCGTGCGCACGATGGTGTTCACCCCGGTCGCCACGCCCGTCAGGTGCGGCTCCACGGCCTCGACGACCAGGTTGCCGATGGAGGCGAACGCCAGCCCGTACCCGGCCCCGAGCAGCAGGCCGACCGCGTACACGTGCCACAGGCGGTCGTGGGCGGCGGCCAGCGCCAGGAACGACACGGCCGCGCAGACGGCCCCGGCCTGCAACGGCGTGCGCGTGCCCAGCCGCCGGCCCAGCCGGGGCGCCAGCGGCGTGGCGGCCAGCATGGCCAGCGCGACCGGAATCATGATCAGGCCGGCCTCGGTGACGGAGGAGCCGAACCCGTACCCGGCGGACGGGGAGGTCTGCACGAACCGGGGGACGAGCGAGATGACGCCGAACATGGCGGCGCTGATGACGAAGGTGGCCAGGTTCGTGGTGACGAGCGCGCGCCCGGCCAGCAGCCGCGGGTCCAGCCGAGGGCCGGCGACCCGCTCCCGGCCGGCGGGCAGGACGGAGGAGCCCGCCAGGGCGGCGACCGCGAGCACGAGCGCGCCCCAGAACAGCCAGGCCGTGCCCGCGCCGCCCGCCACCGGCCCCGCGACCACCATCCCGGTCGCGCCGCCGATCCCGAACATGGCGCTGAGCAGGGCGACGATCCCCGGGAGCCGGGCGGGCGGCACCGCGGTCCTGACGACGCCGAACGCCAACGGGAACACGCCTCCCACGACCCCTTGCAGCGCCCGCCCCGCCACCAGCCAGCCGAGGGAATGGGCGCCGGCCGCCAGCGCGCACACCAGCGTCCCGGCCGTGAAGCAGCCCAGGCAGGCCACCAGCACCCGGCGATAGCCGAACAGGTCGCCGAGCCGCCCCGCGATCGGCGTGGCCACGGCGCTGGACAACATGAACGCCGTCAGCACCCACGTCACCGCCGTCGTCGAGACGCCCAGCTCGGCCTCCAGCACGGGCAGCGCCGCGATCACGATCGTCTGCGACAGGCTGGCGGTCAGCGCGCCCACCAGCAACGCCGCCACCACGACCCCGGACCGCCGGCCTGCCGCGGCTCCCTCCTCACGGCCCGCACGATCCGGCTTGCCGAACCTGCGCCACAACGCGACGCACAACGCCGTCAGCCCAGCGACGATCCACACCAGGAACCTCCCGACCCCAGCCCACAAAGTTAGGTCACCCTAAATCTTGTGGACAGCAGTCCGCAAGTCGGTCCAGTACGGTTTTCCCGTGGCTCCATCCGCTGAACACCCCAAGCCAGCCCCAGCAGGCCGCCGCGCCTGGGGCAGCCTCAGCCAGGCACAGATCGTCGCCGCGGCCCTCGAGATCGCCCGCAAGGAGGGCCTGGAGGCGCTGACCATCCGCCGCCTGGCCACCGACCTCGGCGCCTCCCGGATGGCCATCTACCGACACGTGGCCGACAAGGACGCCCTGGTGGACCTGGTGATGAACGCGATCGCCGAGCAGGACGTGGTCCCGCCGGGCATCGGCGAGGGCCCCTGGGAGAGGCGCCTGCGGGTGCTGGCGGAGGCGATGCGACAGCAGCTCGCCGCCTACCCGGGCATGGTGGAGGTGCTGATGACCCGCGCCAACCACGGCCCCGGCGCCCTGAACCTGGTCGAGACCATCCTCGCGATCCTCGCCGACGCCGGGCTCGGCGAGCGCCAGGCCGCCAGGCACTACCTGATCTTCATCGACCTCGTCCTGGGCAGGCTGCACCGCGAGCTGTACGGCGACCCGGTGGACCGGCACCGCACCGCGAGCCTGCTGGCCCTGGCCGAGGGCACGGTTGAGTACCCCAGGCTGCACGCCGCCGAGCGGCACCTGCGGGCCGTCTCCGCCGCGGAGGTGTTCGAGGCCGAGCTGGACATGCTCGTCGAGGCGATCAAGGCCGCGGCGAAAGTGTAAGGCGGCTTGCGAAAATTCGGTAAGGCGGCTTACGATTCACCGATGATCAAGCCTTCGTACGAAGAGCTGGAGGCGCGCTTCGGCGCCGCCGTCAGCGTGGAGGACGCGCGCGGCCGCTGGGGCTCCCTCGTGCGCGCCGCCAGGAGCGGCACCACCACGCTGATCACCCGCGAGCGCTGGGAGCGGGCCGCGCTGGTGCCGCTGTCGGAGGTGCCCGGCATGCTGAGCGGCCTGCCCGTGGTGCCGCTGTCCACGGCCCGCTCCAAGCTGGGCGACCTCGTACGCCAGGTCGCCGGCCCGTACGACGAGGGCCCCGTGCTGCTGACCCGCCACCGCACCCCGGTCGCCGCCCTGGTCCCGGCCGAGCGGCTGCTCGACCGGCCCGCGCCCGGGCAGCGCGCCCCGGTCGCCGAGGAGTTGCTGCGCAAGGGGCACACCATCACCCTGACCACCGGCAGGCAGGACCGGATCGTCGCCATCGCCCGCGACCGGGACGGCAAACAGACCGTGGCGGGCGAGGGCGACGACATTGCCGGAGCGCTCCGGTCGCTGGTGGAGTGACTGTTACTGCCCGGACGGCTCGATCACGGCGTCGGGCCCCGGGTAGACGAGCTGCTCGTGGCCGTCGTCGAAGCGCACGAGGTAGGGGGGCGAACCTCCCGCGCCCCGGATCTCGACGATCTCGGCCTTCCTGTTGGCCTGGCCGACGACGTGACCGTGGACGACCAGCATGTCACCGACGTTCGCTTGCATGGTGGCTCCTCTCGGTTGGGCTCTGGCAACTTTGAGGGTTCCCCCTCACCTTGCATCAGACGGGCCTCGCCGCATAGCACCCGCGGGCCCGTACACGTGGTCGAGCTTGAGCGGCGGGGCGGGCGGCAGCGGGCCGGCGTGCTCGGCGCGGAAGGATTCCAGCAGGTAGGCCACCAGCCGCCGCGACCCGGCCCGCGCCACCTCGCCCGGCTCGGCGGCGATGCCCTGGTTGGCCTTGAGCAGCAGTATCACGTCGGCCAGGTCGAAGTCGGCGCGCAGCCGCCCGGCCTCCTTGGCCCGCCGCACCACCTCGGCGAGCCCGAGCTCGGCGCACTCCCGCACGCGCTCGTAGTCGATCGCGTCCGGGAAGGCCGTCAGGAACGCCGCCGTGAACCCCTGGTCGGCGACCTGCATCTCGCACACCTTCTCGATCGTCACGCGGAAGGCGTGCCACGGGTCCGGGTCGAGCAACGCGTCGTCCACGACCGACGCGCACGTCTGCATCTGGTCGGAGAAGACCTCCGTGACCAGCGACTCCCGTGAGGGGAAGCGCCGGTAGAGCGTGGCCACGCCGACGCCCGCCCGCCGCGCGATCGCCGCCATCGGCACGTCGAGCCCGCGCGTGGCGAACGCCTCCCGCGCGGCGTCGAGGATCCGGTCGCGGTTCTGCCGCGCGTCCGCCCGCAGCGCGGCGGGCTCGCTCTCCAGGGGTTCGGCGTCTATACGAGAGGGTTGAGCAGGCATGTTTCTCACATTAGCTTAAGTGGACTGCCCCATCCACTTAGCGCGCTAGCGTCACTGACATGAAGACATCGAACGAGATGCGCGCGGCCCTCTACGACCGGTACGGCCCCCCGGAGGTGCTGTACGTCGGCGCGGTGCCCAAGCCGGCCCCCGGTCCAGGCGAGGTGCTGGTGCGCGTGCACGCGGTGAGCGTGAACGGCGGCGAGCTGCACGGCAGGGCGGGGCGGGTCCGGCTGGTGACGGACCTGGCGGAGCGCGGTTTCCCGAAGCGCCTGGGCATCGACTTCGCCGGCGAGGTCGTCGCCCTCGGCTCGGACGTGTCAGGTCCCAAGGTGGGCGACCGGGTGTGGGGGGTGCTGGGGCGCACGTTCGGCAGCGCCGCCGAGTACGTGGTCGTCCGGCCCCGGAGCCTGGCCCTCGCCCCGGCCGGGATCGACCTGGTCGAGGCCGCCGCCCTCGCCGTGGGCACGACGGCGATCACGGCCCTGCGCGACAAGGCCCGGCTCAGGGCGGGGGAGCGCCTGCTCGTACGGGGAGCCGCCGGCGGTGTCGGCAGCATCGCGGTCCAGCTCGGCAGGGCGCTCGGCGCCCACGTCACCGCCCTGGCCGGGGCGGGGAACCTGGACTTCGTCCGCGACCTGGGCGCGCACGAGGCCCACGACTACGCCACCACGGGCCCGGCGGACCTGGGCCGCTTCGACGTGGTCCTCGACACCGCCGGCACCGAGCACCCCGCCTACCGGCGCCTCCTGACGCCGCGCGGCCGCATGGTGGCGATCGCCTTCGACGTGCGCCGTCCCGTGCCGTCCCTGGCCTACATCGCGGCCTCCGCCGTCTTCGGCCCCCGGCGCGTGCGCTTCTTCAGCGGCAACCCCACCCACCGGCTCTTCGGCGACCTCGCCGGGTACGTGGACACGGGCGCCATCCGGCCGGTGGTGGACAAGGTGTTCCCGCTGTCGGACATCGCCGGGGCGCACCGGGCACTGGAGGCGGGCGGCGTACGAGGCAAGATCGTCGTCCGGGTCGTCGACGCCTGAACCAGCGTGCCTGCCGGCGATGACTCCCCCTGCCCGGCGCGCGTCCGGCAGAAAATTGGAGCCCCACGTCGGATGCCGTTTGACTCCCAGTGAGGAACTATGGTCGTCTCGTGACTTATGTTTCTGATGGGATGAATTAGACAGGTCCGGGGGAGAACGCTACATGCCGCACGCCCTCCTGCGCGTGCTCGTTTCGACGTCCATCGCGGGTACGGTCCTCGTGGCCCTGCCCGCCGCCGCGCAGGCAGTCCCGGCACAGGCACCAGTGAGAACCACCAAGGTTCAGCCTGTGCCCGCCGTCCAGGAGCCGCCCGCGGCCGTCGTGAACGTCCCGCAGCGGCCCTCGATCGCCCTCCAGCCCGCCGGGGAGGAACCGGTCGGCCCGAGCGCGCCCGAGGTGACCACACCGGCTGGACCAGGGCTGGTCAACGGGGTCGTCACGGACGCCGCCGCCATCCAGGACAAGCAGGGCCTCGGCAGACAGGCGCCCCGCGCGGACGCGGTGCTGCCTGACACGACCCAGGCCGAGACGCTGAACCTGAGCAAGCCGCTGGCCGCGATCGTCAAGACGTTCGAGGGGCTCGGGCAGGCCGTGCCCGGGCTGACCTACCGGCTCTGCGTCGAGAGCGCCGAGGTGCGGGTCTCCTGCTCGATCCGGCAGCCGGTCGGCGTGCCGGTGGCGGCCGACGTGACCGGCGACTCCAGGCCCGACCTGGCCGCCGACCTGCTGCCCACCCTGAACCCCGGCGAGGGCTCTGTCGGGGTCAGGTTCTCCGTCAGGCGGATCGGCGGGGGTGAGAACCTCAAGGCGCAGGTCTGGGCGGAGTACGACGGCAAGGCCTCGGTCGGGTTCGACGGGCTGCGCCGCGGAACGTCGTTGTCGGCCTCCGACACCGGCACGTTCACCATGGACACGGCCGGCAAACGGGTCAAGGCCGTCGTCGAACGCAAGGAGCCGGGGGCGTCGGCGGCCATGGTCGCCGCGCTGACCGGGCGCAGCGCGGTGAGCCTGCGCCAGACCCCGGCCACCGAGAAGCTCACCGTGAACGCCACCCTCGACACGCCCACGATGGACGTCTCCGCCTCCGGGCCCGCCAAGCTGGAGGCGCTGGCCGTGACCGGCGGCCGCTTCACCCAGGCCGTACTGGACCGCATGCCCTCCCGCGCCCAGGTGCGCCTGTCGAACGGCGAGATCCGCTTCTCCAGCCCAGCCTCCATCGCCCGCGCCCGCGTGGACGACTTCGACTACCGCAACGGACGCCTGGTACGGGTCACCCAGGCCGAGCTCCAGCACGTGCCGCCGTCCTTCATCGCCCGTTACACCGCGGGGAAGAACAAGCAGACCCTCTCCGTCGCCGCCGGTTCCGGCAGGTCGCACGCCGGAGCCGCGAGCCTGCTGTACTACGACAAGGCCGCCGCCAAGACCGTGCTCAAGGCGGAGCTGAGCGAGCTGCCCGCCAAAGTGCGCCTGGTCAACGACCTGGTCACGCACCGCATCACCCATTCGACCAGCTCCTCCATCGGCAAGTTCGCCGTGGTGCTGCAGCGCAACGGGGGCGCCATCTCCACCCCGCGCGGCGGCCACGTCACGATGATCAAGGACGGCGCCGCCGTCGGGGTGTCGGGGCTGCTGTCGGGGTTGTCCGGGTTCGACGTCACCTACGGGGCCGCGCCGCACGCCCACCTGGAGGTGGACTCCAGCAGCCGCTCGTTCGTGGGCGCGGCCAGCATCGACGGCACCCACGTGGCCCGCCTGGAGATCTCCAACACGCCGGCCAAGGTGGACGTGACGCTCGACCCGGCCGCCAGGAAGGCCGTCTACCAGGCCAGCGGCGTGATCGAGAAGTTCCGCGCCGCCTACGCCAACCTCAGGTCGGGCCCCACCATCGACGGCACCGTCCTCGGGGTGCACGACGACGTGAAGGCGTCGTGGGAGCTGGGCGAGCGTTCGACGGTCAAGGTCGCCACCTCCTCGAAGCTCCAGCAGGTGCGGATTTATGCCAATAAAGCGCACGTCACCAAGGCCGGTGGCGAGGACATCACCGCCACCGTCGAAGGCGTGCGCAAGCGGGCGGAACTGGTCGCCGACACCAAGGCCAGGACACTGACCTGGACCTCCGACGGGCCGGTCGACAAGGTGACGGCGCTGGCCAGGACCAAGCTGGGCGACCGGTACGTCAGGGCCGCCGCGCAGGTCACCCGCGTCCCGGCCAGGTTCGACGCCTCGTGGAACGCCACCTCGTACCGCTTCCGTGGCCTGTCGGGGAAGGTGGGGTCGGCCGCGCTGGCCTTCACCAACCACGACGGCGCCAAGGCGCCCAGCGGGCCGCACCTGGCCGCGCACTACAACCAGGCCACCGGCGACCTGGACGCCAGCGTGCTGGTCAACGGGCTGTCGCGGGTCGAGTTCACCCCGGCGGCCCAGGGGTTCAACGCCGACTTCCGCTCGGCCAAGCAGATCCTCGCCGTGGACGCCGACGTCACCCAGGGCGACACCCGGTTCGGCATGATCGGCACGCTCGGCCCCGTGCCCGGCAAGCTGGCCGTGTCCTCGGCCGACGGCAAGCTCACCTACTCCGGCTCCCGCCTGGACGTGCGCGCCCGCGCCTGGCTCGGCAAGACCGCGGCGCTCGACCGCATGCGGGCCGCGCCGGCCATGACGGGCGGCGTGTCGCTCGTGGACGGCGCCTGCGCCGCCGGGACGCCGGGATGCGCGCAGGGTCCCTTCTGCACACCGCAGCGCGGGTGCTACGGCCTGCAGGGATACCTGGACGTGAGCGGCCTGCCCGACCAGGTGACGGTCGACCTGACCGGCAAGACGTTCGCCTTCTCCGGGTTCAGCCCCAAGCAGCGCAGCCTCGGCGTGTACCTGGCCAGCAGCGTCCTGTCACCCGTGCCCATCAAGGCCAGGGCCACCCTGACCGGGCTGCCCGCCAAGATCACCAGCCTCTCGCTGGGGCCGTTCGCGGTGGGGCAGGGCAACGCGGTGCAGGCGGCGTACAAGATCGACCCGCCCGCCACGCTCGGCGCCCTCGATGTGCGGGCGGAGGCGGCCGGGCTGCGCGGCCACGTCGCCATCGACCCGGTGCCCGCCTCGGTGGCCGTCCAGGGCACGTACGGGGCCAAGACCCGCATCCGCGTGTCCAACTCCGCAGCCGTCAAGAAGCTCACCGCCAAGGTCACCCTGGCCGGGAAGGGCACCGGCGAGCTGCGCTTCTCCGACGTGCCCGCGGTCTTCGGCGTGGACGCCGACGCCTCGGGCGCCGGGCTCAGCGTGCCGGCCGTGACGTACAAGGCGCTCGGCGGCGTCAACACGCTCGACGGCTACCTCGGCGTGGAGGGCGGCCTGGTGGACCCGTCGGGACGGCTCGGGGACGTGTCGTTCGCGGTCAAGGACCTGGCCGCCGACACCACGATCCGGATGAACCCGGACCAGTCGCTCGACCTGGTCTCCAAGCCGGTCCCCACGGGACGCATCTCGCTGCGGGCCGGGCTCAGGATGGACGGGGTCGCGGCCCAGGGGATCGCGGTGAGCAAAGAGGTCCCGTACACGACCGGGTTCCTCACCTACCACGTCGGCGGGAAGTTCGGGCTCGGGAAGAGCTCCGTCGACGACCTCTCGCTGTCCATCCAGCGCATGTCGTGGCTGCGGGTCAGACCCGGCAAGGTCCCGTTCGGCATGAAGGCGCCCCCTGCCCTCGGGTACGTCGCCCCCGGCTTCGAGGGAAACTACGGCACCGTCAAGATCGCCGCCAAGGGCGTGCACCTCCGTCCCGACGTGCGGATGGACGTCAAGCTCAGCAGGGAGATCGGCAAGGACGTCTTCCACGAGTCGGTCAGGATCGGGCCCGCCACCTCGCTCGCGCTACGCCGCTACGACCAGCGGATGCGGCGCATCGGGGCCGCACAGGAGGTCAAGGCGGCCGGGATGAGCATCGCCTGCGTGACCGTCGACGCCAAACCCGGCTTCGCGGCCGGCGGCGGGACCAACTCGATCACGCTGCGCGGCGCCGACGGGCCTCAGATGGTCTCCTTCCTGGACCCAGGGGGCCAGGTGCCGGATTACGCGGTGGACCTGCTGACGCACTTCATGAGCCCGTTCCCGGGATCGCAGTGGAAGGTGGCCGGCGCCAACGCCGGCTCCTGCGGGTCCGACGACGCCGGCTCCCCACGGCAGGAGGACCGCTAGCGCGCCGGTTCACCCGAAGCCGAGCACCAGGGTGGTGTGGCGCTTCTCGATGACCATGGGCCCGCTGGGGACGGGCCCCTGGTAGGCCTCGATGCGCAGGTGATCGGTCTGTGGCCGGCCCGCCTCGTCCCAGGCTTCGACGTGCGCGGCCAGTTCCTCCGCCAGTACGGCGCCCTCGGGCCCGTGCCCGTGCGCGACCAGGGAGTCCTCCATGAGGAGCAGGGCGATGCTGTCACCCTCGGCCAGGCCGACGGTGGCGCCGAAGCCGCGCCCCAGCTTGCCCGTCACGGTGCACAGACGCGGTTCGCGCAGCGCCAGCCACAACGACATCCCCATGATGGCCGCGAACGGCGTCGCGTCCGCCGCCGTCCTGACCGCGACCTCGGCGGGCGGGGCGTCCAGCGCCGCCGCCACGTCGCCGATCTCGCGCGGCTCCGGCAGCGTCATCACTAGGTCGGGATCCCGCCGCAACTCCTTGAGCACCTCGGTGCCCGCGAACGGCCCGCGCATCCGCATGAACCCGCACGGCGTCACCGTCCGGCTGACCCAGTGATCCCCGGCCCGCTCCATGGCCGCCGACACCTGCACCCCGCGCAGGTCCAGAGGCGCCACCAGCCGCCCATCACCCCTCAGTTGCTCCAACCAGGCGGGCGCGAGGTCCCAGACGCCCACGGTGGCGATCAGCCGGTCGTACGGGGCCAGGCCCGGATGGCCTCCGGCGCCGTCCAGGCAGATCACCTCGACCCCTGCCACTCCGGCTGCGGCCAAGTGCTCCCTGGCCCCCGCGACGATGTCCTCGTCGATGTCCACGCTGACCACCCGGCCGCCGGGCCCGGTGAGGTGTGCCAGCAGCGCCGCGTTGTAGCCGGTGCCCGCACCGATCTCCAGCACCCGGTGCCCCGGCCGCACGCCGAGCTGGTCGAGCATGGTCGCCATGATCGCCGGCTGCGAGGAGGAGCTGATCGGCCATCCCTCGGCGTCGCGCTTGGTGACGATGGGCTGGTCGCGGTAGGCCTCCTCGGGCGCGACGCTGGGCACGAAGAGGTGGCGCGGCACGGCGAGCATGGCCGCCGCCACGGGCTCGCCGATCGGCTGGCGCACCCTGAGTGCCGCGACCATGGCCGCCCGCTCCGCAGCGAAGTCCATGAGGCCCATTCTCCACGGGATCTTCCAGGAATACTTCGCAAAGAAACAGTCAAGAAGGGTTAGGCCCTCTTGTTGAGGGAAGGGCAGGCAACTCCTGAACGTCGATTGTGAGGAGGAGCCGTAGTGCTCACCCTGACTGCCAACGCAGCCCAGGCGATTCGTGACCTGACCGCGGCTGCGCCCGAGCCTTCCCAGAGCGGGATTCGCATCTCGTCTCAGGGAGAGGGCGCCAGCTCGCTCACCCTTACTCTTGCCACCGCTCCCGAACCCGCGGACGCGGTGGTGGAGGCCGAGGGGGCGCGGGTCTACCTCGATCCCGTGGCGGCGACCGTGCTGGAGGACAAGTCCCTGGACGCCGGAGCCGATGACCAGGGGAGCGTGTCCTTCCTGGTCACCGAGCAGACCGCCTGAGTCGGCCGCCGTCGTGCCGGACCCGATCGGGGGTCCGGCACGGCGGCCACTCACCTCTCAGCCGTCGCCGAGGAGCTTGTCCAGGTAGCGGAGCTGCTCCTCCGACTGGTAGCCACCGCCGCCCTCGTGCCCGTTCCACGGCCACACGGTGATCTCCTTGGGGCCCTGCCAGTGGTTGTAGGCGGCGAACACCGTGGACGGCGGGCAGATGTCGTCCATCAGCGCGACCGAGTACAACGCGGGCACCCGGCCACGGGCCGCGAAGTTGAGGCCGTCGAAATACGCCAGCGTACGGAACACCTGCTCGGCGCTGTCACGACGGGTCGCGAGAAACCGCACCAGCTCCTGGTACGGGTCGCGCCCGGTGATCTCCACCGCCCGCCGGAAGTGCGACAGGAACGGCACGTCGATGAGCGCCGCCTTCACCTCCGGGTGCAGCGCGGCCGCCGCCTGGGCGATCCCGCCGCCCTGGCTGCCGCCCGACACCACGATCCTGGAGGCGTCCACCGCGGGATGCGCCGCCGCCGCGTCGACCGCCCTGACGGCGTCGGTGAACACCCGCCGGTAGTAGTAGTCGGCGGGGTCGAGGATGCCGCGGGTCATCATGCCGGGCGCCTGCGGGCCCGCGCTGCCGTGAGGGTCGCCGGTGGTGCCGGGGCTGCCGACGTTCGCGCCGCCGTGGCCGCGCGTCTCCATCACGAACACCGCGTATCCCGCGGCCGGCCACATCAGGTGATCCTTCGGGAACCCGCGCCCGCCGCTGTAACCGATGTAGTGCACCACGCACGGAACCGGCCCCTCCACGCCACGCGGCACCAGGAACCAGCCGTTGATGCGGTGCCCGCCCCAACCGGCGAACGACACGTCGAAGACGTTCACGCCGCTGAAGGGCAGGTCGTAGGGGACGTACTCGGCGTCCAGGCCGAACTCCCGCGCCTCGGCCAGGGTGGCCGACCAGAAGGCGTCGAAGTCGGCGGGCTCCTCGCGGTCGGGGAGGTAGCTCCGGAGTTGATCGAGGGGCAGGTCGAACAGTGGCACGTGACACTCCAGCTTGTAGACATGCTTGCAGACAGGGGTTGCTGACATTTCACCCCATACACCCGGAAAGCGCTATCCCGCCCCGGCTTGAGCTGAAAGCGCGATATGGGGGTAGACGTTGACCCGTGAGCGAGCATGTTATCGAGATCCCCTACTCCCATCTCTATCCCGGTCTGATCCTCGACGCCCCGGCCGGCGCGGACGACTTCCTCGTGCTGTTCGGCGACGACTCCGAGTCCAGGGCGCAACTGCTGAGCGATGACACGGGCCGCCCGGTGCTCAGGCTGGGCGGCTACATGACGGCCAGGGGCACGGTCATCGACGAGCGCGTCTGGACGGTACGCGAGTCCGTACGGCGGGGCGACCGCATCCGTCTGCGCCTGGGCCGCTCCCTGCCCTGACCCCGATTCCCCGGCCACCGGAGGGGGCGTGCGCTAACGTCCCCTCCGTGGCTTCTTTCGCCAGGCTTGCCGGGCGGGCGGTGACAGGCATCGGGGTGCTGGCCCTGTCGCCCGTCCTGGGGCTGGCCGCCTTGGCCGGGACCGCGATGGTGGGGGCGCGGCCGGTGGTGTTCACGGTGACGGGGCTGGCGGTGTTCGCGTCGGTGTTCTTCCTCGGGCTGCTGTTGTGCGTGCCGCGGCCCCGGGTGGTGTGGGGGCGCTGGTTACGGGCCCTGATCGTGCTCGGCGTGGAGGCGGCGGTCGTCTGGCAGGTCTCCGCGGCCACCCTCCGCCCGCCGCCCGCCCCTTCCGCCCCCGCCCCGGTGGCCGGGCAGCGGGAGTGGCGGCTGCCGACGGGGTCGGAGCTGGCGTACGTGCGGGTCTCGCCCAAGCGGGTCACGCGGCCGGAGCCGGTGGTGTTCCTGCACGGCGGGCCGGGAGTGGGGGACCTGGCGGGGGACTCTGCCCTCTACGGCCGGCTGGCGGCCGACGGCTTCCAGGTCTACGTCTACGACCAGCTCGGCGCAGGCCGGTCGGCGCGGCTGGCCGATCCCCGGGGGTACGGGCTGGCCAGGGACGTGGCCGATCTGGAGGCGATCCGGCTCGCCGTACACGCTGAGCGGCTGAACCTCGTCGCCCGGGATCAAGGGGCGCAACTCGCCGCCGCGTACCTGGCCGACCATCCGGACCGGGTGGCCAGGGCGGTCCTGTCCTCCCCGGCCGGCCTCTCCCCGGTCCGCCCCGGCGTCGCCGCGCTCCTGACCGGGTCAGGCGGGGTGCCCGATCCGCGCACGCTCGCCGTCTCCACCCTGCTGCAGGTGGATCCGGCGACGGCACACGCGTTCGCGGGCGAGGCGGAGCTGAGCACCCACCTCGCCCTGCTCCGCCGCCGCACCCCACCGTCATGCCCGCACTCGGCCTCTTCCGGTGGCAAGGGCGCCGCGACCACGGGCTCCGTAGCGGCCCGTGCCGGTGCCGAGGCCGTGCCGGGCGGCTACGGCGGATACGTCGCGCTGGCCGGGCGGTCCGCCCCGGCGGCGCTCCGGCGGGAGCTGGCCGGGGTGAGCGTGCCCGTGCTGATCGTGAAGGGCGCCTGCGACGCCCAGAGCTGGTCGGAGGCCGCCGGCTACCGGCGCGCGCTCCCGAACTCCCGCCTCACCTACGCCGCCGACGCCACCGCTCAGTTCAAGGCGCTGCGGGCGTTCCTCACCGATCGTCCGGTGGACGGATACGAGGGCGACGGGCCTCCGCCGGGGTATCGCGGGCCCGCGTAGCCGCCTCATCGCCGCGCCCGTACCGGCGGGAATGCCGGGGAGCGATTCCCCTGATGGTTACGCTCTGTATCGGAATCGTGTCACCATGTCATAGGAAACCTCATGCGCACCAGTCTGACCCTGTCCCTGGCCATAGCCGCCCTGGCAGTCCTGCCGGGTTGTTCCGATGACGTGGCGCCGAAGACCGCCGCGGTGGCCGAGCGGACCGACACGCAGCCCTCCGAACAGGACAGGGCCTGGATGCGGACCATCCACCAGGGCAACCTGGCCGAGGTCGAGGCGGGACGGCTGGCGCAGGGCAAGGGCACCACCAAGCAGATCAAGTCCCTCGGCCAGATGCTCGTCAAGGACCACACCAAACTCGACACCCAGGTCACCCGGACGGCCCAGCAACTGGGCGTCCAGCTCCCGACCTCCATGAACGTCGATCAGCGCGACGAGTTGATCCGGTTGCAGAACGTGACGGGCCAGGACTTCGACCAGGACTTCCTGGCCGGCATGGCCAAGGCGCACAGGCAGGCGCTGGCCGCCACCAAGAAGGAGATCTCCGGCGGCACCTCGCAGGCGGTCAAGGCGCTGGCCGCCGCGGCGGTGCCGTCGTTGCGCAAGCACATGAAGGCCGTGCACGAGGCCCAGGGAGCCACCGGCACCCCATCGGGGTGAAGAGATCGTTCCGTGAATTAGGGCGAAACCTTCCCAACCCGTGTGTGGGGATATGGCGATTTAGGGTATTTGTCCCTTTTGAACCAGGACGAACGCAACGGGGGGATCGTCGTGGCTATGCAAACAGAGATCCGTAACCTGCTCGACTGCCATGTGGTGGGGTCGGACGGACAGTCGATCGGAAAGGTGGGGCAGGTCTACCTCAACGATCGTACGGGCGAGCCGGAGTGGGTGACCGTACGCACGGGGTTCTTCGGGATGAAGCAGACCTTCGTGCCTCTGGCCAACGCCCGCCGCTCGGGTGAGGAGATCCGGGTCCCCTTCGACAAGGAGATGATCAAGGAAGCGCCCAACATCGACGTGGACGGCCGCCTGTCCCTGAACGAGGAGGCCGACCTCTACCGCTACTACGGCATGCAGCCGACGGACATACCGCGGCAGCGCGCCGGCGAGACGCGTACGCGGGGCCCGGTGACGGAGGGACGGCCGGGACAGCGGGCCGGCCTGGCCGGGGACGCGCGCGGTGGGCTCGCCGACGAGGGTGACATCGACATGACCCGGTCGGAGGAGCAGCTCCACATCGGAAAGGAGAGCAGGGAGACCGGCCGCGTACGCCTGCACAAGTACGTCGAGACCGAGAGCGTACGGGAAAGCGTCCCGCTCTCGCACGAGGAAGTCGTCATCGAGCGCGAGCCGATCCGTGACGGCGACATGACAGGAGCGCACGAGATAGGCGAGGAAGAGCGGCAGATGATCCTGCACGAGGAGCGTGCGGTCGTCGGCAAGGAGACCAAGCCCGTCGAGCGCGTCCACGTACACAAGCAGGCCGTGCAGCACGAGGAGACCGTCGAAGGCCAGGTCCGCAAGGAGCGGGTGGAGATCGACGAGGAGAGCGCGGCCGGCGACGAGGACAGGAAGTTCGGCCGCGGCGAGGAGATGCCGCCCGGGCGGTGACGCCCGCGCCGCAAAGGAGAGGCGCCCGCGGGGACCGTCCGCACGGCCCCTGCGGGCGCCTGCCGATTTCCCGGATCTGACCGTAGTCCCCGACCGGCGGAAAACTTTATCGTTTCCAGTCGCCGGGGATTCAGGAATAGAGCTCGACCTCGTTCAGCATGCTGCATCTGCGGCCGATTTCCCGCTCGCAGTCCGCCGAGGGATCGACCACGATCTTGACGTGCCTGGCGGTGCGGCCGATGGGGTCGTAGCGCAGGGCGTGGTCGGTCCTGTCCTTGATCGTGAGCACCGGCTCACCCCAGGAACGCCCGTCCATGGAGAGGTACACCCGCGCCCCCGCCGGATGGCCGGGGCGCAGGCTGAGCCCGATCCGGCTGAGCGGGTGCGCCCGGCCCAGGTGCAGCACGTAGCGGCCCCGGCCCTTGGCGACGGCGCTCGACCAGTAGCCGGTGCTGCCGTCCTGGGCGCCATCCGGGCCGGTCCTGGGCCGGTATCGGCTCGACCACCGCATCGTGGTGGAGGTGCGGGCGGGCTCCAGCCGGGTGCCGGGGGTGGCGACGTCGAACAGCAGGCGCTTGACCGCGTACCAGCCGCCGTTCGCGAACCGCCCGTGCGCCGGGCACGCCGTCTCGTCGAGCATCCCGTCCGGCCGCACCCCCGGCAGCTTGCAGTTGTCGAACACCTGGATCAGCCGGTGCGCCCCGACGGCGGCCAGGCCCGTGTAGCCGGACGAGCCGTGCGTGTCCCACACGCCGTCGCGGTTGTGGTAGGTCACCCGCGGCTCCAGCCACTCCTCCCCGAGCCCGTCGGGCGAGACGGTCAGCCAGTTGTCGGGCCGCCCCGAGCTCAGCACGAGCGCCCCGCCCGGGGTCAGCAGCAGCCGCGGCGCCACCCCGCGCACCACGCAGTCCTGCCCCGCGAAGCGCAGCTCGCGCACCGGCGACCAGGTGCGCCCGCCGTCGGCCGAGCGGCTCTGGTGCAGCGTCGAGTACTGCCCTCCGTCGCGCCGCACCACCGCCACCAGGGTGCCGTCCATCGCCTGCGCGATCGCGCTCTCGTTGTAGGCGAACCCGGGCTCGGGCTCGGCGATCACTCCGCGCCGCTCGAAGGTGACGCCGCCGTCGGCGCTGGCGTACACCTCGGCCTGGTACGCCCCCGTCCCGGCGTAGCGCGCGTACACCGTGATCAGGATCGTCCCGTCGGCGAGCTGGACCGGCGCCCCGTGCGCGGCCCCGCCGGGCAGCAGATCGCCGGGGGTGAACAGGGTCGCCACCGAGCGCAGCCAGCTCTCCCCGTCCTCCAGCGCCGAGGAGAGGAGCACCCCGAGCGTCGCCGTGTGCGGCCCGGTCCTGGCCGGGTAGTACTCCGTGGCGAAGAAGCGGCCGTCGAGCAGCTCGATCGGGGACTCACGCAGTGGCGTCGCGCCCGAGGGGCCGAAGGTGAGCCCGCCGTCCTCCGAGACCGCCTCTTCGTTGGTGAGGGTGACCACCTTGTCGACGTTCGTGGTGAAAGTGACGATCACCTTCTGTGCGGGGCCGCTCACGTCGAGCGCCGACACGTTCGGGAACCCGGCAAAGTCGAGGCGCTCCGAGGGCGTCGGCTCCCGCGAAACGGGCGGCGGATTGGGATGAATCCAGTCTAGTGAGGAAGCAGTATCGATCAGGTAAGCCCCGTTCCGCGTGGACTGCTGGGAGTGATCCGGCAACACGCAGTAACCGGCGCCGGCCTGCGCCGGACCGGGGGGCGAAGGCAGTCCCGCGGCCACCGACATGGCCGCGACCACGGCTCTGTGCACGTGCACGGGCTCGCTCCTCGGCTGTCGTCCACCATCCGCCGCACCGTTCGGACTTTAGATCATCGACTGTCCGTAACACGGTATTTACCTGCGGGAAGTCGCGGGTTCACGGCCCTGCCCGCCGTGGCCGCCTGGCAATCATGCTAGATGCGTAAAGTGACAGTTGACAGAAATCCCCCGTCTTACGACGATCGGACCGGCACTATTAAGTGTCAATTTACGAACCGACAGACCTCGCGGGTCGGGAGGTGGCCCAGATGAGCATCGAACCGAGGGCGAGAGTGGCCCCGGAGCGCGTGCTGCCAGGACCGGTGCCCATGGCACCGGAGACAGCCGCGCAACAGCGGGTCGTTCAGCGGATCTGCACCAGGGTCGCGCCCGGCGGCATGGACATCGGCGTCGCCGAGTTGCCTCCCGGCGGCCTGCAAGTGTGGATCGACACCCCGGTGCCGGTGGCCGAGCCGGAGTCTTGGGTGATCCACCACCGCATGGCCCGCGAGGTGGCGCTGGTCGGCTGGCACTGCGAGGCGGACACCGACCGCCTGCTGGTGCTGGGCTGGAGCGCCGCGTGCCTGCACAACCGCGTACGCCTGCTGCAGAGCGGGCTGCGCAGGCTCACGGACTTCGAGCCGACCGCCCAGCGGGCGGTGCAGCTCGACGGCCGCGAGCCGGACGACGGGTCCGCCGCGAAACTGGTGGCGGACGTGTGCGCCTCGATCGAGCGGCGGCTGCGCTGGCCCGAGCGGCTGGCCGAGCTCGCCGGCTTCGAGCGCGGCTCGGCCCTGCCGCACCTGCAACTGCTCCTCGCCCAGGTCGCCGGCCTGGAGGCGAAGGTCGCCAGGGCCTGCGAAGAACACCTCGTCATGGCTCGAGTGCTGGCCCGGGCCGTCTGCGAGCACTACGCGCGGCACGCGGACCTCGCCCGCGCACGGCGCGAGGTCCTGGCGGAGTCGCGCCGATGGGTGCACGCCAGTTCCATGATCCGAGGTTCGGCCGCCGCACGGCCGAGCCCCGCCGGTGCCGGCCGCCCCCACATGGGGCTGGCGGAGCGCCGCATCGCCGCGAGCGTCATCAACCACGGCGTGCCGCGGGCGACCCCCGCGGCCGTCACTCCCCGGGTCGCGCACCGCGACCTAGAGGAGGGCGCGCGCTGATCTCGATCCGCTCAACGGCGAGCGGTCGCCCGGAAAACCCCATCCGAATCCGGTAGGAGAGCTCCCGTCATGCGAACCCCCCCGCACCTGCCCGCCCGCTCCAGGCACGAGCGCACCGACTCCCACTCCGGGCAGGCCCGGCGCCACCCGTACGGCATTCACGACGTCCCCGCGCAGACCGCGCCGCGCGGCACGCTCGACTTCCCCGGCACGGCCCCGCTCGCGGAGCCGGAGGAGGCCGACGAGTTCGTCGAGCAGCGGCTGCTCGGCATCAGGGAGATGTCCAACCAGGCCATCGGCTCCATCGACGACCTGCTCCAGCACACCGTGTGACGTGTCCCCCCAGCGGCTCCCCTGACCGACGGAGCCGGAAGAGCGAATCGCACCGAATGAGGAGAGCCATGCAGGACCTATCGCGACCGGAGCTGAGGTCGCGTGATGTCGGGGGCCACCAGCCGCGCACCGTGGCGGGCATCGAAACGCCGCGCACCCTCGACGAGGTACGCGCACTCGTACGGCAGGCCATGGCCGCCAAGCTCCGCCTGTACCCGATCAGCACCGGCAGGAACTGGGGCATGGGCTCGGCCATGCCGATCACCGACGACAACCTGGTCGTCGACCTCGGCGGCATGAACCGCGTACGCAGCCTCGACCTGGAGGCCGGGTTCGCCGTCATCGAGCCGGGCGTCACCCAGCGCCAGCTCGCCGCCGTGCTGCGGGACACCCCGTGGATGCTCAACGTCACCGCCTCGTGCGCCGACACCTCCGTGGTCGGCAACGCCCTCGACCGCGGCGACGGCTGCATCCGCTCCCGCGTCCACGACCTGGCCGGGCTCGAAGCCGTGCTGGCCGACGGCAGCGTGGTCACCACCGGCGGGCTCGACCCGGCGGGCCGCTACCACGGCCGGGTCGCCGGACCCGACCTGACGCCCGCGTTCGTCCAGCACAACCTGGGCATCGTCACCGCCATGGCGGTGTCGCTGGTGCCGCGGCCGCAGACCATCGGGCTCGTGCACGGCCGGATGCCGCGCGACCAGGTCGGCGTGGCGCTCGGCGCGGTCAGCGGCTTCCTGCGCGGCGGCAACCCGGCCGACGGGCTGCTGCGCGTACGCGAGCTTTCACTGGCCCCCAGCGGTGGGGACTGGATGTTGCCGGCCGGCGTCGACCCGAGCCTGTTCACCATCCTCGGCCCGCTCATGGGCAGCGACGCCACCGTGGAACTGGCCGAGGAACTGCTGCGCAAGGCCCTCATCGAGGTCGAGGGCGCCGAGGCGCTGCGCGTGATGGACGCGGCCGAGGTCGGCCCCGACGACCCGCTCTACTCCAGGGCGCTCATGGCGCAGGGCATCCCCACCTGCCGCGGCGTGCACAACGCGCTCGGCGTGACCTCCTGCGCCCAGATCGACGAGGGCGCGATGGGGTTCCTGGCGCTGCTGCCGCTGATGCCGATGCACGCCCGCAAGACCGACCAGCTCCTGGCCGCCCTCCAGACGGCCGTGGACGCCCACAGCACCGCCCTGATGGTCGAGTGGAACCTCGTCGGCAAGCACCTGGCCAACGGCGTCATCCAGATCTTCTTCGACCGCGGCACACCCGACGCGGCCCACCGCGCGCACCAGCTCCGCAACGACGGCAACTGCCTGCTGCGCGGGAACGGCTGCGCCATCTACCGATCCGACATCGATCACGCCGCCGCCGACGTCTGGTCGGAGACCAGCACCGCCGGCCTCGGCATGTTGCACCGGCTCAAGACGGCGCTCGACCCGGACGGCCTGCTCTCGCCCGGCCGGTACGGCGCCTGAACCCCTCGACCACCGCCGCGCGCACAGCCGGAGCGTGCCCGGGGCGGGAACGGACCGACGCTTTACTTGGAGGGACCACGTGCGTTCGTCACCAGCGGTCGTCAGGACGACCGGCGCGGGCCGGCGTCACGGAGTGATGCTGCGCCTGGTCGGTGCCGGTGTCATGTTGACGGTGATGGCCGACACCACGGCCACCACCCTGGCAGTGGGAGTGATGCGCTACACGCCCGCCGGCGCCGGCATGCCGCTGGGTGACCTGGTCTGGCTGACCAGCGCGGCGTTCATCCCCATCGCGGCCCTGCTGGCCACCGCGGGCCGCTGGGCCGACCTGTTCGGCCGCCGCCGCGTGCTGGCGGTCGGGCTCGTGGTGTTCGTGCTCGGCGGCATCGCCACCGTCACCGTCGAACCCTGGTCGTACGTGCTGGCCGCACGCGCGGTCCAGGGCGCGGGTGCCGCGGCGATGATCCCGGCCAGCCTCGGGCTGCTGCTCGGGGAGTTGCCGGAGTCGCAGCGGCGCGGCGCCATCGCGATGTGGAGCTCCGCCTCCGGGCTCGGCTGCCTGCTCATGCAGGCGGGCGGCGGCTGGCTGGCCGCCACCGTCGGCTGGCGCTCGCTGTTCGTCCCCGACGTGGTCATCGGGATAGCGCTGCTGATCGCCTGTGTCGGGCTGCCCTCGGGCAAGCGCGCCCCCGCCAAGGGCGTGCCGGACGTGCTCGGCGCCTGGCTGCTGGCCGCCGGGATCGCGGTGATCGTGCTGGCCATCTCCAAGGCCATGGCCTGGGGCATGGACGTGGTGTGGCTGGCCCTGGCGGCGCTGGCCCTGCTGGGCGGCGCGCTCGCGCAGGCCAGGCACCACCGCCTGCCGGCCATCGACCTGGCCCTGTGGCGGCGGCCCAGATTCGTCTGGGGCTGGCTGGCCACCTGGGGCTTCGGCGCGCTGTCGTACGGGCTGCTGACCGTGCAGCCGCTGTATCTGCTGCACCTCGGCTACCCCATGCTCGAAGTGGCGATGTGGCTGACCCCCACGTCGGTGGCCGTCGTCGTCACGAGCTTCCTGGCCGGGCGCATCGTGAAGCGGGTCGGCGCGTACGGCCTCATCTACGCCGGCTCCCTGCTCTGCGGCGGCGCCTGCGTGCTCGTCCTCACCCAAGCGGGACCCACCGTGTGGGGCCTGATCGCCAGTGTCGTGGTCGGAGTCGGGGTCGGCGCGCTCGCTCCCGGCACCTCCGTCGCCACCACCCTGGCCGCCCGCCCCCACCAGTACGCCTCCGCCGTCGGCGCGGCCACCATGGCCCGCATGGTCGGCGGGGCGGTCGGCGTCGCCGTCGTGTCGGTCGTGATCGACCACCCGTTCATGACCGGGCCCTTCGCGGGCCTGGCCGGAGCGCTCGCGATGTGCGTGGCCATCTCGGTGCTGATCGGAGCACTGGCCCTGACCAAGATCACCCGGCTACGGCCGGACCCGGGTGACGTGATGATCAAAGTACCGCGCCGGATGCTGCTCGAGCTGCGCATGACCCTCGCCACCGTGGCAGCCGAGGCCGACGCGCTGCTGCCAGTCGAGACCCGCACACCCCCCACGGACCACATCCCGCGGCAGCGGGCGGCCGAACCCGGTCCGCTCGCCGGCACCCGCGGGCCTACGAACTAGTTCAACCTTTCGAAAGGGCTCTCGTCATGGCAACCACATCCTGCGACGTAGCCATCGTCGGCGCCGGGCTCGGCGGATGTTTCCTGGCCTTACTCCTGGGCCGCCGCGGCCGTCACGTCGTCGTCATCGAGCAGGGAGCGTCAGTCCCCAGTGCGGGCGCCGACTTCCTCAAGCCCCCTGGGCTGCGGGTGCTGGCCCGTCACGGACTGGCGGACCTCGTCGGACGCCATGGCCTCAGGCGCGACACCATCCGCTACTACCACGACGGCGACCCCATCCAGGAATGCCGCTTCCCCGACGGCGGCTTCGTCATCCGTCCCTACCGGGAACTGGTCGAGCTCATCTACACCTCCTGCGGGATGGAGGGCGTCGAGTTCTGGTTCGACGCCAGCATCGCCGACATCGCCATGGGGGACGGGGAAGCAGATGGACAGGTGGAGGAGCTGACGCTCTCCGACGGGCGGCGGCTGAAGGCCGGCGTCGTCATCGGCGCCGACGGCACCAAGTCGGCGATCCGCCAGGCACTCGGCATCGAACAACGCACCATGCCGTACGAAAGGCTGCTCATGCGGGTGGCCACCGTGCCGCTGAGCGCCAGCATCGCCCGGCTCAACCGGCTCTACTTCAGCTCCGACGGCTGGCTCACCTACCTCTACCCGATCAACAGGGACCAGGCCAGGGTGTTCGTCGGCCTGCCCCCCGAGGACGACAGGGAGGTCTTCCAGGACGGCATCCCGACGCTGATCGACGAGCTGAAGAAGTTCGTCACCGACAGCTCCGACGCCTTCAACTCCCTGCAGGGCGCCACCTGGCAGCGGATCAAGGTCTCCTCGCTGCGGGTGGAGGCCTACCACAAGGGGAACGCCGCGCTGCTCGGCTCGGCCGCGTTCGCCTGCCACCCGATGACCGGCATGGGCATGAGCTACACGATGCACGACGCCGAGATCCTGGCCGACGTCATCTGCGCCGCCGATGGCGACCCCGGACTGCTGGACCGGCTGCTCCAGGCCCGCTACGAGCCCCGCAAGGACGTCCACCGCCAGCTCATCGACTACGGCGACGCGCTGGCCTCGAGCTTCCGCGACCGGGCGGCGTACCTGGCCGCCTTCCGCCCCGACCTGCACGTCTACGGGGAGACCGCCGCCGAACGGACCTGAGCCGGCGCCCCCGCCGCCCGCCATTCCCCACCAGGTGAGGTCCTCCAGTGCCACGCTGAGTGCGATGGCGGCCCGATCACCAGGCGGCGGGGGCGTCCACGGGGGGGTGGGGCTGGCACTACCAAGAAGCCGGGTGACAGCGGGGGTCCGGGCGACGGCCGATTCTCGCGATGCTGATGAGCGTAGGAAATTCGCCCCTCGGCATCGGAGACGAATGTGACTGTGGCAGAGACCTCCCACCCGGCCTCGGTACAGCGGGGGAGTGACTTCGCGAAGCTGTCGCGGCGCATCGCCCAGGAGGGGCTGCTCGACAAGCGGCCCGGCTACTACGTCGTCAGGATCGGCCTGGTGGCCGCCCTGTTCGCGGGCACCTGGGCGTTGTTCGCCGCCATCGGGGACTCCTGGTGGCAACTGCCTGTCGCGGTGCTGCTGGCGGTGGCCTTCGCGCAGGTCACGCTGCTGGCCCACGACCTGGCGCACGGGCAGATCTTCCGGTCGCGGCGCACCAGCAGGATCGCCGGGCTGTTCGCGGGCAACCTGGCCGTCGGGCTCAGCTACGGCTGGTGGATGGACAAGCACACCCGTCACCACGCCAACCCCAACCACGAGGAGCACGACCCTGACGTCGCTCCCGACGTCCTGCTCTGGTCGGAGCGGCAGGTCGAGGTCAGCCGGGGGATTCCCCGCTTCATCGGGCGCTGGCAGGCGTTCCTGTTCTTCCCCATGCTCACGCTCGAAGGGCTGAACCTGAAGGTGTCCAGCTTCCGGGCGCTGCGCAGGACGTCGCTCAAGGGCAGGAAGACCGAGGGCCTGCTGCTGTCGGCGCACGTGCTGGCGTATATGGGGGCGGTGTTCCTGGTGCTGCCGCTGCCCAAGGCGCTGCTGTTCCTCGTCGTGCACCAGGCCTGCTACGGCATCTACCTCGGCTGCACCTTCGCCCCGAACCACAAGGGCATGCCCGTGCTGACCTCCGAGGACGAGCTGGACTACCTGCGCCGCCAGGTCCTGACCTCCCGCAACGTGCGCGGCGGGCACTTCGTCAACACCGCGCTCGGCGGCCTGAACTTCCAGATCGAGCACCACCTGTTCCCCAGCATGCCCACCGCGAACCTGCGCAGGGCACAGCCCATCGTGCGGGACTACTGCGCCTCGCTCGGCGTCGACTACGTCGAATGCGGCCTGCTGGAGTCATGGGGGCAGGCGCTGCGCCACCTGCACGAGGTGGGCCGGCCGCTGCGCCAGGTCAGGACGTGACGACCAGTTCCAAGCCGTTGAAGTCCTCCCTGACCTGATGCCCGGCGTCGGCCAGGATCGTGCGGAGCGCGAGCTGGACCGCGTCGCGGATGGTCGAGTATTTGACCAGCCGCTCGGCCGAGGCGCCCCAGGTGATGACCACCCCGCGCGTGGGATCGTGCCACACGCCCAGCCCGCCGTCGGCGGACATGGGCGTCGGCTCGATGATGAAGCCGGCGTTCGTCAGCTCCCGGCGGACCAGCTGCTCAAGGTCCTCGCCAGTGCTCATGACGATGTCCATCAGAGTCCGCTGCCCCCACACACGCGTTCCGAACCTCCGGAAGCCCGCGAACTGTGTGGAAAGATGTCTGCTGTGTCCGCTGCCTCATCGGTGCTGCGTCTGTCAAGGGCCGTCGTGTTCGCGACGGTCTGCGGCGCGGTTTCGGCCGGTGGGCACGCGCTGGCGGGCGGCGGGCTGGTGCCCTTCCCGGTCTTTCTGGCCGGGGTGCTGGCCGCGTTCGGGCTGGCGTACCTGATCGACGGGCGGGAGCGCGGCCTCATGGCCGTGCTGGCCGCGACCGTGAGCACCCAGACGGTGTTGCACCAGCTCTTCGAGCGCCTGGCCCCCGGCGAGGGGGCCGGGCCCGCGCACGGGCATCCGGCCTCCGGGATGGTGCTGGTCCACCTCACGGTGGCGGTGCTGACGGCGTGGTGGCTGCATCGCGGTGAGTGCGCGTTGTGGTTGATGATCCGCCTGTACGCCACCCCCGTGCCACGGCTGCTCCTCCCCATGGGGCCGGTCGCCGGAGTGGAACCGCCGCTCCGGCGGCCCGCGACGCCCGGTCCGCCCCCGCGCTCAGGCAGGACCGTCCCCGGCACGATCAGCAGGAGAGGGCCGCCGGCGATGGCGCGTCACTGACGCCGCCTCCGCCGCCCTTGCCTGTCTCCGGACGCCGGCGCCCTGGGCGCGGTCGTCCGGAAGATCATTCTGGAGACCCATCATGAGATTCCTGCCGCGACACCTTCGTACGACGGCGCTGGCCGCGCTCTCCTGCGCCCTTTTCCTGACATTTCCCGCTTCGCCGGCCTTTGCCCATGACGCGCTCAAGCGCAGCTCGCCTGCGAAGAACGCCGAGCTCTCCTCGCTCAAGGAGGTCGAGCTCGAATACAGCGCGGGCGTCAAGTTCCCGTTCGTCGTGCTCCACGACACGGCCGGGAAAGAGGTCGCGCTGGGCAAGCCCGAGCTCGACGGGCCCCTGGTCGCCGCCGAGGTGCCCCAGCCGCTCGCGCCAGGCGCGTACGTGATCGCCTGGCGTGTCGTCTCCTCCGACGGGCACCCGATCGAGGGCGAGATTCCGTTCAGCGTGAAAGGATCATCTCCGGCGCCCTCGCCCACCGGCGGGGCGGTCGATGTGGCCACGCTCGCCGCGGAGCCTTCCGCGGCGGCCGGTGAGGCCCAGGCGGCGGCGCCGGGTGTGCCGGCGTGGATCTGGGGCGGGCTGGCGGTGCTTGTCGTAGTGGGGGCTTTCGTCCTGTTGAGGACCGGGCGTCGCCGCCCGGATCGGGGAGAAGCGGATGCGGATTGAGCAGGCCAGGCGGGTCGCGCGGCAGTGGGTGCGCGAGGAGGGCACCGCGCTGCCGGGGTTCGGCGGGGCGTTCCTGACCGGGTCGGCGTTGTGGGCCGACTCGGGTGCCGAGCTGTCCCCGGCGTCGGACGTGGACGTCATGATCGTCGCGGAGCCCGCCGCCCAGCTCGGCCATATCGGGAAATTTCGCTATAAAGAGGTGCTGCTGGAGGTCTCCTCCATGACCGGGTTCGGCTCCACCCACGAGGTGCTGAGCGACTACCACCTGGCCGGCAGCTTCCACCTCCCCTGCGTGCTCGCCGACCCGTCGGGGCGGCTGACCGAACTTCAGCGGGTGGTCGCCCGCGACTTCGCGGAACGGCCCTGGATCCTGGCCCGCTGCACCAACGCCATGGACCGGGTGCGCGGCTGGATCAACGGCATGGACGAGACCGCGCCGCTGCCCGACCAGGTCACCTCGTGGTTGTTCGGCACGGGGGTGATGACGCACGTGCTGCTGGTGGCCGCCCTGCGCAACCCCACGGTCCGCCGCCGGTACGCCGACGTCCGCGAGGTGCTCGCCGTGCACGGGCGGCTGGAGTTCCACGAGGGCCTGCTCGACCTGCTCGGCTGCGGCGACCTCACCGTCGCCCGGGTCGAACGGCACCTGGCCGCGCTGGAGAAGGCGTTCGACGCGGCCGCCACGGAGACGGTGCCCTCCTACCGGTTCGACTCCGACATCAGCGCCGTGGCCCGGCCGTCCGCCATCGACGGGAGCAGGGAGCTCATCGCCCAGGGGCTGCACAGGGAGGCCGTCTTCTGGATGGTCGCCACCTACGCCCGGTGCCTGAGCAAGCGTGCGATGGCAGGCCATCGCGGTTACGAGAGCGGCTTCCGCGAACTGCTGGCGGACCTGGGGGCCGAGACGTTCACCGAGCGGCGGCGCCGCGGGGACCGGGTCCTGGCGGCGCTGCCGGGGCTGTGGCAGACGGCCATGGCGCTGTGCTGAGCCCTCTCGCCTGAACCCGCGATGTCTGGCCCGCGACGTCTGGTCCGCGCTGTCTGGTCCGCCCTGTCTGGCCTGCCCTGTTGGGCACACCTTTGCCGGGGCCGCTCGGCCGGGACCCTCAGCGGCCGTCGAGGCGGGGCAGGTCGTCGCCGTAGATGTCCGGGCTGGCGTCCACCGCGTCGACGAAGTCACGCGGGAAGCCCAGCTCGAACTCCACGGCCGACTCCAGCCGCCGCACCGCCTCCTCGGGCAGCTCCAGATCCGTGGCCGCCAGGTTCTCCTTGAGCTGCCCGGTGGTGCTCGCACCGACGAGGGGGTGCACGCCGCCTCGCAGCGCCCACGCGATCGCGACCTGCGCGGCCGTGGCGCCCAGCTCGCCGGCCACCTCCGCCAGGGCCAGCACCATCGCGCGCTCCCGCTCGCCGAGCGAGTCGGCCCGCACCCGCCTCGCCCCGGGCCCGGCGAGCACGCCGTGCCCGAGCACGCTCCACGCCGCCACGCTCATCCCGAGCGCCCGCGCCATCGGCAGCAGCTCCCGCTCCACGTCCCGCTGGAGCAGGCTGTAGGGCACCTGCAACCCCGCGAACGGCGTCCACTCCCGCCACTCGGCCAGCGTGTTGGCCCGGCTCGCCACCCACGCGGGCGCGTCGGACAGGCCCACGTAGAGCACCTTCCCCGAGCGCACCGCGTCGTCCAGCGCCCGCATCGTCTCCTCGATCGGCGTGTGCCGGTCCCAGACGTGCACCCAGAACAGGTCGATGTAGTCGGTACGCAACCGGCGCAGGCTCTGCTCCAGCGACAGGGTGAGGTTCTTGCGGTGGTTGCCCGCCGCGTTCAGGTCGGTGCGGTCGCGGGTGGGGGTGTACTTCGTGCCCAGGACGAAACGGTCACGGCGGCCCTGGAGGAGCTCGCCGACCACGCTCTCGCTCTCGCCGTACATGGAGGCGGTGTCCACCACGTTGCCCCCGGCCTCGGCGTACAGGTCGAGGACGCGCCGCACCTCCGGCGACGCCTCGCCGTAGCCCATCGTGCCCAGGAACAGCTCGGAGACCCTCAGCCCGGTACGGCCCAGCAGACGGTAACGCATCAGCTCACCCCTCAAGCCTGGTAGGGAGTCGTGAGCCTGGCCGCCGCCAAGGCGCCGCTCCACCAGCCGAGCTGGTCCAGCAGCGCCTTGGCCGCCGCCTCGGGACCCGTCGCGTCCTCCAGCAGCCGGCCGTCGGCGTCGAACCGGGTCCAGTGCTGGTCGAAGCTGATCCAGTTGCGGATCGTCACCGCGTGCAGCTCGGCGAACACCGGCCGCAGGTGCTCGATCGCGCGCACCCCGCCGCCGTAGCCGCCGTAGGAGACGAACGCCACCGGCTTGGCCTGCCACTGCGTCGCGTGCCAGTCGATGGCGTGCTTGAGCGAGGCGGGGAAGCTGTGGTTGTACTCGGGCGTCACCACCACGAACGCGTCCGCCTCCGCCAGCCGCCCGGCCAGCCGCCGCTGCTCCTCGGAGCGCCCGTCCACGTCGAGCAACGCCGTCAGCCCGGAGGGCAACGCGGTCGGCAGGGGCGTGTCCGCCAGGTCGATGACGTCCAGGTCGAACGCGCCGTGCATGGTGGCCTGCTCCGTGAACCACCGGGTGATGGCGGGGCCGTACCGTCCTTCGCGGACGCTGGCTGTGATCACTGCCAATCTCATGTTCGTCATGGATGCCAACCTGCCGGGCCTCGGCCGCGATAGGAAGGCCGGGCGGAGACTGGCCTTGGGAGGGCCACGATAAGGTCCTGGCGCGGCCCGTACACTCGGGACGGTGAGCGACAACGAGTTGGGCGCCTACCTGCGCGCCCGCCGCGAGGCACTCAAGCCCGCCGACGTCGGCCTGCCCGACGGCAGCCGGCGGCGCACGCCCGGCCTGCGCAGGTCGGAGCTGGCCACCGTGGCCGGGGTGAGCGTCGAATACCTGACCCGGCTGGAGCAGGGCCGTGACCGCAATCCGTCGATCCAGGTGCTCGTGTCGCTCGCCGAGGCCCTGCGCCTGGCGCCCGAGGAGCGCATGCACCTGCGCCATCTGGCCAAGCTGAGCAACGGCGGCATCGACCTGTGCCCGTCCGCCGGGTTCGCGCCCTCGCGCACCGTGCGGCCCACCGTGCGCGCGCTGCTCGACCAGCTCGAACCGGCGCCCGCCGCGCTGGTCAACCGGCTCGGCGAGGTGATCGCGCACACCATGGGGTTCGAGCGCCTCTTCGGCCCCATCGGGCTGCTGGAGGGGGAGGAGCCCAACCTGAACCGCTACGTGTTCGCCGACGTGCGGGCCAGGATCGCCTTCCCCGACTGGGACAAGGTCGCCGACGAGCAGGCCGCCGCGCTCAAGTACGAGGCAGGGACCGACGACCCCTACGCGGGCGAGCTGATCGAGGAGCTCTCCTTCGCGGCAGGCGAGAGCTTCACCGGCCGCCTGTCCGGCCCGCCGGTGCCGCCCCTGATGGCGCCGGTGCAGCGCATGGCGCACCCGGAGGCGGGGGAGCTGCGGCTGACCAGGGAGCCGCTCGACGTGGCCGGGGGCGAGCAGCGCATCGTCGTCTACCTCCCCGCCGACCCCGGCACCGCCGACGCCCTCGACCGCCTGGCCGGCCGCCACCCCGGCGCCCTGCGAGCGCTGACCGCCTGACGGCTGTCGTCCGGAGGGCGCGGCGACCTCGTTCAGGTGCGGCGCAGGGAGCGGGTCAGGCCGGTGGCGATGGTCGTGGCCAGCACCCAGCCCGCCACGATCAGTCCGTACGCCAGCCACTGCGTCGCCCCTCCCGGGTTGAACGCCCTCTCCTGACCGAACTCGATGATCGGCAGCAGCAGGTCCAGCGTGTACACCACCGGGCTGAACTCCGGCGCCTCCCCTTGCTTCAACGGCGGCGGCGTGACCAGGGAGAACACCAGGGTGCCCAGGGCCAGCAGCGCCAGCAGCCAGCCGGCCGCGCGCAGTGGGCGGAAGCCGTACCCGACGGTGACGTCCTGGAGGTGGCCCCAGGAGCGGGCGTACCACGGCAGGCCGGCGCGGCGCTGCCGCTGGCTGGCCAGGAGCGTGTCGCGGGCGTCGACGTCGCTGCCCAGCCTCCGGTACATCGCGGCGAGCTGCTCGTAGGCGTTCGGCAGGTAGCCGTCGGGGTCGCGGCACAACCAGTCCAGCCGCTCGGCGGCCGGCAGCATGGGGTCGATCACCTCGTACGACAGCCCGTCCATGCGCAGCTCGTCCGGCCACACGTCGGGGCTGTCACGCAGCACCCCGATGCGCGCGTGCCGCAGCTCGACCGTGCCCCGTACCGGCTCGGCGGTGCGCAGCGCCAGCTCCCGCGTCTCCAGCCGCCAGCATTTGAGCGCCACGTCACCGGGCGCCTCCAGCGTGGCGTGGTTGAAGCACACCATGCTGCCGACCTGGGCGTTGGTCAGCCGGATCCGGCCCTGGGCGGAGAAGCCGTCGCACAGGTTGAGCACCTTGCCGACCGTGATGCCGTTGGCCGACAGCGCCGCGCCGCCGGGGTTGACCAGCCGCGCGCCCTCGAAGTGCGCGGGGCCGCTGACGGAGGCGTCGAGCAGGCTTATCTCGCCCTCCGCCGACAGCCCATCGTGCGCCAGCAGGGCGCCGTCCACGACGATGCCGTCGCCCGCCAGCACCAGGCCGCCCGGGTTGCTCAGGTGCGCCCCCTGCAGGTTGAGCGAGCGGCCGATGGTGGCCGACTCCAGCCAGATGATGCCCTCGGTCTCGACCAGCGACATGAACAGGCCGTTCTCGGCGTTCAGCCCGCCACCCCGCACCGCGAGGCCGCCGGGGTTGCGCAGGCGCGAGCCGCGCAGCGTGAGCGGCCCGCCGACCCGCGCGAACCGCAGGCTGATCTCCCCTTCCACCTCCATGTCCCTGGCGAACATGCCCACCTGCACGACCATGTTGGACCCCCCGAACGCCAGCCCGCCAGGGGCCCGCAGGCGGGCGCCGTCGATGTTCACGGCCGCGCCGATCCTGGCCGCGGTCAGGAGGATCTCGCCCTCGCAGCGGAACCCGTCCTGGGCGCGCAGGTTGCTGCCGACGTCGAGGTGCTCGGCGCTGATGGCGGCGCCGTCCGGATTGTCCAGGTGGGCGCCGTTGAGTACGAGGTTGCCGTTGATACGGGCGCTGGGCAGGCGCAGCTCGCCGGTGACGTGGCAGCCGGTCAGCCGCAGGTTGCCCTCGACCTGGATGTTGGAGGCGATCAGGCCGGGCAGGCTGGAGCCGGCGAAACTGAGGAAACGGGTACGGGCCTGGTACAGGTCGGGGGTCCGGTCGAACACGCAGTCCTGGAAGGTGACCGGGAAGTCGATCTCGCCGAACGCCAGGTGCAGCAGCCCCGTGATCCGCGCCCCGGTCAGGCGCAGGCCCGGTTTGTCGGCCGGATCGGCGTATTCGGCGAGCAGCAGGTCCGCCAGCACCTCCGCCCGGATGTCGCGGTCCTGCTCCCCGGAGCGTAATTCGACTTCGTGGCCGCGGGGGAGGGCGGCGGCCACGGCCTGCTCGGACTGCGTGAGTTCGGCGTTTCGCACAAGAACATCCTGGCCTGCGCCGGCGCCGGAGCACGTCCTATTCGCGTACGTCGAACCCCAGGGCGGAGGCCACCACCGTCGCCTGGAACGTGTCGATGACCGCGTCCTTGAGCGTGACCTCGCGCGGATCGAGCGTGCTCAGATCGCTGCCCCGCAGATCGCACTTCGTGAGGTCGGCCTCGCGCAGCCACGCCCCCGACAGGTCGCAGCGCCGCAGCTCGGCGCCCTGCAGCCGGACCCCGGTCAGGTCGGCCTCGCGCAGCCGCACGCCGTACAAGGCGCTGCCGCGCAGGTCCGCGCCGGGCAGCCCGACGTAGGACCAGTCGCCGCCCTCGACCTTCAGCAGCCCGTACGTGCTGGCGGAGAACCTGCTGCCGGTCAGCTTGCAGTTCCTGAACGTGGCGTCGAAGAACGAGCACCGTGAGAACTCACAGTTCAGGAAGCGTGCGTCCTCGTGCACCGACACGTTGAACCGCACGTTCCTGAACTGGCACTCCTCGAAGGAGGAGCCGTGATCGAGCAGCTCGGTCATGTCCACGTCCTGGAACAGCACCCGGTGGTGGTTCTCACCGGAGATCTCCAGGCTGTCCCAGTCCGCGGACCTGATAGTCCTCTCCATTTGCTCAGCCATGCGAACAAACTAGCGGGTCCGGGCTAGGCCCGTTTCGCTATGGCGGTGATGAGAGGCTGCACCAGCTTGGCCGCCAGGGGGCCGAAGGCCGCCAGGATGAGCACGTACGCCGCGGCCAGGGCGCCCAGGTCGGGATGCGCGCCCGCGCCCACCGCCAGACCGGCGATGACGATGTTGAACTCGCCGCGCGGGATGAGCGCGATGCCCGCCCGCGCCTGGCCGGCCTTGGCGATGCCCGCGCGTCTGGCCGCGTACGCGCCGGTGAGGAGCTTGGTGATCATGCTGACCAGGGCCAGCAGCGCGGCCAGGCCCGCCACCGGCAGGATTTTCGCCGGATCGGTCTGGAAGCCGAAGAAGACGAAGAACACCGCCGCGAACAGGTCGCGCAGCGGCGCCAGCAGCGCCTGCGCGTCCTCGGCGAGCTGGCCGGACAGCGCGATGCCCACCAGGAACGCGCCGACGGCCGCGGAGACCTGCAGCTGCTGGGCCAGCCCCGCCACCAGCAGGGCCAGGCCGACCACCTTGAGCAGCAGCACCTCGTTGTTGGGGCTGGACACGAACGCCTCGATGAAGCGCCCGAACCGCAGCGCCACCACCAGCACCACGCTCACGGTCAGCAACGCGATGCCCACCGAGATCGCCCCGCTGAGCAGGCTCAGCCCCGCGAGCATGGTGGTGAGGACCGGCAGATAGATCGCCATCGTCAGGTCCTCGAACACCAGCAGCGACAGGACTGTCGGCGTTTCCCTGTTACCGATCCACCCCAGGTCGGACAGCACCTTGGCGGTGATCCCCGAAGAGGTGGCGTAGGTGACGCCGGCCATGGCGACCGCCGCCACCGGGCCCCAGCCCAGCAGCAACGCGCAGATGGCGCCGGGGGCGGCGTTGAGCACCAGGTCCACGATGCCCGCCCGCGCGTTGCTGGTCAGGCTCGTGACCAGTTCGTCGGCGTTGTATTCGAGGCCGAGCGTGAGCAGGAGCAGGACCACGCCCAGCTCCGCGCCGACCGAGATGAACTCCTCACTGGTGGCCAGCGGCAGCACGCCGCCGGTACCGAACGCCAGACCGGCGATCAGGTAGAGCGGGATGGGAGAGATTCCGCCGCGCAACGCCAGCGCGCCAAGAACCCCCAGACCAAGTACGACAGCACCGAACTCGAGAAAGATGACCGCGGTATCGTGCACCCGCGGCCCTACCCTTCTGCCAGGATGCCGGCGACCTCGGCCGTACTGTCTTCACTGCCCACGACGACCACGACGTCTCCGACGCCGAAGATGAAGTCAGGTCCCGGGCTGGCGAACACTTGCCCGCCCCGGACGACCGCGACGATGGAGGCGCTGGTACGGGTCCGCACGCGAGCGTCTCCCATGGGACGGCCCGCGTAAGGGGAGTCGGCCGGAATGGGAAGCTGCACGCTGACCAGGCCTTCGACCTGCTGGTGCAACTGGTTGAGTCGTTGCACGATACGAGGGGCGCCCAGGAGCTCGGCCAGGGCGTCGGCCTCCTCGTCGTTGAGCTTGACCATCTGGCAGACCGCGTCCGGGTCGTCCTTGTCGTAGATGACAAGATCCCGGCGGCCGGTACGGTGCGACACGACGCCAACCCGTTGTCCTTTACGGGTGGTGAAATCGTGTTTCAATCCGATTCCCGGCAGTGCTGTTTGTTCGACCTCCACCTAATCCCACCCGTCCAGATCTACATATTTCCGGACAACCCTACCAACGGCATACCCTTCACCAATCCGCCACACCTGACCACTCCGCCACCCTTTCCACCCTTTCGGCCGCCCGCTCCGGCCCGGACCCTCACCGAGACCCGCTGACCGCTCGCCAGCCGGCCGCCGTCCAGGCTGAGGTCCTTCTAAATGCCCGGCCCCTTGGAAGAAGCGCGGAACGGCCGGCGCTGGGTGTGCTGGTTGGTGGTCGTTTGGGTGCGGAGGTGAGGGGTGGCTCTGCGGGCGGTGGCGAGGTCTCCCTGTGAGGAAACCGTTCGTCGTGGGAGACTGCTGCTGGACCGGAGGGTCACGAAGGGCCCCGAGGTCGATGACGACGTGCACCGCCAGCGGCAGCAACTTCAAAGGGGCAATGCACCATGCCGACCGCCCCCTCGATCCGGTTGGTTCTCGTGGAAGATCATGCGATGGTCGCCGAAGCCATCGGCCTGGCGCTCGGAAGGGCTCCCGGCATCGAAGTGGTGGCCCAGGCGGGCACCATCGCCGGGGCGCTGGCCGATGCCGGCAGGTGCCAGCCCGATGTCGTCGTGCTCGACAGGCGGCTGCCCGACGGCGACGGGATCGCGGCCATCGAGCGGCTGGCCGCCGCCGCGCCCAAGACGCGGGTCCTGGTGCTGACCGGGGAGGCGACCGTGTCGGTGGCGGCCAGGGTCGTGGCGGCCGGGGGCGCGGGGCTGGTGGTGAAGTCGTCGCGGCTGGGCGAACTGGAGACGGCGGTGCGCGAGGTGGCGGCGGGTGGGGTGGTGTTCGCTCCGGGGTTGCTGCCGGGGGTGCTCGCCCGGCTGACCGGCAGGTCCGGGCACGTGGGGTCGGCGTTGACCGCGCGCGAGCGGGAGACCCTGCTCCTCCTGGCCGAAGGGGCCAGCACGCACGAGATCAGCGACCGTCTCGGTGTGGCCCGCAACACCGCGCGCAACCACGTACAACATGTGCTGGAGAAGCTGGGCGCCCGCTCCAAGCTGGAAGCGGTGGCCTTCGCTCGCAGGGATGGGCTGCTGGACTGACGCAAATGCATCAGGACGCGTCCCACATCTGTGTCAGACGACCTAAGGCGCTTGCGTCTCGTGACGGGCCACTGGCCTCCCCGAGAGTAGAGGCGTGGGAAGTGAGGAGGCCGAGACGTACCAGGTGGATACCCGTTTGCCGGAGGAGATGGCCAGCATCACCGTGGCCCGCCGCCTGGTCGGCGTGGCCCTGCGGGAGTGCGGCTATCAGGGGCGGCACGAGGACGCCCTGCTCGTGGTGTCGGAGCTGGTGACGAACGCTCTCGTGCATGGAGACGGCGCGCCCGTGCTGCGGGTGCGGGGCGACACCGATCTGGTACGGATCGAGGTCGGCGATTCCGGCGCCGGTCTGCCGCAGACGCGTGATCCGGGCCCGGCGAGCGGCTGGGGGCTGCACGTCGTCCGGTTGTTGTCCACCGGCTGGGGCATCGCGCCCGGCGAGGGCGGTCCTGCGGAGAGCGGCAAGGTGGTGTGGTGCGAGCTGGCTGCCCGGTTCGCCCCGGTACAGGCCCCCTCGTTCGAAACCTGAACCTCCAACTCCGGGTTTGGCTCTCTGGGCAGGTCGTGAAAGGCTGCGGTATGCCCGAGCATGACCAGCCGCAGGAGGACATGAGGCTGCTCGTCCAGAGCATTCGTGACTACGCCATCTTCATGCTCGACCCGCGTGGCCTGATCGTGAGCTGGAACATCGGCGCCGAACGTATCAAGGGCTACACCGCCGACGAGATCATCGGCACGCATTTCTCCGTTTTCTACCCACCTGAGGACATCGCGTCGGGCAAGCCCGCCAAGGGCCTGGCGATGGCCGCCTCCGAGGGCGGGTGGGAGGAGGAAGGGTGGCGCGTGCGCAAGGACGGCACCCGGTTCTGGGCCACCGTGGTCATCACCGCCCTCTACGACGACGACGGCGGCCTGCGCGGATTCGGCAAGGTGACGCGTGACCTGACCGAGCGGCGCGGCATGGCCAGGGCGCTGGACGAGCGTGGCGTGCTGCTGTCCCGCCTGGTCCAGGCCCAGGAGCGCGAACGCCGCCGCATCGCCTCCGGCGTGCACGACGACACCATCCAGTCCATGGTCGCGGTCGGGACACGGCTGCGGTTATGGGGCGCGGACCTGCCCGGGGAGCTCGCCGTCGCCGCGCACGCGCTGGGCGACGCCGTGGACTCAGCCGTGCACCGCCTGCGCGAGCTGGCCTTCAACCTGCGCCCGCCCGGCGAGGGCCTGGTGGACGGCCTGACCGGCTACCTGGAGCAGACGATGCCCGGCGCGGGCCTGGCATACGAGCTGCGGCACGACCTCGACGGCGAGCCGCCGGAAGAGACCGTGATCACCATCTACCGGATCTGCCAGGAGACCCTGACGAACGTGCGCAAGCACGCCGCGGCGAGCCGGGTCACCGTGGAGCTGGTCTCGCTCGACCGGGGCGTGCACGTACGCGTCCGGGACGACGGCGTGGGCCTGAAATTCGCGGACGGCGAGACGGGCCACCTCACCGGGCACTTCGGGCTGGCCGAGATGCGGGAGCGGGCGGAGGCCGCGGGCGGCTGGTGGAACATCACCGGCACGCGAGGCGCGGGCACGACGGTGGAGTTCTGGGTTCCCGCCATCCCGCACGCCGGCTAGATCAGGTCCAGGGCCTGGCGGGCGATCTCCCACTCCTCGTCCGTCGGGACGACGAGCACGGCCACCTCCGCCCCCGGCGGCGACACCGCCCGCTCCTGCGCCGACTCCGCCCCGTTGCGCGCCGGGTCCACCTCGATGCCCAGGCGCTCCAGCCCGGCCAGGGACTCGGCCCGGGTGGCGGCGTCGTGCTCGCCCACCCCGCCGGTGAACACGATCGCGTCCACCCGCCCGAGCACCGCGTAATAGGCGCCGACGTACTTGCGGATGCGCCTTGTGTACACCTCCAGGGCCAGCCGGGCCTCGGCGTCGCCGCGGGCGCGTACCTCCCGCATGTCGCCCGTGCCCGTGAGTGCGAGCAGGCCGCTCGCGTGCTCGAGCGCGTCCTCCACCTCCTTGGCGTCCAGTCCGGCCACGCGGGCCAGGTAGCCGCCGATGGCGGGGTCGACGTCGCCCGAGCGGGTGCCCATGACCAGCCCTTCCAGCGGGGTCAGGCCCATGGAGGTGTCCACGCTGCGGCCTCCCGAGATCGCGGTGGCGCTGGCGCCGTTGCCCAGGTGCGCCACGATCAGGTTCAGATCGGCCAGGTCGCGGCCGAGGAAGGCGGCGGCGCGGCGGGAGACGTACGCGCAGGAGGTGCCGTGGAAGCCGAAGCGCCGCACGCCCCACTCCCGCGGCACGGCGTAGGTGTACGCCTCAGGAGGCAACGTGAGCTGGAACGCCGTGTCGAACACCGCCACCTGCGGCACCCCGGGGAACGCCTCCCGCGCCACCCGGATCCCCGCCAGGTTCACCGGATTGTGCAGCGGCGCGAGCGGCGCCAGCTCCTCGATGGCCGCGATCACCCCGTCGTCGACGAGCACGGCCTCGGTGAAACGGTCGCCGCCGTGCACGACCCGGTGCCCGACCGCGACGGGATCCAGCGCGGGCCCCGCCGTCTCGAACGCCTCCATGACCGCGGCCAGCCCCTCGCCGTGCCCGGGGAAACGGGCCTCTACCTGGTACGGGGGCTCGTCCTCCACATGGTGCGTGAGCCGCCCGCGCTCCTCGCCGATGCGCTCCACCAGCCCCCGCGCCGGGCGCAGGCGGGTGCGCATGTCCACGAGCTCGTACTTGATGGAGGAGGAGCCGGTGTTCAGGACGAGAATGTGCCTGGCCACGTCCACGTCCTGATCTCCGCCGGATCCTCGCCGTGGTCGCGCGTGTAGGCGCGGGCCCGCAGCCGTTCGTCCATCATGTGCTGGCGCAGGTGCGCCTGCCTGGAGCCCAGCCCCGGCACCCGGTCGATCACGTCCATGACCAGGTGGAAGCGGTCGATGTCGTTGAGCATGCACATGTCGAACGGCGTCGTCGTGGTGCCCTCCTCCTTGTAGCCGCGCACGTGGATGTTGTCGTGGCCGTGCCGGCGGTAGGTGAGCTGGTGGATGAGCGACGGGTAGCCGTGGAAGTTGAAGATGATCGGCCGGTCGGTGGTGAACAACGTGTCGAACTCGGCGTCCGCCATGCCGTGCGGGTGCTCGGACGGCGGCTGCAGCCGCATGAGGTCCACGACGTTGACGACGCGTACCTTCAGCCCGGGCACGTGCTCGCGCAGCAGCGCGGCGGCGGCCAGCGTCTCCAGCGTCGGCACGTCACCCGCGCAGGCCAGCACCACGTCGGGCTCGCTGCCCTGGTCGGTGGAGGCCCACGGCAGGATGCCCAGGCCGCGCGTGTTGTGCGCGATGGCCTCATCCATCGTGAACAGGTCGAGCACCGGCTGCTTGCCGGCCACGATCACGTTCACGTAGTCGCGCGAGCGCAGGCAGTGGTCGCCGACCGACAGCAGCGTGTTGGCGTCCGGCGGCAGGTAGACCCGCACGACCGACGCCTTCTTGTTCACCACCACGTCGAGGAAGCCCGGGTCCTGGTGGCTGAAGCCGTTGTGGTCCTGCCGCCACACGTGCGACGACAGCAGGTACGTCAGCGACGCCACCGGCCGCCGCCACGGGATCTTCTGCGACGACTCCAGCCACTTGGCGTGCTGGTTGAACATGGCGTCCACGATGTGGATGAACGCCTCGTAGCAGTTGAACAGCCCGTGCCGCCCGGTCAGCAGGTAGCCCTCCAGCCAGCCCTGGCACAGGTGCTCGCTCAGCACCTCCATGACCCGGCCGCCGGCGCCCAGGTTCTCGTCCGTCGGCAGCGTCTCGGCGTTCCAGGCCCGGTCGGTGACCTCGAACACCTCCGACAGCCGGTTCGACGCCGTCTCGTCCGGCCCCATCAGCCGGAACGTGCGCGGGTTGGCGGCGATCACGTCGCGCAGGAACCCGCCCAGCACCCGCGTCGGCTCGCTCGACTGCGCGGCCGGCGACTTGACCTCGACCGCGAGCCGCCGGAAGTCCGGCAGCCGCAGCGGTTCGAGCAGCTCGCCGCCGTTGGTGTGCGGGTTGGCGCTCATCCTGCGCGCGCCGCGCGGCACCGTGCCGAGGATCGGCTCGATCGGCCGCCCGTCCGAGCCGAACAGCTCCTCCGGCCGGTACGAGCGCATCCACTCCTCCAGCATGCCCAGGTGGCTCGGGTTCTCGCGGACGTTGGCCAGCGGCACCTGGTGCGCCCGCCACGTGCCCTCCACCGGCTTGCCGTCCACTTCCTTGGGCCCGGTCCAGCCCTTGGGCGTGCGCAGGATGATCATCGGCAGGCGGGCGTCGTCGCCCGCCTTGTACGCGGCCAGCTCCTCGAACGCGGTGTCCAGCGTGCCCGCCATCTCCGCGTGGTCGGCGCCGACCAGGTGGGGGCGGTAGCCGTACCCCTCCATGAGTTTGACGAGGTCGCCGGCCGGGATGCGGGCCAGGATGGTCGGGTTGGCGATCTTGTAGCCGTTGAGGTGCAGGATGGGCAGCACCATGCCGTCGCGGCGGCGGTCCAGCAGCTTGTTGGAGTGCCAGCTCGCGGCCAGGGGGCCGGTCTCGGCCTCGCCGTCGCCGACGATACAGGCCACGACCAGGTCGGGGTTGTCGAAGGCGGCGCCGTACGCGTGCGCCAGCGCGTACCCCAGCTCGCCGCCCTCGTGGATCGAGCCGGGCGTCTCGGGGGCCACGTGGCTGGGGATGCCGCCGGGGAAGGAGAACTGGCGGAACAGCCGCCGCATGCCCTCCACGTCCTGCGACACGTCCGGGTACCGCTCGGAGTACGACCCCTCCAGCCACGCGTGGGCCACCGCCGCGGGGCCGCCGTGGCCGGGACCGGCGATGTAGATCATGTCCTGGTCCCGCTCGCGGATGACCCGGTTGAGGTGCGCGAAGCAGAAGTTCAGGCCCGGCGTCGTACCCCAGTGGCCGAGCAGGCGCGGCTTGATGTGCTCGGGCCGCAGCGGCTCGGTGAGCAGGGGGTTGTCCAGCAGGTAGATCTGCCCGACCGACAGATAGTTCGCCGCCCGCCAGTACGCGTCTATATGGTCCATGCCCTGCTGATTCCTCTACAGAGCGTGATGAATCCCCGATAGGGTTCCGAACTATGGAGTTCAGAAGTTCGCGCTGGTATGCAGGAAATGACCGGAACTCCTATATACACCGGGCATGGATGCGGCGAGGACTGCCGCAGGAGGCCTTCGAGGGCGGCAAACCGCACATCGCGATCGCCAACACCGCCTCCGATCTCACCCCCTGCAACTCCCACCTGAACGAGGTCGCCCAGAGCGTCATGCACGGCGTCTGGGAGGCCGGCGGCGTGCCGCTCAACCTGCCCGTCGTCTCCCTCGGCGAGACGAATGTGCGCCCGACCGCGATGCTCTGGCGCAACCTGGCCGCCATGGCGACCGAGGAGATGTTGCGCGCCAACCCCATCGACGGCGTGGTGCTGCTCGGCGGCTGCGACAAGACCATCCCGTCGCTGCTCATGGCCGCCGCCTCCGTGGACCTGCCCTCCCTCGTGATGCCCGGCGGCCCCATGCTGACCGGCCACTTCCGCGGCGCCCCGCTCGGCTGCGGCACCGACGTGTGGCGGCTCAGCGAAGAGGTACGCGCCGGCACGCTCTCCCGCGAGGCCTTCCTCCGCTCCGAGTCGTCCATGATCCGCAGCCGCGGCCACTGCAACACGATGGGCACCGCCTCCACCATGGCCTGCATGGCCGAGGCCCTCGGCATGACCCTGCCCGGCACCGCCGGCACCCCGGCCCCCGACAGCCGCCTGCTCGAACGCTCCCACGAGAGCGGCCGCCTGGCCGTCGAGCTGGTCAAGGAGGGCCGCCGTCCCAGCCAGGTCATGACCAGGGGCTCCTTCCTCAACGCCATCGTCACCCTGGCCGCCGTCGGCGGCTCCACCAACGCCGTCGTGCACCTGCTGGCCATCGCCGGCCGGCTCGGCGTCGAGCTGTCGCTGGACGACTTCGACCGCACCGGCTCCGGCGTGCCGCTGCTGGCCGACCTGCAACCGGCCGGGCGGCACCTGATGGACGACCTGTTCAGGGCGGGCGGACTGGCGGCCCTGCTGAAGGAGGTCGAGGACCTGCTCGACCCGGCCGCGATCACCGTCACCGGCCGGCCCCTCGTCGAATACCTGGCCGGGGCCGAGATCTGGGACGAGGACGTCATCCGGCGGCGCTCGAACCCGCTGCTGCCCGACGCCGGCATCGCCGTCCTGCGCGGCAACCTCGCCCCAGGCGGCGCGGTGATCAAACCCGCCGCCGCCTCGCCCGAGCTGCTGCGCCACCGCGGCCGCGCCGTCGTCTTCGACAGCGTCGAAGACGTGCAGGCCCGCCTCGACTCGCCCGACCTCGACGTGGACGAGACCTCGGTGCTGGTGCTGCGCGGCTGCGGGCCCAAGGGCTATCCGGGCATGCCCGAGGTCGGCAACCTGCCGCTGCCCGCCAAGCTGCTGGAGAAGGGTGTGCGCGACATGGTACGCATCAGCGACGCCCGCATGAGCGGCACCGCGTACGGCACCGTCGTCCTGCACACCGTCCCCGAGGCGGCGGCCGGCGGGCCCCTGGCCAGGGTGCGCACCGGCGACCCGATCGTGCTCGACGTGGCCGCCCGGCGCCTCGATGTCGACATACCCGACGCCGAACTCGCCGCCAGGCCGCCGGTCACGACCGGATACGCCGCTCCCGTACGCGGCTGGGAACGCCTCTACGTCGAGCACGTCACCCAGGCCGACCGCGGCGCGGACCTCGACTTTCTCATCGGCTCCAGCGGCGACCACGTGGGCCGCGAGTCCCACTGAGGGCTTAAAGACTCCACTGCGCCATGCGCGGAATCAACGACGCGGGGTACGGGGTTACGGGACGATGGACCCAGGCATGATCGGCTTGGCGACGCGAGGAGGAAACACGTGAGCGGCGACATCACCCAGAGCCAGGAATGGGCGGCCCTGGGCAAGCACCACGAGGAGCTGGCCGGCAGCCACCTGCGGGAGCTGTTCGCGCAGGACCCCGGGCGGGCCACGCGCATGACGGTCACCGCCGGCGACCTCTACCTCGACTACGCCAAGCACCGCGCCACGCAGGAGACCATCGACCTGCTCACGGCCCTGGCCGAGCGGGCGGGCCTGCGCGAGCGGATCGCGGCCATGTTCGGCGGCGAGCACATCAACGTCAGCGAGGACCGCGCGGTCCTGCACGTCGCCCTGCGCATGCCGCGCGAGGCCGAGCTCGTCGTGGACGGCCAGGACGTCGTGGCCGACGTGCACGCCGTGCTCGACAAGATGAGCGCCTTCTCCGACAAGGTCAGATCGAAGGAGTGGAAGGGCGCCACGGGCAAGCCCATCGAGACCGTCGTCAACATCGGCATCGGCGGCTCCGACCTCGGCCCCGCCATGGCCTACGAGGCGCTGCGCGACTACGCCGACGCCGGCATCACGGCCAGGTTCGTCTCCAACATCGACCCCGCCGACATCACCGGCAACCTCGCCGGCCTCGACCCGGCGACCACGCTGGTCGTGGTCAGCTCCAAGACCTTCACCACGCTCGAGACGCTCACCAACGCCAAGGTCGCGCGCCGCTGGCTGGTCGACGCGCTCGGCGAGGACGCCGTCTCCAAGCACTTCGTGGCCGTCTCCACCAACGCGCCCAAGGTGCAGGAGTTCGGCATCGACACCGACAACATGTTCGGCTTCTGGGACTGGGTCGGCGGCCGCTACTCCTACGACGGCGCCATCGGCCTGTCCCTGATGATCGCCATCGGGCCCGAGCGGTTCCGCGAGATGCTCGCCGGCTTCCACACCATGGACGAGCACCTGCGCACGGCCCCGTTCGAGGCCAACATGCCGGTGCTGATGGCCCTGCTCGGGGTCTGGTATAACGACTTCTTCGGAGCCGAGACCCGCGCCGTCCTGCCCTACAGCCAGCGGCTGCACCGCTTCCCCGCCTACCTCCAGCAGCTCACGATGGAGTCCAACGGCAAGTCCGTGCGCGCCGACGGCACCCCCGTCACGGTCAGCACCGGCGAGATCTTCTGGGGCGAGCCGGGCACCAACGGCCAGCACGCCTTCTACCAGCTCCTGCACCAGGGCACCCGGCTCGTCCCCGCCGACTTCATCGGCTTCGCCGAGCCCCACGAGGACCGCGAGGGCATGCACGACCTGCTCATCGCTAACCTCCTGGCCCAGACCACGGCGCTGGCGTTCGGCAAGACCGCCGAGGAGATCGCGGCCGAGGGCACCGCGGCGGAGATCGTCCCGCACAAGGTGATGCCCGGCAACCGCCCCACCTCCACCATCCTCGCGCCCAAGCTCACCCCCTCCACGCTGGGCCAGCTCGTCGCCCTCTACGAGCACATCGTCTTCGTCGAGGGCACGATCTGGGGCGTCGACTCCTTCGACCAGTGGGGCGTCGAGCTGGGCAAGAAGATGGCGCTCGACCTGGCGCCCGCGCTCACCTCCGACGAGCCGCCCACCACCTTCCCCGACACCTCCACGGAAGAGCTCATCCGCAAATACCGGGAGCTGCGCGGAAGGCGGGTCTGAGATGGAGCAGGAGAGTGACCAGGCGGGCGCGCTGGTCCTGTTCGGCGTCACCGGTGACCTCGCGCGCAAGATGCTGCTGCCCGCGCTCTACCACCTGACCGCCGACAGCCGCCTCGACCTGCCGATCATCGGCGTGGCCAAGACCGACCTCGACCTCGACGGGCTGCGCGAGCACGCCCGCGAGGCCTGCGGCGGCGTCAGCGACGCGGCCTTCGAGAAGCTGGCCGGCAACCTGCGGCTGGTCGCCGGCGACTACCGCGACCCCGGCACGTTCGCCCGGGTGCGCGAGGAGGTCGAGGGCAAGGGCTTCCTCGTCCACTACCTGGCGACCCCGCCGTCGCTCTTCTCCGCGGTCGCCGAGGGGCTGGCCGGGGCGGGCCTCAACAAGGACGCGCGGCTCGTGGTGGAGAAGCCGTTCGGAAACGACCTCGCCTCCGCCCGCAGCCTCAACGGCGAACTGCTCCAATTCTTCGACGAGGATCACCTGCGCCGGGTCGACCACTTCCTGGGCAAGGAGCCGGTCGAGGACCTCATGGTCTTCAGGTTCGCCAACACGCTGCTGGAGCCCATCTGGAACCGCGCCCACATCCGCAGCGTGCAGATCACCATGGCCGAAGACTTCGACGTACGCGACCGGGGCGCCTTCTACGACGCCAACGGCACCATCCGCGACGTCGTCCAGAACCACCTGCTGCAACTCCTGGCCATCCTCGCCATGGACCCGCCGCCCTCCACCGACGCCCGGGCCCAGCTCGACGAGAAGTGGCGGGTGCTGCGCGCGGTCCAGGCCGTCACGCCCGCCGACGTGGTGCGCGGCCAATACGACGGCTACCTCTCCACCGACGGCGTCCGCCCCGGCTCCACCACCGAGACCTACGTCGCGCTGCGCGCCTACATCGACAACTGGCGCTGGGCCGGGGTGCCGTGGTGCATCCGCTCCGGCAAGGCCATGCCGACCACCGACCTGGAGATCGTCGCCGAGCTGCGCAGGCCGCCGGTCACGATGTTCGGCAACGGCGGCGCGCCCGACAGCCCCAACCTCGTCAGGTTCCGGCTGCAGCCCGACGCCGGGGTGACCTTCGACCTGCTGGCCAAGGAGCCGGGCAAACAGCACACCCGCCCGGTGCCGGTCAGCGTCGACTTCACCAAGGTGCTCGGGCCCATGGAGGCCGCCTACGAGCGCATCCTGACCGACGCCCTCAGCGGCGATGCGCGCAGGTTCGCCAGGTTCGACCTGGTGGAGGAGTCGTGGCGGATTGTCCAGCCGGTGCTCGACCTGGCGGATCGGCCTCTGCCGTACGAGAAGGGGTCCTGGGGGCCTGAGCCGGCGGCGGACATCCCGCCTGGTGGCTGGCACGAGATCTCCACCACGTTCGACTGACGGAAACCCATGTTCGACGGGACGGCGGGCCGGGGCCACGATGGGGGGATGGACATCATGGAACTGCTGGAGAAGTCGAAGGACATCGCGACCGTCAAGCGCGTTTTCGGCGAGCCGATCCAGCACGGCGACATCGTCGTCATCCCCGTAGCCAGGCTCACCCAAGGGGGCGGCGGAGGTCAGGGTCAGGGCAAGGGGGAGAAAGGTGAGGAGGGCGGAGGCGGCGGCGGTGGCTTCGGCTTCGGCGCCACTCCGGCCGGCGTGTTCGTACTCAAGGACGGCGACGCGCTGTGGCGGCCCGCCATCGACGTCAACCGCATCGTCATCGGCGGGCAGCTCGTGGCGGTGGTGCTGCTGCTCACGCTGCGCACCATCTTCAAGAAGTGGCACCGCAAGCGCTGACAAGCCCGGACGGCCGCCCCGCAGATCGACCCGCTCCACGTCACGCAGCCGCCCGCCCACGCCTCCCCGACCCCAACCCGCCGGGGGCGCCCGGCCACGCCTCCCCGACCCCCGGCTGTAGCCTGCCGGGTGGATGTCGTGACCTTGGTCGGGAGGGTGAGGTGCTGGCCGGGTAGGGGTGGTGATCTCGATCCGGGAGGGCTGTGTGCTCGTAAGGTGGACGTCATGACCTCTATGGCGCAGATTGCGGCTTTCGGCGGAGTGATTCTCCTTGGGGCGATGTCACCCGGCCCCGACTTCGCGGTGGTCGTGCGCCGCTCGGCCGTCTCGGGACGCGGGCACGGCATGGCGGCCGCGGCGGGGATCGCGGTGGGCGTGTTCGCCTGGGTGGTGGCGGTCGCCACCGGCATCGCGGCGCTTCTGGCCGCCTCGGCTGTCGTGTTCACGGTGGTCAAGGTGGTGGGGGCCGCCTACCTGCTCTACCTCGGGATCAAGTCACTGCGCGCGGCCCGGCGCGGGGGCGGGACCCTCTCGCTGGACGTCCCGGATCCTGGAGGACGCGGCTCGTGGGCGGCGTTCGTGGAGGGATTGCTGACGAACGTGCTCAACCCGAAGGCAGCCCTGTTCCTCATCGCCCTGGTGCCCCAGTTCCTCGGCTCCGGGGCGTCCGCGCTGATGTTGTCGGTGGTGGCGCTGGCGGGGACGGTCGCCTGGTTCCTGGTGGTGGCGAACGTCGTGGGCGCGCTCCGCAAGCTGTTCGCCCGCCCGGCCGTCCGCCGCGCGGTGGACGGTCTGACCGGCATCGCCCTCATCGGCCTCGGCATCAAACTGGCCGCCTCCAGCCGCCCATAGCAGCCCTCCACCGTCCGTAACGGCCCTCCAGCCGCCCGTAGGACCCTCAAGGCACCCGTAAAACGGCCCTCCGGACGGCCACAACGGCACAACGGCTTGGCGGCCGTCGCCCGCGCGCTATCAGGCTGAGCGGGTCCCGTCATGGATCCCGCGTGGTTATCAGGTTGAGCGGGGTGCTGTCATGAGCCCCGGGCGGTTATCAGGCTGAGCGGGTGCCGTCTCATGAGCCCCGCGCGGTCATCAGGTTGAGCGGGGTGCCGCTATGTGACCCGGGCGGTCATCGGGCTGAGCGGGGTGCCGTTAAGAGACCGTCACGCCGAGCAGGTGGCCCAGGCCGAACGTGACGGTGGCCGCGCCGATGCCCAGGGCGAGTTGGCGCAGGCCGCCCAGCCACCACGGGCGTGCCGTCATCACCGCCACCGCGGCGCCGAAGCCGAACAGCGCCAGCACGCTCACCACCAGCGCCACCACCAGACCGGACGCCCCGAACAGGAACGGCGCCAGGGGCACGAGGGCCCCGGCGGCGAAGGCGCAGAAGGAGGAGCCGGCGGCCAGGTAGGGGGAGGGCAGGTCGTCGGGGTCGACGCCCAGCTCCTCACGTACGTGCACCCGCAACGCCTGCTCAGGATCGGCCGACAGCCCTTCGGCCACCCGCTCGGCCAGCTCGGGGTCGAGCCCGCGGGACCGGTAGAGTGCCGCCAGCTCGGCACGCTCGCCGACGGGGTTGCGCGCCAGTTCCCGGCGTTCGACGGCGATCTCGGCCCGCATCAGCTCGGTCTGGGACTTCACGGACGTGTACTCGCCGGCCGCCATGGAACACGCCCCGGCGATCAGCCCGGCGCACCCGGCCAGCACCGCCCCCTGCCCGGCCCCGGCTGCCCCGACGACTCCGGCGATCAGCGCGAAGTTGGACACGAGCCCATCCATCGCCCCGAACACCGCCGGCCGCAGCCAGCCGCCGGTGACGTCCCGGTGGTTGTGGTGCTGCTCGGGGGAGTGTGGCCGGGCGAGCTCGATGGTCATGTATGTCCTCCAATTACATGATTTCTCCCCTAAATGTGGCATATCCGAACTGGGGTTCGCAACGAAGGAGAGGCTTGCCTGGCCTGCGCTCCTCACGGAGAGTGAACGAATGTTCGCAGAGGGAGGGCGATCCGGGTCAAGCGATGGTAATGTGATCACGTCACTCGGTGTGATCGCGCGAATGCGGATGGCCGCCTAAGGTCATGGCGTGCGAGACTCGGTATATGGAAGGTGGCGACGACATGAGTGCTCTGCCGAATGAGGGCTGGTTGATCGCGCATCCGCCGCCCAGCCATACGCCCCTGTTCCCGCTCACCAAAACCGCCGGTTACACCGCCGATGAGTGGCTCAGGCTGCCCCAAACCGGGGAGCGCATGGAGCTGATCGACGGGAGTCTCGTGGTGCAGGGCGTGCCAGCCCCCAATCATGCCATCTGCGCCGGGCGGCTGGCGCGTGTGCTTCTTGACGCGGCGCCGGACGATCTTGAGGTGGCCGAAGCGGTCGGAACCTTGGTGGGTGACGATGGCCTCATCCCCGACGTCGTGGTTGCGGATGCGGAGGTGATGACTTCTGGAATGCAGGGGATCTCGTTCCCCGACGTCGTCGCAGTGGCCGAGGTCGTGAGCCCCGGAGTGGGGAACAAGAAACGCGACTACGAGATCAAACCGCCCAAATGCGCGGCAGCCGGCATTCCCACCTTCATACGCGTAGAGCTCGAAGGGGACGGCGCACCCTGGGTCGAGGTGTTCCATCTGCGTGGGGGGCGTTACGAGCTTGCCACGGCCGCGAAAGCCGGTGAGGTGCTCACTCTGACCCAGCCGTGCCTTGTCTCCTTCGATCCCGCGATTCTGACCGGCCGCCGCAAACCCTGAGTCGGTTCACGGCGGCGTCAAACAGGATCAGGCGTGGACCGGGGGCGCGACAGCGGAGGTCTCGCTCTCCTGGCCGCGGATCAGGGCGTCGCAGTCCGTGATCGTCTCCTCCAGCAGCGTGCGCAGCAGTGCGTCCGGGTCGGGGATGCACGCCTGTACGACCCCCACCACGGCGAGTTGCACCGCGTTCGGCGCCGCGTACCGGCGGAAGCCCTTGTCCGTGATGCGGGCCGCACGGCTGAAGCGCCTGGCCTGTTCGGCCGCGTGCGGGACCTCCTCCATGGCGCGGCGGCTGCGCTCGCTCAGGGTGCCCGACGGTGTCCCGTCGAGCCGGGCGAGCATCTCCTCCGCGGCCAGCACCGAGACGGCCAGGGCGAGCTGGCGTTCGGCGGCGGCCACCGGGAGGGCCGTGGTGGCGCAGCGGAGCGCGATGCGCGCGTCCACGCGCAGGTCGTCGCTGGCCAGGCCGATGATGGAGGGCACCAACTGGACGAGCTTGGCGCGGCTCTCGTCACCGGTGTTGTCGTTGACCAGGCGGGCGAGTGCGGCCAGCAGCGGATGCGTGCAGGCCGGATGGTCGCTCCAGCGCTCCCCTGCCAGGTAGGAGGCCAGTTCCATGAAGCAGGCACCGCGTTTGGGATTGCGATGTCTGCCGCGGGACAGGACCGGCATGTGATCAAGGAAATTGTCCACGGGTGCTCCACTGCTCCACGCGATCGCCGTTTTAACAGTTTGCGCCGTCGTGCGGCTCATTGCCAGTGATGCGGGGTGTTCGTCATGAACGTTCCCGCTACCCGCCCGGGCCACACTTAGACCCCCGCGAATTGCCCGCCCCGGCCGCATCCGGCCCGCTTGCCCGCCCCGGCCGTACGGCCGCACCCGGCCCGCTTCTCCGCCCCGGCCGTACAGCCGCACTCGGCCCGCTTGCTCGCCCCGGCCGTACAGCCGGGGCGGTCGCACCCGGTCCGCCTAACCGAGGATCGAGCTGGGATCGAGGCCGGTCAGGCCGGAGCTGGCGGACCAGAGGCGGGCCGCGAGCTCGGTGTCGGCCAGGGGGCCTCGGACGGGCTCGGGCGTGGGCAGGCCGCGGATCCCGAAGGTCCGGGGTCCCCAGAGCTGGCCGCCGCGTACGGACGGGTCGAGGACGGCCCGGACGGCGGGCCAGGCGGCGGCTTCCTTGCCCTGGAGGAGGAGGCCGGCGGGCAGGCCGCGCAGTCGTTCGCCGGTGGTTCTGAGGCGGACGGGCGGGCGTGAGGGGGTGAGGGAGTCGAGTGCGCCGCCGGGATGGGTGATCACGCTCAGCGTCGTGCTGCCGGCGGCGCGCAGGCGGCGGTCGAGTTCGAGGCCGAAGAGCATCTGCGCGAGTTTGGAGCGCGCGTAGACGCGCTTCGGCCGATAGTCGCGCGTGCTCTGCAGGTCGTCGAGGTCCAGGGTCTCGGACTTGGCCGTGAAACTGCCGGTGGTGACGACGCGGCTCGCGGGTGCGGCCGCGAGCAGGGGCGCCAGCCACCAGGTCAGCGCGAAGTGCCCAAGGTGGTTGGTGGCGAACATCAGTTCGTGGCCGTCCTCGGTCTCGCGTCGTGGTGGCCGGTCGAGCAGCACGCCGGCGTTGCAGACGACCGCGTCCAGTCTTTCCAGCCGCAGGGCATCCGCGGAGATCTTGAGCGAGGAGAGATCGGCGAGGTCCAGGGGGATGTGACGGATGTGCGCGCCGGGGACGCGGGCGCGGATCGAGGACCGCGCGGCCTCGGCCTTGGCGGCGTCACGGCTGCCGAGGACGACGGTCGCGCCGGTGCCGGCGAGTTGTTCGGCGACGAAGTATCCGATGCCCGCGTTGCCGCCGGTGACGAGGAAGTTCTTGCCCTCGGCGCGTGGCAGGCGTCGTACGTCCCAGGGGGACATGTCCGGCTCCTTGCGACAGAAATCTGAACTGGCTCTGAAACTATAATCACTATAGATTCAGATGCGTTCCGGGTATCGCTACGATGAGGGCATGCCGACGACGATGGGACGCCGCGAGCGTAAGAAGGCACAGACCCGCCGGGCCTTGTCGGACGCCGCGTTGCGGCTGTTCTCCGAGCACGGCTACGACGGCGTCACCGTCGCTCAGATCGCCGACGAGGCGGACGTCTCCATCGCCACCCTGTTCGCGCACGTACCGGACGGCAAGGACGCGCTGATCTTCGACGACGGCGCCGAACGATCCGTCTGGCTGGTCGCCGCCATCCGCGACCGGCCCGCCGGCCAGTCCATCCTGCGGGCCCTGCGCCACTGCCTGGCAGGCCGGGGGCCCTTCGCCGACGATCTCCCGGCCGACCTGCGTCGCAAGCGCGACCTGATCGTCAGCACGCCCGCCCTGCGCGAATACTCACGCAGGCTCTGGATAGCCGGCGAGGCGGCCCTGGCCGAGGCGATCGCCGCCGGGAGCGGCCGCGACCCCTCCGACATGACCATCCGCACTCTCGCCCGCTACGTCCTGGAGATCCCCGAGCTCGCGGGCGCGGAACCCGACCCTCTGGCCGCGATGAACGCCATCTTCGACCTGCTGGAACACGGCTGGCCCGAAGCGAAGGAGACGACCTGACGCGAGCGCTCAAGTCCCCAAGCGCAGGAGGCGACCTGACGCGAGCGCTCAGGTCCACAGCGCAGGAGGCGGCCTGACCCGCTAGTGCTCAGATCCCAAGCGCAGGAGGCGACCTGACCGCGAGCGCTCAGGTCTCGACGAACACCGCCACCGTGCGGGCCGGGACCGTCAGGGCGCCGGTGGCCGGGTCGAAGGACGACCGCCGCACGATCGGGTCGGACGAGCCCGCCTGTACGGGGTGCAGCGACACCTCCCGGTCCGCCAGCGACGGCATCGCCTGCGTGTGCTCCGACGGCGTGGCGTTGAAGACGACCGTGACCGACCTCCAGCGCGGGTCCAGGCCGCCGGTGCCGACGTGCATGGCGATCACACCCTCCGCCGAGGAGGGGAACGTCAGCCGCCCCCGCACCTCGGCCAGCGACCCCAGCGCGAACGCCGGGGACGACGCCCGGATCCGCAGCAGCTCGCCGTACCTGGCGCGGGCGGCGTTGATCGCGGCGCAGTCCGGCTTCAGCGCCGGGTCGGCGAGCAGCGGGCGGGCGTAGGGCCATTTGGCCTCGTTGTCCGCGCGCGGCGGCAGGCCGGAGCCGAACCCGTTGCCCTGCGCGCAGTCCCACAACAGCCGGTTGAACCAGTCGCCGGAGTCGTAGGAGTTGCGGTCGAGCGACTTCGAGCGCAGCCGTTCGCTGCCCGCGTGCACGAACGTCGTCCCCTGCGAGAGCACGGCCGTGGCCAGCGACAGCGCCTGCATGCGGACCCGGTCGGCCATCGGCGTCTCCTGGGGCAGCTTGTAGGCCAGCGCGTCGAACAACGTCTCGTTGTCATGCGCGTCCACGTACGTCACCGCCTCCCCGGGCGCGGCCGTGTACCCGGCGGGCGAGCCGTTGTAGTCGACCTCCGACCCCTTCCTGCCCGACGGCAGCACGTAGTCGGCCAGGTTCCCGGTCAGCCCGATCCTGATCAGGTCGCCGTAGTCGGCCAGTCGCGCCCGCTGCTGCTCGGCCGTGCCGTTGGCCAGGGAGCCGTTGGGCGCGCCCGCCAGCCCCGAGCCGAAGCCCTGCACGCGCGGGTCCTCGTCGAACGGGCCGCCGCCGCGCACCGCGTCACGCAGCCGGTCGGTGAACGTGCCGATGCCGGTGCCGGCCAGGTTGGCCTGCGTGGCCTGCTCGAACCTGGCGTCGCCGGCCACCTCGCCGAAGTTCCAGCCCTCGCCGTACAGGATGATCGATCTGCCGTCCACGCCGTCCCTGGCGGGCGTGAGCGAGTCGAGGGCGCGGCGGACGGCGAGCAGGTTCGCCTTCGGGTGGTGGCCCATGAGGTCGAAGCGGAAGCCGTCGATCTTGTACTGCCTGGCCCACGTGACGATCGAGTCCACCACGAGCCTGCCCATCATCGTGTGCTCGGGCGCGGTGTTGGCGCAGCAGGTGGAGGTGGCCACGCTGCCGTCGTCCAGGAGGCGGTGGTAGTAGCCGGGCACGATCGGGTCGAGCACGTCGGTGGAGTGGGTGTGGTTGTAGACCACGTCCATGACCACGCGCAGCCCGGCCCGGTTGAGTCCGGCGACCATGCCGCGGAACTCCCTGGTCCGGTCGTCGGGGTCGGTCGCGTATGAGCCTTCCGGCACCGTGTAGTGCAGGGGGTCGTAGCCCCAGTTGAAGGAGTCCTTGACGGCGGTGCGCGCGACGCACTCCTGCTGCCGCTCGGAGTCGGCGGGCAGCGCGGCGAAGTCGCACGCCGGCTCGGTCCTGTCGGCCCTGCGCTCGGGGATCGTGGCGAGGTCGAACACGGGGAGCAGGTGGACGTGGGTCAGTCCGTCGGCCGCCAGCGAGCGCAGCTCCCGCATCCCGGCCGAGTCGCCTCCGAAGGCCGCGTACGTGCCGCGCAGCGACGCCGGGACGGTGGCGTCGGAGGCGGAGAAGTCGCGTACGTGCAGCTCGTAGATCGAGGCCCGGTCCTGCGGCACCGGCCCGGGCTTGGCGAGGCGGTCCCAGCCCGGGGGCTTGAGCGAGGCGCTGTCGAGGCTGACGAGCCGGCTGCGCACCCCGTCCGTGGTGACGGCCAGGCTGTACGGGTCGGTGACCTCGTTCGTCACGACTTTTCCGGCCTTGGGGGAGTAGACCGTGACGAGGTAGGTGTACTCGCGGCCCAGCCACGCCAGCGGACCCTGGATCGACCACACGCCGGTCTCGTCGTCGCGCCGCATCGCGTGCACGGTGCGGCCGCCGGAGCCGTACAGGGCCAGGTCCACCCTCCGCGCGGTCGGCGCCCACAGCGCCAGCCTCCCACCGGACGGGCCCAGCTTCGCGGTCGCGGCCTTGGCGTACAGGTCGTCCAGCACCCCAGGGATCTGCACGCCCGTCGCCGTCAGCAGCGTGCCGGAGGTGTCCCGCCGCACGGCCACGACCTGGCCGCGCAGCGCCCGCCGGACGAGGCCGGCGTCCCCGGGGTCCACCTTGAAGGCCGCGTACGACGCCAGGTGCGGCCACTGCCGTTTCTGCTCGTCGCTCAGCGTGCCGGGGACGAGCCGGATGAGCCGCAGGTCACCGGTGAGATCGCCGCCGGCGTAGGCGATGTCGCCCTTGGCGCTGAAGGCCAGGAAGTGCCGCGCCGACGGCTCCGCCTGCCAGGCCACCGTGTCCCGGTCGATCCAGTGGGCCCTGGCCTGGCCCAGATCGACGCCGGTGGCGGCCGGTCGCCGCTCCGCCGGCAACTGGACGGCGGGCAGCTCCTTGTCGATGGCACTCAGGTTCTTCGCCCCCTCGGCGGCGCCGCCCCGCACGTGCGGCCCCCCGTCGTCGTCGTTCCCGCCGGGGCGGAGGTGATGCGGGAAGGCGGCGGTCCTGACGTCCGCCCCGGGCCCGACGGAGGGGGCGCCCGACAGGAGCAGGACGGTGGTGAGACCGGCGCTGAGCAGCCGGGACGCGACGGGTAATGGCCAGAGCACCATGGCCTCCACAAGTCGTCATTTCGAGGGTGTTGCCCGGAAGTTACTCACCCCACTCGATCTTTGCAATCCTTTCTGGAAATTTCTGAAATGTCGGGAACCCCAACCTGGCGCGCGCGCCAGCAGACGCAGGGCGGAGGAGGGTTCACAATGAGGGGCGGCGCGTATCAGTGGCGATGACCTGCGGAAATGCCCGAAGCGCGGGAGATATCCGCTAGGAAGAATCAATGTAACAACTTGCAGAAACCTTACGACTCCATCTACCGGTGAGCGTCACGGCGGCGTAACCTCCGGCTTACTCCGACCTCCGACCGAGCTGTGAGGAGAAGGACCTATGCGACGACACTTACCAGCCGCGGCAGTCGTTGCGGCATTCGCTCTGGCGCTGTCCGCTTGTGGCGGCGGCGGTGGTGAGACGGCCGCTCCGGCCGCGTCGGCCTCCGACCCGTCGAAGGTGAGCGGCGAGCTGACCTGGTGGGACACGACCCGTCCGGAAAGCGAGGGGCCGACCTTCCAGGCGTTGATCAAGGAGTTCGAGGCCAAGTATCCGCAGGTCAAGGTCAAATATGTGAACGTGCCCTCCGACCAGGCGCAGAACCAGTTCCAGACCGCCGCGCAGGCCGGTTCGGGAGCGCCGGACGTGATCCGGTCCGAGGTGGCGTGGACGCCGCAGTTCGCCTCGCTGGGATATCTGCAGCCGCTGGACGGCAGCAGGGCCGTGGACAAACCCGACGACTTCCTGCCGGGGCCCTTGAGCAGCACCAAGTACAACGACAAGACCTACGCCGTGCCGCAGGTCACCGACACGCTCGCGCTGATCTACAACAAGCGCCTGCTGAAGGAGGCCGGCCACGAGGAGGCCCCCAAGACGATCGCGGAGTTGAAGCAGACCGCACTCGACGTCAAGGCCAAGACCAGCGTGGCGGGGCTGGCGCTGAACGTCGACTCCTACTTCCTGCTGCCCTTCATGTACGGCGAGGGCGGCGACCTCCTCGACGTCGCCAACAAGAAGATCGTGGTCAACTCCCCGGCGAACGTGAAGGCCATGGAGACCGTCTCCGACCTGATCACCTCCGGCGCCGCACCCAAGCCCGCCACCACGGAGAGTTACGCCAACGCCATGACCGCCCTCAAGGAGGGCAAGGCGGCGATGATCTACAACGGGCCGTGGGCGCTGTCGGAGATCTACCAGGGCAAGGAGTTCAAGGACAAGAAGAACCTCGGCATCGCCCCGGTCCCGGCCGGGTCGGTGAAGGCGGGGGCGCCCACGGGCGGCTGGAACCTGGCCATCTACGCGGGGTCGAAGAACATCCCGGCCGCCTACGAGTTCGTCCGGTTCATGACCACCGCCGAGGCGCAGGCGAAGATCGCCAAGGAGATCAGCCTCCTGCCCACCCGCACCTCCGCCTACTCCAGCCCCGACGTGCAGGGCAACGCCGACGTGGCGGTGTTCAAGCCGATCATGGACACGGCGGTCGCGCGGCCCTGGATCCCCGAGGGCGGCCAGCTCTTCCAGCCGCTGCTGGAGGGCTACCAGTCGCTGGTGGGCGGCACGTCCGCCCCCGCGGACATGCTCAAGAAGGTCGATGAGCAGTACCGCGGCATCATGAAGGACTGGAGCTGACCGGTGGCCGTGTCGACCGGACAGTCGAGCGGACAGGCGGGGGCCGCGGGCGAGTCCGCCCGCGGCCATCGCCGTGAGAGCCCGGGCCGGTTGCGGCGCTCGCTGTCCACCCACTGGTACGCGTGGGTGATGATCGCGCCGGTGCTGGCCGTGATGCTGGTGCTGATCGGCTGGCCGCTGGCGCGGGGCCTCTACCTGTCGCTGACGGACGCGACGGAGGCCAACATCGGCCGCACCATCGGGGTGAACGTGATCCCGTCCACCTACGAGTTCGTCGGCCTGGACAACTACCTGCAGATCCTGACCAGCGCTCTGTTCTGGGACAAGCTGCTCTGGACCGTGGTGTGGACGGCGGTCTGCGTCGGCCTGCACTACGGCATCGGCCTGGGCCTGGCCGTGATGCTCAACCGCCGCCTTGCCTTCCGCTCGGTTTACCGGGTGCTGCTGATCCTGCCGTGGGCGGTGCCCGCGTTCGTGGCCGCGTTCATCTGGCGCTACCTGTACAACAGCGACTACGGCGTGATCAACGGCTTCCTCAAGATGGCGGGGATCAGCGGGGTCGGGTGGCTGGACGACCCGACCACGGCGAAGATCGCGGTGATCGCGGTGAACGTGTGGATCGGGGTGCCGTTCATGATGGTCGCCCTGCTGGGCGGGCTACAGTCGATCCCGGCCGAGTTGTACGAGGCGGCCGAGGTGGACGGCGCCGGCCCCTGGCAGCGGTTCAGGGCCATCACGCTGCCGGGGCTGCGGCAGGTGTCCACCACGGTGGTGCTGCTGGGCACGATCTGGACGTTCAACATGTTCCCGATCATCTTCCTGGTCACCAGGGGCGGGCCGGGCAGCGAGACGGAGATCCTGGTCACCTACGCCTTCCGCGAGGCGTTCACCGGCATCCGCAACTACTCGGGATCGGCGGCCTGGGGCGTGATCATCCTGGCCATGCTGGTCGTGCTGGCCGTCGGCTATCGCCGTACCCTGCGCAGTCAAGGAGATCCCTGGTGAGCACGACTACCCGCGGGCGTGGCGAGCGCGGCCCTGCGGCCTCCATCGGGTTGCACGCCGGGCTGCTCCTCGCGGTCGCGATCTCCCTGTTCCCCATCGTCTGGCTGGTGCTGACGTCGCTCAAGCCGCGCGACAGCTGGTTGTCGGCCGAGCTGCAGTTCTTCAACGGCACCTCGCTGGACAACTACATCCGCGTGCTGACGGCCACGGAGTTCCCGCGGTGGCTGCTCAACAGCGTGCTGACCGCCGGGCTCACCATGATCCTGGGGGTGTTCCTGGCCGCCACCACGGGGTACGCGGTCAGCCGGTTCCGCTTCCCCGGCCATCGTTCGGTGATGTGGCTGCTGCTGATCACCCAGATGTTCCCCGTCGCCATCCTGATCGTCCCGCTGTACAACCTGATGGCCGGGCTCGGGCTGCTCAACCAGATTCCCGGCCTGGTGATCGCGTACATGACGATCGCGGTGCCGTTCTGCGCCTGGATGATGAAGAGCTACTTCGACACCGTGCCGGTGGAGATCGACCACGCGGGGATGGTGGACGGGCTGACCCCGTTCGGCGTCTTCTGGCGGGTGGTGCTGCCGCTGGCGCGGCCGGGGATCGCGGTGACCGCCTTCTACTGCTTCATGACCGCCTGGGGCGAGGTCGGGTACGCCACCGTGTTCATGTCGCAGGAGGAGAAGCGCACGCTCGGCGTCGGGCTGCAGCAGTTCATCGGCCAGCACTGGTCGGACTGGGGGTTGATGACCGCCTCCGCGGTGCTCATCGCGATCCCGGCGGGGGCGGTGTTCCTGCTGGTTCAGCGTCATCTGATCACCGGCCTCACGGCCGGGGCGACGAAGTCGTAAGGTCGTATCGTCGAGATCCGCACCCATGAGGAGCTCATGAGCAGGGACGGGGTTTACGCTACCTTCGCCTGAGTAGTTGACTCGTCACTGACTGTAATTAGATCCTTGTTTTATGGACGGATTTCTCGATGAGACCTGCGGAGGTGTGACGGAGCTCCGCGTGCACGGCGTCTCCGGCACGCCCCCGGCCGGCATCCTCAACCACCCCCATCCCCGGCTCGTCTCGGGCGACGGCACCACCGGGTTCTACCGCCGCTGGTGGCCGGGCTCCCGGCCGTCGGACGAGCATCCCGACGTGCCCGGCGTCCGCCACCGGGAGGCCTACGCCTGGGGGAACCTCACCTCCGGCGGCAGGACGATCGCGTTGTGGCTGCTTCTGCTGCCGTTCTCGCTGGCGAACCTGTCCTACTTCATGCTGCCCAGGCCCGCTGCGGGGGCGCGGTTGCGGCACGCGGTGGAGGCGGCGCAGCGCCTGTTCGCGCTGCTGCTCACCGGCACGCTCGTCGGCGCGGTGACGCGGGCGTGCGTTGATCTCGTCGGCTGGCAGTGCACGGCCGCAGGGCGGGCGTGCTCATCGCAGGAGACTCCCTGGTGGGTGCGGTGGCTGAGCGTGTTGTGGGGGGAGGAGCCGTCCAAGCGGCTGGCCGTCACGGCGCTGGTGCCGCTGCTGATGGTCGTCCTGCTGTGGTGGATCGCGCGGCGCACCTGGCACCGGGACGAACGCACGCTCGTCCCCGCCGACGTCGGCGCGCCCGCGGGCCCGCCGGGCGATGTGCTGCTGGCCAGGCCGCGGTTGTGGGACGGCGGCGCGCCCGTGTGGCGGCTGCGGGTGGTGCACGTGGCCTTCGCGATCGCCTCCATCGGGGTGGCCGTGTCGGGGCCGTTCGCGGGGACTGAGCCCGGGTTCGCGCTGACCGTGGCCAACGCGGGCGTGCAGGTCGCCGCCGCCGTGCTGGCGACGCTGCCGTGGATCGCCCGCCGGGTGGATCCGCGTTCCGGCAGGCGGGCGCCGGTGTGGCTGCCGTTCGCGTGCCAGGTGTTGCGGGTGGCGGCGCCGGCGGCGTTCCTGGCCACGATCGGGGCGGCGCTGATCGGAATGCCGCTCGGCGCGGCGGCGTCCTCCCGCGCGGCGGGGAGCGCCGTGTGGCGGCTTCCCGGCGTGGGGATCGGCGCGTTCCAGTACGCGCTCACCCTCGCGCTCGGGCTGTTCATCCTGGTCGGCACCGGCGTGCTGGCGCGCATGGATCGGCCGTCGCAACCGCGGGCGATGGGCGGGATGGCCGCCTGGTTCGTGCTCATGCTGGCCGCCGGCAGCGCGAACGTGATGGCGCTGGGTGTGTTGTTCTCGACGGCGGGATACTTCGGCGTGCCGGGGTCCGCCTCGGAGCCGGGGCCGGTCGAGCGGACGTTGTTCCTCGACGACCCGGTCTGGGGCACGGCGGCGCTGGTGCCGTTGCTGGTGGTGGGGTTCGCCGTGGTGGCGGGCGTGCTGTACCTGATCCGCAGGAACGTGGCGGCGCGGCTGGAACCGGAGCTGAAGCCCTACTACCTGGAGCGCGACGACGCCGAGGTGGTCGCAGGGACGTGGGCGCTGGCCTCGCTCACCGACCGGTCCGGGCTCGTGCTGGGGGTGCTCACCGGGATCGGGGCCGCGGGGTCGGCGGCGGTGGCCCTGGTCTACGGGCTGGGCTGGTTCAGGCCGCACGACGGGCTGGCGGACGTGCTGGCCTCGATCGGGAGCTGGGTCATGGTGGCGATCGCCCTCGGGCTGGTGCTGGTCGGGCGCAGGACGTACAGCGACTCACGGTTGCGCAGGACGGTCGGGATCGTGTGGGACCTGTCCACCTTCTGGCCCCGGGCGATCCACCCGCTGTCGCCGCCCTGCTACACCGAGCGGGTCGTCCCCGAACTGATGGCCCGCGTCGGCACGCTCGCCAGGAACGAGCGGGACGAGGTCGTGTTGTCGGGGCACAGCCAGGGGGCCGTCATCTCCGCCGCCGTGGTGTTGCAACTCGACCCCACCCTGCGGGAGCGCGTCAGGATGCTCACCCACGGGTCGCCGCTGCGGCGCCTGTACACCTGCTTCTTCCCCGCCTACTTCGGTGACCCGGGGCTGGCCGCCGTACGCGAGGCCGTGCCCTGGTGCAATCTCTACCGGCTGAGCGACCCCATCGGCGGGCCCGCCTTCCGCCGGGTCGATCCGTTCGCCGGTGGGGAACGGGACGCGGTGGACCGGTTCTGCTGGGATCCGCGGCGGCCCGGGCCCGGCGAACCGCTGCCCCAGACGAGGTGGCACTCGGACTACTGGCTCGAACCTTCCTACGATGCGGCCCTGACTCGGTTGATCACCGTCAAACCCGCTGCCTGACCGGTAGGGTGGCCCGCGTCCTGGTCGATCGCCATGTCCAGATGGGGGCAAGACGGTGAGATGGATGCTGCTGCTCGTGGTGGCCTCGGCGCTTTGGTGGTCGGCTCCGGCGGCCGCCCAGGCGTCCGGGAACGACGGGGGGAGGGTGGCGTTCATCGGGGTGCCCGGGTTGACGTGGGACGATCTCGACGCTCGGAACACACCCCGCCTGTGGGAGCTGGCGGGGCGGAGCGGGATCGGGTCCGTGTCGGTCAAGGCCGTCGGCACCGTGACCTGCCCGTACGACGGATGGTTGTCGGTGTCGGCCGGAGTGCGTTCGGCCGTGGGGCACCGCTGCGGGCTGCCGCCCGAGCCGGTCGCCCAGGGGGCGGGCGCGGTCGTTCCCGAGGTGCGTGAGCTGCTCGGCGCCCGTGACGGGACCTTCGCGGGGACACTGGGCTCCGCCGTGCACGCCGCCGGCCAGTGCACGGCCGCCGTCGGCCGGGGCGCGGCGCTGGCGCTGGCCGACAAGGAGGGCCGGGTCGACCTGTACGCCTCCGAGCCGGGCGGGCTGGCCGACTGGTCGAAGTGCAAGGTGCTGGCCGTGGACGTGTCCGCGCTCGTGGAGCCGTACCTGACGGACGGGAAGCTGTCGCAGGAGCCCGAGGCGCTCTCGCCCGAGCGGCGGCGGGAGCTGGCCCGCCAGGCCGACAGCCAGGTGGGCGCGGCGCTGGACCGGCTGCCCGCCGGCACCGAGATCGTGCTGGCCGGGGTCGGCGACCACGGCTCCGTCCCGCACCTGCGGGTGGCGATGTGGATGCGCCCCGGTGTCACCGACGTGGCGGGGGCGACCGAGGGCGGCCCGGCGATCGGAGCCAACTCCACCAGGCGGGATGATCTCGTCGTGCTGCCCGACGCCACGCCCACGATCATGCTGGCCGCCGGGATCACCCCGCCCGACAGCGTGATCGGGCTGCCGTGGCGGCTCGGCGAGCCCGTCACCCCGGCCGACCTGGTCAGGTCCGACATGGCGGGCACCACCGTGCGCGGCATGACCGGCATCTTCTTCACCGCCTTCGCCGTCACCACCGTCGCCTTCTACGCGGTGTCCTACTTCCTGCTCTCGCGCCGCAGGAAGCTCGGCCTGATCGGCACCGTCGCCATCGTGCTGGCCTGCGTGCCCGTCTCGACGTACGTGGTGAACCTGCTGCCGTGGGACCGCAGCCCGTACGTGGTGGTGACGCTGGTCGGCGCGGTGCTGGCGGTCACGGCGGTCCTCGCCGCGATCGCCCTGCTGGGACCGTGGCGGCGCGACCCACTCGGGCCGCCGGCCGCGGTCGCCGCGATCAACGCCGTGGTGCTCGTCGGCGACCTGCTGACCGGGACGACCATGCAGTTCAACAGCCTCATGGGGTACACCGCGGTGGTCGGCGGGCGCTTCTACGGGCTGGCGAACATCCCGTTCGCGCTGCTGGCCACCGCCGTGCTCATGGGCGCCGCCGTGGCCGCCGAGAACCTCGTACGCGCGGGGCGCACGCGGCTCGCGGTGGCCGGGGTGACCGGGCTGGGCGTGGCGGCGATGTTGCTGGCGGGCTGGCCAGGGATCGGCAGCGACTTCGGCGGCGTGATCGCGTTCGTGCCGGGGATCGCCGTGACCGCGCTGCTCGTCGCGGGCAAGAAGGTGTCGGTGCTGAAGGTAGTCGGGTTCTGCGTGCTGGGCGGGGTGGCGGTGTCGGTCATCGCCGTGCTCGACCACCTGCGGCCGCCGGCCTCGCAGACGCACCTGGGCAGGTTCGTGGGGCAGGTGCTCGACGGGACGTTCCTGCCGATGATCGCGCGCAAGCTCGGCGCCATGCTGAACACCATGCTCTCGCCCAACCTCATGCCGATCGTCCTGGCCGGGCTGGCGTTCCTGATCTTCGCGGTGCTGCGGCCGGGGCAGGTGAGCGCGGGCGTGGTGCCCAGGGCGTTCGCGCAGGCGCCGATGTTGCGGGCCGGGCTGGTCGGCGCGCTGGTCAGCGGCGTGGTGGGCATGCTGGTCAACGACTCGGGCACCGCCGTGCTGTCCATGGCGGTGGCGCTGGCCGTGCCGCTGGTGCTGCACGCCGGGGTGCGTTCGACGGACTCGCCGGGTGAGGTGGAGCTGCTCGGGAGCTCGGTGGATGAGCGTGGCCGCCAGGGTGACGTCCTGGCGAGCGAGACGTAGGCGGTGAACCCGTTCGGGGAGGTGGGGGGCGTACAAGATCTGAAATTTTCTTTTAGTTCATTCTGAGGCCTTGAAAGTTATATCCACGAGCGATTGAGTTCGGTCGTGCAGACCCTCCGATTGCTGGCCGCCGCCGCGCTCGTGTTAGGCCCCATGGCCCTCAGCGCGCCCGCGAAGGCCGATCCCACACCTCCAGCGGAGGACGCCGCCGAGGCGTCCTCCTACGCGGCGCCCTCCACGCTGCTCGCCAAGGCCACGGCCGCGCAGCAGCGGCTGGAGACGGCCAAGACGACCCGGCCGATCGCGCCGGGCATCTCGCTGACCTCGTTCGACACCTACGACGCGCTCGGCTGGTTGCGCGCGGACGCCGTCACCGCCGACCTCGGCGGCGCCAAGGCGGATTACGTCTACTCGGGCGAGGTGTCCAAGACCGAGCCGCTGTCCGGGCCCGCCAAGCGCTCGCACGCCGTCGCGGCCGTCAACGGCGACTTCTTCGACATCAACAACTCCGGCGCGGCCCAGGGCATCGGCGTCCAGGACGGCGCGCTGATCCAGTCGCCGGTGGCAGGCCACGAGAACGCGGTCGCGGTCACCGGGGACGGCGTCGGGCGCGTGCTCAAGATGTACTTCGAGGGCAGCGCCACCCCGGCCGGCGGCTCGCCGATCGCGCTCGCCCAGTTCAACCAGATCGTGCAGAGCGGCGGCGTGGGGCTGTTCACGCCGCTGTGGGGCTCCTACACGCGGGCCCGCGCCGTCGAGGGCGCCACCTCCGTCGCCGAGGCCGTGCTGGTGGACGGGGTGGTGACGGAGGTACGCACCTCCGCGGGAACCGGCCCGATCCCCGCGGGCACCTCGATCCTGCTGGGCCGCGACGCCGGCGCCGCCGCCGTGTCCGCGCTCAAGGCCGGCGACCGGGTGGAGGTGAAGTACCAGCCCAAGCCGTCGGACGGCAGCTCGGTGAAGGCCGCCGTGGGCGGTAACTGGGTGCTGGTCAAGGACGGGGTCGTGCAGAACTCCACCGACCCGGCCGCCCACCCCCGCACCGCCGTCGGGTTCTCCGCCGACGGCAGGAAGATGTACCTGCTGACCGTGGACGGCCGCCAGGTGGACAGCCGCGGCGTCACGCTGAACGAGCTGGCCGCCATGATGATCGACCTCGGCGCCGCGAACGCGCTCAACCTCGACGGCGGCGGCTCCTCCACCATGCTGGCCCGCGAGCCCGGCGCTCCCGACGTCCAGGTGGAGAACAACCCCTCCGACGGAGGCGAGCGCCATGTCCCCAACGGCCTCGCGCTCTACGCGCCCGAGGGCAGCGGCAAGCTCAAGGGCTACTGGCTGGAGACCACCAGCGACCCCGCCAAGGCGCCCGGCGTCGGGCCCGTCACCGGTGGCCGTCCCGACCGCGTCTTCCCCGGCCTCACCAGGCGCCTGACCGCCGCCGGGTACGACGAGACCTACGGCCCCGCCGCCGGAACCCCCTCCTGGCGGTCGAAGCCGGCCGTCCACGGCGTCGTCCGCGACGGTAGGTTCCACGCCCTGGTGCCCGGCCAGACCACCGTCACCGCCTCGCGCGGCACCGCCAAGGGCGACATCGACCTGACCGTGCTGCAGCCCCTGGAGCGGCTCGGCGCCACCGCCGACCGCCTGGGCATGGCGGGCGCGGACGGCACCGCGACCTTCGGCGTGGTCGGCTACGACCACAACGGCAACTCCGCGCCCATCGAGCCGGGCGACCTCACGCTCGACTACGACAAGAACCTTTTCGAGGTCACCGCGGCCGAGCAGGGCTACTTCACCGTCAAGGCGAAGCGGGCCACCGGCTCCGGGCTGATCACCGCCAAGGTCGGCAAGCTCACGACCGCCGTGCCGGTGACGGTCGGGTTCGAGGACAAACCGGTCGCCGACTTCGAGGACGCGGCCACGTGGACGTTCGCCGCCGCCCGCGCCACCGGCTCGTTGGCGGCCGCGCCAGGGCAGAGCGGGGGCGGACTCAAGCTCTCCTACGACTTCACCACCTCCACCGCCACCCGGGCCGCCTACGCCAGCCCGCCGCGGCAGATCGTGATCGACGGGCAACCGCAGGCGTTCGGGATGTGGATCAACTCCACCGGCAAGGGGGAGTGGCCGAGCCTGGAGTTCTACGACGCGCTCGGGCAGTCGCAGATCCTGCGCGGGCCGTACATGACGTGGACCGGCTGGAAGTACGTCGAGTTCGCCGTGCCGCCCGGCGTCAACTACCCGCTCAAGCTGCGGCGCTTCTACGTGGCCGAGACCAAGGCCGACGTCAAGTACACCAACGAGATCCTCATCGACGGGCTGGTCGCCAAGGTGCCGCCGTCGGTCGAGGCCCCGGCCGTGCCCGAGGTGGCCGACCCGGTGGTCGAGACCGAGGTGGCGAACATGCCGTGGCGGTTCGCGGTCATGTCCGACGCGCAGTTCGTGGCCAGGGAGCCGGACAGCGACATCGTCAAGAACGCGCGCCGCACGCTCCAGGAGATCAAGGCGGCCAAGCCGGACTTCCTGGTGATCAACGGTGACCTGGTGGACGAGGCGTCGCCGGAGGACTTCGCGCTGGCGAAGAAGATCCTCGACGAGGAGCTCGGCGGAACGGTGAAATATCACTACGTTCCGGGCAACCATGAGGTCATGGGCGGTCAGATCGACAACTTCAAGACCGTCTTCGGGGACACGTACGCGACCTTCGACCACAAGGGCACCCGTTTCATCACCCTGGACACCTCCCGCCTGACCCTCAGGGGCGGCGGCTACGACCAGGTGGCGATGTTCCGGGCCGAACTGGACAAGGCGGCCAAGGACTCCTCGATCGGGTCGGTCACCGTGCTGTTCCACGTGCCGCCGCGCGACCCCACGCCCGGCAAGGGCAGCCAGCTCGGCGACCGCAAGGAGGCCGCGCTCGTCGAAGGCTGGCTGGCCGACTTCCAGCGCACCACCGGCAAGGGCGCCGCGTTCATCGGGGCGCACGTGGGGACCTTCCACGCCGAGCACGTGGACGCGGTTCCCTTCTTCATCAACGGCAACTCCGGCAAGAACCCCGCCACCGCGCCCGACGACGGCGGGTTCACCGGATGGTCGTTGTGGGGCGTGGACCCGGTGACGCGGGCCGAGGCCGAGCAGGTCAAGCGGAACTGGTTCGCCGACGCGCCCGACTGGATCGGCACGCAGGTGCGCCCGCACGTGGACGACCTCGCCCTCACCGCCCCCGCCACGGTCGCCGTCGGCTCGCCCGCCACGGTGACGGCCGCGGTCAAGCAGGGAGCCAGGACGGTCCCGGCCGCGTACCCGGTGTCGGTGAAGTGGTCCGGCTCGCCGAACCTGCACGTCGGCACCCGCAAGACCGCCAAGCCCTGGCACGTCGCCGTCCTCGACCCCGCCACGGGCACGCTGACGGCGCTGCGCCCCGGGCAGGTGACGGTGGCCGTCACCGTCAGCGGAGTCACGAAGCAGGCGAGTGTGGCGGTGAGCCTCAAGGCCGCCGCCTGATCTCTTCCGGGCCCCGCGGGACTCCCGCGGGGCCCTTTCGTGTTCGGGACGCGGGTCATGGGAAGGGGCAGAGGGTACGGCCGACCGGGGAGGATCGCAGCATGACCATGGAGCTCGATCTCGTGCCCGCTGGGCTCGGCCACGCCCTGGAGGAACTGCCGCTGGTCGACCACCACGTGCACGGGGTGTCGTCGCACGACCTGTCGCGCATGGCGTTCGAGGAGCTGATCACCGAGTCGGACCGGCCGGTGCCGGACTGGATGACGCAGTTCGACTCCCAGCTCGGCTTCGCCATCCTGCGCCACTGCGCGCCCGTGCTCGGGCTGGAGCCCTTCTGCACGCCCGAGGAATACCTGGCCAGACGGGCCAGGCTCGGGGCCGGTGAGGTGAACCGGCTGCTGCTCGGGGCCAGCGGGATCGGGCACTTCCTGGTCGAGACCGGTTACCGGGGGGAGGAACTGCTCGGGCCCTCCGGGATGGCGGAGGCCGGCGGAGTGCCCGCCGACGAGGTGGTGCGGCTGGAGAGCGTGGCCGAGCAGGTGGCCGCCTCCGGGTGCTCGGCCGCCTCGTTCGCCGAGCGGTTCGGCGAGGCGTTGTGGGAGCGAACGCGGACGGCCAGAGGGCTCAAGACCATCGCCGCCTACCGGTGCGGGCTCGACTTCGATCCCGCGCCGCCCTCCGCCGAGGAGGTCGTGGCGGCCGCGGGGCGGTGGCTCGAAGGCGGGGGCGGGCGGCTGACCGATCCCGTGCTGGTGCGGCACCTGATCTGGGCCGGGCTGGAGCGGGGGTTGCCGCTGCAGTTCCACATCGGCCTGGGCGATCCCGAGGTGGACCTGCGGCGGGCCTCGCCCCTGTTGTTGCGGGGGCTGATCGAGCTGGCCGAGCCCACAGGGGTGCCGCTGCTGTTGCTGCACTGCTATCCGTACCAGCGCGAGGCGGGGTTTCTGGCGCAGGCGTACCCGCACGTGTTCTTCGACGTGGGGCTCGGGGTCAGCTACACGGGGGCGCGGAGCGCCGCGGTGGTGGCGGAGAGCCTGGAGGTGGCGCCGTTCGCGAAGATCCTCTTCTCGTCCGACGCCTTCGGGGCCGCCGAGCTGCACCACCTGGGGGCGTTGTTGTGGCGGCGGGCCATGGCACGGGTACTGGGCGGGTTCGTGGCCGAGGAGGAGTGGTCGCTCACACAGGCGGTGCGGGTGGCGACCATGGTAGGGGTCGAGAACGCGCGCCGCGTCTATGGACTGGGATGAGAGGAGAGGTTGTGCCGGGGGCAGGGGAGAAGAGCAAGGAAGGGCGGCACGTCGGTGTGGAGGTGGCGTTGCGGGCCGCGCTGCGCCGGGAGCTGCCCGCCGCCGTGGCGCTGCGGCGGGAGTTGCACGCCGCGCCGCGCGTCTCCGGGCAGGAGGCGCCGACGCTCAAGCGGGTGATCGACGCGCTGCCGGAAGGGGCGGTCGAGCACGTGGCGGGCACCGGCGCCGTGCTGCGGATCGGCGGGCCAGGGGCGGCCGTCGGGGTGCGGGGTGAGCTGGACGCGCTGCCGATCGTCGAGCGGACCGGGGTGCCGTGGGCGGCCGCCAACGGGGCCATGCACGCCTGCGGGCACGACGTGCACCTGGCCGCCGTGGTCGCGCTCGCCCGGGCCATCGCCGCGACCGGCTCCGAGGACGTCGAGCGGGCCGACGCCAGGACCGTCGCCGAAGCCGCCGCCCGGGGCGCCGCCGACGCCGTGATCGACCCCGAGATCGTCGCAGAAGCCGGTCCAGAAGCCGCCACGGCCGCGGAAGTGGCCGCGGAAGCCGCGGCGGAAGGGGCCGTGGAGGCGGCGGCCGAAGCCGTGAGCGGGGGTGAGCTCGCGCCGCTCGTCGTCGTGCTGCAGCCGCGTGAGGAGACCTTCCCGTCCGGGGCGCTGGACGTGGTCACCTCCGGGGTGCTCGATCGGCACCGGGTGCACGCCATGATCGGCGCCCACGTCCAGCCCGTGCTGGACGAGGGCACCATCGCCTGCACGCCGGGGCCGGTGAACGCCTCCTCCGACGAGTTCAGGGTGACCGTCAAAGGGGGCGAGGGGCATGCCGCCTACCCGCATCTCGCCCGCGACCCCGTGCTCGCCATGGCGCAGGTGATCGTGGCGGCGCAGCAGCTCGTCAGCCGGGCCGCCGACCCCATGGTGCCGACCGTGGTCACGTTCGGGACGGTCAACGCGGGCAGCACGCCCAACGCCGTGCCGGGCGAGGCGGTGGCCAGGGGGACGTTGCGGACCATGTCGGAAGGGTGGCGGGAGCGGCTGCAGCGCCGCTTCGCGCAGGTGGCCGAGAACACCGCCAGAGCGTACGGCTGCACGGCCGAGGTGGAGATCCTGCCCGGCGAGCCGATGCTGGTCAACGACCGGGCGCTGGCCGCACGCGCGGGGGACAGGCTGCGGGAGCAGGGGTGGGCGGTCAACGACGAGCTGCGCTCGTGCGGGGCCGACGACTTCGCGCGCTACGGGGACGTGGCGGCGTCGCTGATGATGTTCGTGGGCGTGGACACGGCGTCCGGGCTGCACAGCCCCGGGTTCCTGCCGGACGACGACGCCGTGGGGGCGGTCGCGGAGGCGCTGCTGGCCGGCTATCTGGCGGCGTCGTCGAGCACGAGCGGAACGCGTCTCCATACGGGACACGAAACTCATCGCTGACGAAAGCAGCCCGAACCTCTAGGCTCAGCGGAGATGGATCTCGAAACTTTCACCCCCGGTTCGGGGAGACTCGAACCCAGGGCCTCATTCCGCTCAGACGCGCCCGCCCTCGATCTCAACGGGACGTGGCGCTTCCGCCTCTCACCCACGGCGAACGTCCCCGAGGACTTCGCCGTGCCCGACTACGACGACGCGGGCTGGAACGATCTCCCGGTCCCGTCCCACTGGGTCCTGCACGGTCATGGCGCTCCCGCGTACACGAACGTCTCCTACCCCATTCCCATCGACCCGCCGCGCGTGCCCGACGAGAACCCGACGGGCGACTACCGCCGTGCCTTCGACCTGCCCGAGGGCTGGACGGGCGGGCGGCTGCGGTTCGAGGGGGCCGAGCCGTTCGCCCGGGTCTGGCTGAACGGCCACGAACTGGGCTTCTCGACCGGCAGCCGCTTGCCCGTCGAGTACGACGCGGGGCCCTACCTTCGTCCCGGCCGCAACGTGCTGGCCGTGCGCGTACACCAGTGGTCGGCCGCCACCTACCTGGAGGACCAGGACATGTGGTGGCTGCCCGGCATCTTCCGCGACGTCACGCTCACCCGCTCCACCGCCGACGTCTTCGTACGCGCTTCCTACGAGGACGGGCGCGGCACGCTCAGCTTCGACGGCCCCGGCACGCTCGCCATCCCCGAACTCGGCATCTCCGCACTGGAGCCGGGCACGGAGGTCACGGCCGAGGTGGAGCCGTGGACGGCGGAGACGCCGCGCCTGTACGACGCCGTGGTGACCTGCCCGGAGGAGACCCTGCGCCTGCGCGTCGGCTTCCGCACGATCTCCATCGTGGAGGGCGTGCTCCTGGCCAACGGGCGCCCGCTGCTGTTCAAGGGCGTCAACCGGCACGAGTTCCACCCCGTGCACGGGCGTGCGGTGCCGTACGAGACCATGCGCGAGGACGTGCTGCTCATGAAGCGGCACAACGTCAACGCCGTCAGGGCCAGCCACTACCCGCCGCACCCCGACTTCCTCGACCTGTGCGACGAGCTGGGCCTGTGGGTGATCGACGAGTGCGACCTGGAGACCCACGGCTTCGGCCAGGTCAGCTGGCGCGGCAACCCCACCGACGACCCGCGTTACGCCGACGCGCTGCTCGACCGCATGCGCCGCATGGTCGAACGCGACAAGAACCACCCCAGCGTCATCATGTGGTCGCTCGGCAACGAGGCAGGAGAGGGCGTCAACCTCGCCGTCATGGCCGACTGGACGCGTGAGCGCGACCCGTCCAGGCCGCTGCACTACGAGGGCGACCGCTCGTGCGCGCACACGGACGTCTACTCCCGCATGTACGCCTCCCACGCCGAGGTCGAAGCCATCGGCCGACACGAGGAGGAGGCGCTGGAGGACCCGGAGCTGGACACGCGGCGGCGGTGGATGCCGTTCCTGCAGTGCGAGTACGCCCACGCCATGGGCAACGGGCCCGGTGGGCTGGCCGAGTACCAGGAGTTGTTCGAGCGGTATCCGCGCCTGGCCGGAGGGTTCATCTGGGAGTGGATCGACCACGGGCTGGCGCATCCCACGTACGAGTACGCGTACGGGGGCGACTACGGCGAGCCCGTGCACGACGGGAACTTCGTCATCGACGGGCTCGTGTTCCCCGACCGGGCGCCGTCGCCCGGGCTGACCGACCTGAAGAAGGTGTTCGAGCCGGTCAAGTTCGAGTTCGGCGACGGGATCGTCAGGGTCGTCAACGGCCACGGCTTCACCGACCTGTCCCACCTGCGCTTCGTCGCCACCGTCGCGCTGGAGGGCTCGGTCGTCGCCTCGCACCGGCTCGACGTGCCCGCCGAGGGCGGCGAGTGCAAGCTGCCCGATACGACGGGCGGGCCGCACGGGGAACGCTGGCTGACCGTGCACGCCGAACTGGCCGTGGACCAGCCGTGGGCGGCGGCGGGGCACGAGGTGGCCTGGGGCCAGGCGCTCCTGGCCCGTTCCGAGCCCCGGACGCCCGAGGTCCCGGTGACCTTCACTCGTGACGGCGCTCGTGACGGCGCCCGCTTCACAGCCACTGGTGGCGGCTGTGCGTTCGACGCGGTGACGGGGCGGCTGGTGCGGCTGTTCGGGATGGAGGTGGACGGGCCCCGGCTCGATCTGTGGCGGGCCCCGACCGACAACGACCGGTACGGCGGTCTCGAGACCAGGTGGCGCGCGCTCGGCCTGCACCGGCTCACCCACCGGGCGGACGAGATCTCACTCAGCGACGAACAGGACGAACTGGTCGTCCGGACCCGGGTCGCCGCGGCGGCCACCGATCTCGGGATCTGGGCGACGTACCGGTGGACGTTCGACGGCGGGCTGAGGCTCGCGCTGGACATCGAGCCGGACGGCGACTGGCGGGATCCGATCCCGCGCCTCGGAATCACGATGGCGCTGCCGGGCTCGGCCGTGGACCGGGTGACGTGGTTCGGGCTGGGGCCGGGGGAGGCGTACCCGGACACGGGCATGTCCGCCCGCATCGGCCGGTGGTCGGGCACGGTCGAGGAACTCCAGACGCCGTACGTCTATCCGCAGGAGAACGGGCACCGCGCCGACGTGCGGTGGGCGGAGCTCGGCGGGCTCAGGATCTCCGGCGAGCCCATCTTCGGCCTGACCGCCCGCCGATGGAGCACCGCCGCCCTGACCGCCGCCCGCCACCGCCCCGACCTGGTGCCGGAGGACCAGCTGTACCTCCACCTGGACCTCGCCCACCAGGGCATCGGCACAGCCACCTGCGGTCCTGGCACCTTGCCCGGCTACGACCTGATGGCCCGCCGCGCCACCCTCAGGCTCCGCTTCGACCGGGCGTAGGAACGGAACCCGAGCACCACGAAGGGCCGGACCCCACACGACGTGGGACCCGGCCCTTTGGGCACTCCAACAGACGACCACCCGACCCGCCCGACCCGGCCCTCCGGCCCGACCGGCCCGACCGACCCGACCGGCCAGTCAGCCGACCCGACTGGTCGGTCGGGGTTAGGTGGTGAGGACTGTGCCGGCGCCGACCGTGAGGCCGCCCTCGCGGATGGCGAAGCCGAGGCCTGGCTCCAGGGCGACCGCCTTGCCGAGCGTGACCGCCACCTCCACCGTGTCGCCCGGCTCGGCGGTGACCGAATCGGGCAGGACGAGCTCGCCCGGCACGTCGGTCGTGCGCAGGTAGAACTGCGGCCGGTACCCCGACGCGATGGGCCGGCGCCGTCCGCCCTCCTCCGGGGTGAGGAGGTAGACGCGAGCGGTGAACGAGCCGAGGGCCCGCTGGCTGCCCGGCTCGGCCAGCACCATGCCCCGCCGTACCTGGTCCCTGCGCACCCCGCGCAGCAGTACGGCGGCGTTGTCGCCGGCCTCGCCCCGCTCCATCGTCTTGCCGAACGTCTCCACGCCCGTCACGACGGCGGACAGCCCGTCACCGAAGCCGACCGCCTCGACCGTGTCGCCGACCCGGACCGTGCCGCGCTCGATGGCGCCGGTGACGACCGTGCCGCGGCCGGTGACCGTCAGCACGTTCTCGACCGGCATGAGGAACGGCGCGTCCACGTACCGGACAGGTACGGGGATGTGCTCGTCCACCGCCTGGAGCAGCGCCTCGACCGACGCCGTCCAGACCGGGTCGCCCTCCAGCGCCCGCAGCCCGGACACCCGCACCATCGGGACGCCGCTGTAGCCGTGCTCGGTCAGCAGGTCCTGCAGCTCCAGCTCGACCAGGTCGGTCAGCTCCGGGTCGGCGCCGTCGGCCTTGTTGACGGCCACGACCAGGTGCTCGACGCCGACCCGCTTGGCGAGCAGCACGTGCTCCCTGGTCTGCGGCATGATCCCGTCGTGCGCGGACACGACGAGGATCGCGCCGTCGAGCTGCGCCGCCCCCGTGATCATGTTCTTCACGTAGTCGGCGTGGCCCGGCATGTCCACGTGGGCGTAGTGCCTGGTGGCGGTCTCGTACTCGACGTGCGAGATGTTGATCGTGATCCCCCTGGAGGCCTCCTCCGGGGTGCGGTCGATCCTCTCGAACGGCGTGTACGTGGCCTGCCCGCGCGCGGCCAGCACCTTCGTGATGGCGGCGGTCAGCGTGGTCTTGCCGTGGTCGACGTGACCCATCGTGCCGATGTTGAGATGCGGCTTGTTCCGTACGTAGGCCTGCTTGGCCATGGTCCCTTCCCTAAGAACCTGAAGCGTGTGTGACCCGTCGAAGGGCCGTTCAACCTCCCCCCGCCGGGTCACTTCTGGACTTACGGGAAGAGGTCAGCGCTCCAGGCCGTCGCAGGCACGCCCGAACGCGCCCGCGGGTGCGGGCGTCGTCACGAGGTGGGTGCGCGGGAACATGAAGAACATAGTGCTGGTCATCAGCACCGGACCGCAACGGAATATTCCGGCCCTGGGTTAAGGCCGGCCGACGCTCATGTACGTGAAGCCCAGTGCGCGCATCACCGCCGGGTCGAACAGGTTACGGCCGTCGAAGAGCACAGGGCGGCGCATCGACGCCGCCGCCAGCGCCCAGTCCACGTCCTTGAGCTGCGGCCACTCTGTGACCACGATCGCCGCGTCCGCGCCCTCGACGGCCAGCTCCGGCGTCGCGTGGCGGCTCGTGGAGGCCCACGGCTCGGTCGCGGCTGGGCGGGCCATCGGGTCCCAGCAGCGTACGTCCGCGCCCTCGGCCAGCAGCCGCGCGGCCAGCACCGTGCTCGGCGCCTCGCGCATGTCGTCGGTGCCCGGCTTGAACGTCAGACCGAGCAGCGCCACCCGCATGCCCGTCAGCGGGCCCAGCTCGTCCTTGAGTTTCTGGATCGCGCGGCGCTTCTGCAGGTTGTTGACCTCGATCACGGCCGACAGGAGCTGCAGGTGGTAGCCGGTGTTGCTGGCCAGCTGGCGCAGCGCCTCGGAGTCCTTCGGGAAGCAGGAGCCGCCCCAGCCGATGCCGGGGCGCAGGAAGTGGGGGCCGAGACGGTGGTCGAGGCCGACGGCGCGGGCGACCTCCTCGACGTCGGCGCCGGTCTTCTCGCACAGGGTGGCGATCTCGTTGATGAAGCTGATCTTCGTGGCGAGCAGGGCGTTGGAGGCGAGCTTGACCATCTCGGCCGAGCGCACGTCCATCACGACGACCGGGCCGTCCACGCCGTCGTGCAGCTCCGAGATCAGTTGCGCGGTCGCCTCGTCGGCCGAGCCGATCACGATGCGGTCGGGGCGCAGGAAGTCGCTGACCGCCCGGCCCTCGGCGGTGAACTCGGGGTTGGCGGCGTAGCCGACGTGCGGCAGGCCCGCGGCGTCCAGCGCGGTCCGCACCCGCGCGCCGGTGCCCACCGGGACGGTGGACTTCACCACGACGGCCTTCAGGTGGCTCGCGCCCTCCAGCGACTTGATCACCGACCAGAGCCGCGACAGGTCCGCGTCGCCGGAGGCCGAGGGCGGGGTGTCCACGCACACGTAGGCGATCTCGGTGCCGTCCAGGGCCTCCCGCAGATCCAGGGTGAACGTCAGGCGTTCCTTGTTCCTGGTGATCATGTCGCCCAGGCCCGGCTCGTAGATCGGCACGTCGCCGGAGCTCAGCAGGGCCACCTTCTCCGGATCGATGTCCTTGACCACCACCCGGTGACCGAGCTCGGCGAGGCAGGCACCGGTCACCAGACCGATGTATCCCGCACCGAACACAGCCACCTGCCGTTCCGGCTTGCCAACCATGGCTGACCATCCATTCTCGTGGGTCTGAGACGGGCGGGCCCGCCACTCGGGAATTGAGCTGCCGAAACCGGCGGAGGACCTACACCTTAACGCTCCCCCTGCCATTGTCCCCGACCCGCCGACACTTCCCGACCGCCTGGCCGCCGACGCCTCGGCGTGCGCCCCCCTGCGCGTCCTCCTTCGGTCGCGCGCGGCGGACGGTCGCACGGGCAGGCGGGGATGGGAGATGCGGCGGCGGGACAGGCGGGCGGCGGACCGGTCGCACGGGCGGACGGGCCGGTGACGGCGGGCGGGTGGCTGGTTGGTGGGGCGGACAACGGGGGCGGTGGTGTTCGTCGTGCGCGCCGAAGCAGGCCGGAAGATGGTGGCCTACGGTTCGGATATGCCACGTCTCACCCTGGACGACCTCTACCGCTTCGCCGTACCGTCCGATCCGGCAATGCGTCCCGACGGCGGTGCGGTCGCCTACACGCTCACCACCGCCGACCGGGACGCCGACGAGAACCGCACCGCGATCTGGCTCGTGACCCCCGATGCCGAGCCGCGCCGCCTGGCGACGGGAAGTGCGCCACGGTGGTCGCCGGACGGCCGTACGCTGGCGTTCCTGCGGCCGGTGGACGGACGCCCGCAACTCCACCTGCTGCCCATGGACGGCGGTGAGCCGTCGCCGTTGACCGAGGCGGCGCTCGGCGCCGGGCCCGCGCGGTGGTCGCCGGACGGGACCCGCGTCGCCTACGCCGGGCCGGTCGGGCCCGGGGGAGAGGCGCCCGACCCGAACGCGCCCGTGGTGGCAGAGACGCTGGAGTACAAGGCCGACGGGGCCGGGTTGTTGCGCGGGATCACCACGCACCTGTTCGCGGTGGACGTCGCGTCCGGGGAGACGACGCAGCTCACCGAGGGTGACTTCCACGCGGGGGAGCCGTCGTGGTCACCGGACGGCACCCGGCTGGCGTTCGCGGCGAGCATGGCGCCGGACCGCGACCTCGAGGTGGGCGGCGCGGTGTACACCGTGGCGGCGGGAGGTGGCGCGCCCGAGCGGCTGACCGATCCTGAGCTCATCTGCGCGGGGGTGTGGTGGCTCGGCGAGCGGATGATCGTGGCCGGGCAGAAGGGTGAACCGGTCGGGCACGTCCGGCTGTTCACGCTGGATTCGAGTGGCGCGGCCGAGGTGGAGACGGGGCTCGACCGCAACGTGATGATCGGGGGCCCCGGGTATCCGGGCGCGGCTCCGGCGCTGCTCGGCGACGACCTGCTGTTCTGCGCGCGCGACCGCGGCTGCTCGCATCTCTATCAGGCCCCGGCGGACAAGCTCGTCCCCGAGGACGTGAGCGTGGCGGGCGCGAGCGTGGCGGCAGGGAAGGTCGCGTACGTGGCCGCGACCCCGTACAGCGCGGGCGAGGTCTACCTCCTGGAGGACGGCAAGGCGGTCCAGCTCACCCACCACACGCCGGCCGACCTCGACCTGTACGTCCCCGCCCGCCGCACCTTCACCGCCCCCGACGGCACCGTCGTCGAGGGCTTCGTCCTGCGCGAGGAGAACGCCCAGGCCCCCGGCCCGCTGCTCCTGGACATCCACGGCGGCCCGCACAACGCCTGGGCCCCCGTGCTCGACAACGTCCACCTCTACCACCAGACCCTGGCCGCCCGGGGCTGGACGGTGCTCACCCTCAACCCCCGCGCCAGCGACGGCTACGGCGAGGACTTCTTCACCGCCGCCGTGGGCGCCTGGGGTCTGGCCGACACGCAGGACTTCCAGGCCGCGCTCGACGACCTGGTGGCCGAGGGCGTCGCCGACCCCGAGCGGCTGGCGGTCACCGGCTACAGCTACGGCGGCTACATGACGTGCTGGCTGACCGGTGCGACGGACCGGTTCAAGGCGGCGATCGCCGGAGGCGTCGTCAGCGACCTGACCAGCATGGCGGGCACGTCCGACCTGGGGTATCTGCTCAAGGAGTACGAATGCCCCGGTGACCTGATCGCCCAGTCCCCGATCACCAGGATCGGCGAGGTCACCGCCCCCACCCTCCTCCTGCACGGCGAGAGCGACGACCGGTGCCCCATCGGCCAGTCGGAGCAGTGGTTCGCCGCGCTGCGCGAGCGGCGGGTGCCCGTCCGGCTCGTGCGCTACCCCGGCGCCGGTCACCTGTTCATCCTGAACGGCCGGCCCTCCCACAGGTACGACTACAACGAAAGGATCATCGCGTGGCTGGAGCAATGGGTCAGCGGCTCCCCGAGCTGATCGCCGAGTACGAGGTGCCGGGTGCGGCGCTGGCGTACCTGCATGAGGGAGAGCTGCACGAGTTCGCCGCCGGCACCCTCAACGTCGCCACCGGAGTCGAGGCCACCCCGGACGCGCTCTACCAGATCGGCTCGGTCTCGAAGGTGTGGACCGCCACGCTGATCATGCTGCTGATCGAGCGGGGCAGGCTCACGCTGGACACGCCGGTGTCCGAGGTGCTGCCCGAGTTCAAGGTGGCCGACCCCGAGGTCACCAAGACCGTCACGATCAGGCACCTCCTCACCCACACCAGCGGCATCGACGGCGACCTGTTCCTCGACACGGGGCGCGGCGACGACTGCGTGGCCAAGTACGTCGAGGCGTGCGCCGACCTGATCCAGAACCACCCGCTCGGCGTCACCCAGTCCTACTGCAACTCCGGCTTCGTCATCGCGGGCCGGATCGCCGAGCGGCTGGGCGGCAAGCGCTGGGACGACCTGATCCGCGAGGAGATCGCCGAGCCGCTGGGCCTGGCCCACACCTGGACCCTGCCCGAGGACGTGCTGCGCTTCCGCGCCGCGATGGGCCACGCGGAGGGCGAGCCCGCCCCGGTATGGGGGCTCATGCGCGGCATGGGACCGGCCGGCCTGATCTGCGCCAGCCCGGCCGACGTGGTGGCCTTCGCCCGGGCCCACCTGGAGGGCGGGCTGCTCGCCGACCCCCAGGCGATGTGGGAGCCGCAGGTGGACGTGCCCAACCCGTACGGGCTGGGCCCGCAGTGGGGTCTCGGCTGGATCCTGGACGAATGGAGCGGACAGCGCGTCCTGTCCCACGGTGGCAACACCATCGGCCAGCACGCCATGTTGTGGGCCGTGCCCGGCACCGGCACGATCGTCTGCGTCACCGCCAACGGCGGCCACTCCGGCTCCTTCACCCGGGCCGTGGCCACCGAGCTGTTCGCCGAGCTCGACGGCCTGACCGTGCCGCAGATGCCGCTCCCGCCCGAGACCCCGGTCGAGGTGGACGCGACGCCGTACGCCGGCGTCTACGAGCGCGCCGGAGCCCTGCTCACGGTGTCGATCAAGGACGGCGAGCCCTGGCTGCGGTTCGAGGCCACCGGCGCCCTGGCCGCCCTGCAACCCGAGGCGCAGGAGCATCAGCTGATCGCGGTGGACGGGACCACGTTCGTGTGCAAGGCGCCCGAGGCTCCCGAGTGGACCCCGGTCGTGTTCTACGAGCTGGCCGACGGCTCCCCGTACGTGCATATGGGCGCCCGTGCCACCCCCAAGACCGGGTGAACTATCGTGACCCCATGAGGACCCGCCCGCGCGCCAGCATCGGGCGGATCCTCGACGACCTCGGCACGACCGTGCTCGACGTGGCCGCCTCCCCCGGTGACCTCGACGCCGAGGTCACCGGGGTGCACATCTACGACCCCCTCGACGAGCTGATCGTGCCCCCGGGCGCGATCGTGCTCGCCGTCGGCGTGCAGGGCGCCGCCGGCATCTGCGCGCTGCTGACCCGCGCCGCGCAGGCGGCGGGGGTCGTGGTGAAGCTGCCGGTCGACGTGGACGAGCGGGTACGCGCGGCAGTGCTGGAGACCGGCGTGGCCGTGCTCGGCCTGACCAGGGCCGCCTCCTGGGCGCAGGTGGCGGCGCTGCTGCGCTCCCTGCTGGCGGAAGGGGAGCTGACCGAGCCGGGGGAGGAGGCGCACGGCGACCTGTTCTCCCTGGCCAACGCCGTCTGCGCGCTGCTCGACGCGCCGGTGACGATCGAGGACAGGTCCTCGCGGGTGCTGGCCTTCTCCGGGCGGCAGGACGAGGCCGACCAGGGCCGCGTGGAGACCGTGCTCGGCCGCCAGGTGCCCGAGCACTACCTGCGCCTGCTCGACGATCAAGGCGCGTTCAAGCGGCTCTACCAGAGCCAGGAGCCGATCCACATCGAGCTGGACGACGACCGGGTGATCAACCGGGCCGCCGTGGCGGTGCGGGCCGGCGACGAGATCCTCGGCTCCATCTGGGCGGCCGTGCACGAGCCGCTCAGCCCGCAGCGGCAGCGCGCGATGGCCGACGCCGCCAAGATCGTGGCGCTGCGGCTGCTGCGCGAGCGCGCCGGGGCGGACAGCCAGCGGCGGCTCCGCACCGACCTGCTGTCCACCGTGCTGGAGGGCGGCGCGGACGCGGCCGAGGCCGCCGGGCGGCTCGGCATCGCGACCGCCCGCCTGTGCGTGCTGGCCGCCCAGCTCACCGGCGTCCCCGCCGACAACGCGCGCGGCGAGAGCGACCGGCAGCGCTTCTGCGACGCGCTCGCGCTGCACGTCGCGGCCATCCACCCGAAGGCCGCCGCGGCGCACGTCGGCTCGGTCGCCTACGCGGTGCTGCCCCTGACGCCCGGCGGCGAGGAGGAGGAGCGGGCCGTACGGGTGGCCGAGAGCTTCCTGGCCAGGGTCGGGCCCCGGCACGCCGCCAACATCGGCGTCGGCCGCCTCGCGCTCAACCTCGCCCAGGTCGCCAGGTCACGGGCCGACGCCGACCGGGCGCTGCGCGTGCTGCGCACCCATGACGCCGCGGGCCGGGCCGCGGGATACACCGAGGTGCACTTCGAGTCGCTGCTGCTCCAGGTCGCCGACGTGGCCGCCGCGGAGGAGCAGACGCCGACCGGGCCCTACCAGCGGCTGCTCGATCACGACGCCGAGCACGGCACCGAGCTGGCCGCCACGCTGGGCGCCTACCTGGACGCCTTCGGCGACGTCAACGCGGCCGCCGCCCGCGTCCACGTGCACCCCAACACCTTCCGCTACCGGCTCAAGCGCCTGGCCGAGATCGGCGGCCTGGACCTGACCGACCCCGAGGCCCGGCTCACCGTGCAGCTCCAGATGCGGATCTTCGACGGCTAGCTCCGCGGCCCCGCCCGTTCCCTCCCTCCGCACTTCGGTACAGGTCCTTCAAGAGAGGGTGCCGGCCGCCCCGTCCCGGGGAGCCCCAACGCGGCCTCGTGCGAGGCGGATCGCTCTTCCACGTCTCCCTCAAAGGGACCCGCACCGGAGTACGGACGGGAGGCAGGGAATGTGACGTGCGGAAACCGGGACCGAGCTTCAGGGTGATCTTGGGTGGCCAGCACGAGGCGGCCCGGCTTTTTCGTGACCGGCCACGAAGAACGGGCCCCCGGTGAGCGGCAAGGGTGGTGCTCTCCCCCAAGCTCGTCTGGAGTGCCCAATGAGAACACCACAAGCGGCGGCCCTCACCGCGCTCGCCCTGCTCGCGGCCGCCTGCGGAGGCACGGAGGGGGGCGGCGCGCCGGCCGGGGGCGGCACGTTCACCTACGCGCTCCCGGCCGACCCGGGTGTGCTGGACCCCTCCATGGGCGTCCTGAACGTCACCAACACCACGCTCTCGCTCGCCTACGACACCCTGGTCTCCGCCACCGCCGACGGCAAGATCGTGCCGGGCCTGGCCGAGAAGTGGACCGTCGAGCCCGACAAGGTCACCTTCACCCTGCGCAAGGGCGCCACCTGCTCCGACGGCGCGCCGGTCATGCCCTCCGACGTGGCCGCGAGCCTCAACGACATCACCGACCCCGACACCAAGTCGCCCATCTACGGCGTCCTGGTGCCCACCGGCATGAAGGCCGACGCCGACGACGCGGCCGGGACCGTGACGCTGAGCACGCCGAAACCGTTCAGCTTCATCCTGGAGACCGGCCGGTCGTTCTACGTCGTGTGCGGCAAGGGCGCGAAGGACCACTCGCTGCTGGCCCGCGCCACCTACGGCAGCGGCCCGTACAAGCTGACCGAGGCCGTGCCGGGCGACCACTACACCTTCAAGGTGCGCAGGGAGTACACCTGGGGCCCGTCCGGCGGCACGGCGAAGGACGCGCCGGAGACCGTGGTGGTCAAGATCGTGCCGAACGAGCAGACCGCCGCCAACCTCCTCGTCGCGGGCACCATCAACGGCGCCACCATCTACGGCCCCGACCGCGCCCGCCTGGAGGCCACCCCCGGCATGGGCAAGAAGGTCATCCCGTCGGGCAACGGCCAGTTCTTCTACCACCAGGGCGACGACCGGCCCGGCCACGACCCCGCCGTACGCAAGGCGCTCACCCAGGCCATAGACCTCAAGGAACTGGCCGGGATCGCCTCCAGCGGCACCGGCAGGCCCGCCACGGGCCTCGTCCTGGACCCGCGCCCCTGCCCGGGCGACACCATCACCGGCCACGTCCCCGCCTTCGACGCGGCCGCCGCTGCGGCGGCGCTCGACGCGGCGGGCTGGCGGGCGGGCGCCGACGGCATCCGGGTCAAGGACGGCAAGCGGCTCACCCTGCGCTACCTGTACGCGACCACCCGCGGCTCCGGCGTGCAGGCCGCGGCGGAGTACCTGGCCGCCGCCTGGCGCAAGGCCGGGGTCGAGGTGAAGCTGAACGGCGTGATCGACACCAAGTTGTCGGAGTCGCTGAACACCACCCAGGACTGGGACGTCGTCTGGCTGCCCATCGGCGTCACGCTGCCCAGCCAGCTCGTCGGCTTCATGTCCGGCCCGGCCGCCCCCAAGGGCGCCAACTTCGCGCACATGGCCAACGACCGGTACGAGTCGCTCGTCGCCAAGGCCACCGAGGTCCCGGCGGCCGAGGGCTGCGCCCAGTGGCGGGAGGCGGAGTCGGCGCTGTTCGAGAACGCGGACCTGGTGCCGGTGGTGGAGAACACCGTCCTGCTGGCCTCCAAGGGCGCCACCTACGAGCAGGTCGCCGGGCTGTTCCTGCCCACCACGATCCGGCTCACCCAATGATCGGCCGTCTCGGCGTACGGCTGGTGGTGCGGTTCCTGGTGTCGCTGGCCGTGCTCATGGTGGTGTCGTTCGCGATGATCCACCTCATCCCCGGCGACCCCGTGCGCACCGCCCTGGGCCCGGCGGCGCCCGTGGAGCTGGTCGAGGCCCGGCGGGCGGCGCTCGGTCTCGACCGGCCGCTGCCGGAGCAGCTCTTCACGTACGCGACCAACGTCTTGTCCGGAAATTTCGGGACCTCGTTCCTGACGGGTGAGCCCGTCGGGGACGTCATCCTGGCCCGCCTGCCCAACACCCTCACCCTGGCTCTGCTCGCCACCGCCCTGGCGCTGCTGGTGGCCGTGCCGCTGGGCATGTGGGCCGCCATCCGCACCGAGAACGGCCGCAACCGCGGCACCGAGATCGGCTTCGGCGCCACCACCGGCACCGTCGTGGCCGTGCCCGAGTTCCTGTACGCCATCGCGCTCGTGGCCGCCTTCGCCATCGGGCTCGGCTGGTTCCCGCCCGCGGGCAAGGCGGGGGCGGCCACGTACGTGCTGCCCGTCCTGGCCCTCGCGGCCGGGCCCACCGCCATGATCGCCCGCATCTCGCGCGTCGAGACGCTGCGCGAGCTCGGGCAGGACTACGTGCGGCTGGCCCGCGCCAAACGGCTGCCCGCCGCCCGGCTGCACCTGCGGCACGTGCTGCCCAACACGCTCACGGCCACCCTGACCGTCGGCGGGCTGCTGCTGACCTCGCTCATCGCGGGCGGGGTGCTGGTCGAGTACGTGTTCGCCTGGCCCGGGCTCGGGCTGAAGATCGTCGAGTCGATCACCCAGAAGGACTATCCGGTGGCCCAGGGCGTGATCCTCGTCTACGGGGCGATCGTGCTGGTCGTGAACCTCGCCGTCGATCTGGTGCTGGGAGCGCTCGATCCGACGTCCGCCATCAAGGAGGCCCGATGACCAGCCGGTCGCGCGGGAAGGCGTCCGGACCGATCGGCCGGTCGCGCGGGAACGGGGAAGGAGCGGCCGGGCGGTCGCGCGGGAACGGGGAAGGTCTGGCCGGGCGGTTGCGCAGGAACGTGCCCGGCGTGGCCGGGGCCGTGATCGTGGCGCTCATGGCGGTGCTGGCCGTCGTCGGCCCGCTCGTCTGGGGCGAGACCGCCGGGCGCATCGACGCCGCCCACATCCTCCAGGGCGCCTCGCCCGGGCACCCGCTCGGCACCGACAACCTGGGCCGCGACCTGCTGGCCAGGGTCCTGGTGGCGGGCCGGTTCTCGCTCCTGCTGGCCCTCGCGGCCACCCTCATCGGCGCCGTCGCCGGAGTCGTGCTGGGCGCGCTGCCCTCGGTGCTGCCCAGGCGCGGCGCGAGGCTGGCCACCGGCACGGTCAACGCCCTGGTGGCCTTCCCCGGGCTGCTGCTGGCCATGTTCACCGCGGTCGTCGCCGGGCTGGGCGCGCGCGGCGCGGTGCTCGGCATCGGCGCGGCCATCGCGCCCGGCTTCGCCCGGCTCACCCAGACGCTGGCGGCCACGGTCGCGGGGGCCGACTACGTCTCGGCCGCCCGCATGCTCGGCGTGCCCCGCCGCCGCATCCTGACCAGGCACGTGCTGCCCAACATCGCCGAGCCGCTCATCCTCAACCTCACCCAGGCGCTCGGCGGCGCGCTGCTCGGCCTGGCCGGGATGTCGTTCCTGGGGCTCGGCGTGCAGCCGCCGGACTTCGACTGGGGGCGGTTGTTGTTCGACGGGTTCCCGCGCATCTACGTCACACCGGAGGTGGCGCTCGGGCCCGCCGCCGCCATCGCGCTCGCGGGGATCGGCTTCAACCTGCTGGGTGACGCCCTGGCCAGGGCAGCCGCGCGCACGTCCGTGCCGGCCGGCGAGGAGGCGCCCCCGGCGGTGGCTCCCGCCGGCGAGCCAGACCCCGGCGCGCTGCTGGAGGTGCGGGACCTGACCGTCACCTTCCCCGGCGGCGTCACCCCGGTGCGGGAGTTGTCGCTGACGGTCGCGCCGGGCGAGATCGTCGGCCTGGTGGGCGAGTCCGGCAGCGGCAAGAGCCTGACCGCCGCCGCGATCGGCGGGCTCGTGCCCTACCCGGGGGCCGTCACGTACGCGGCGCTCCGGCTGGGCGGCCGGGACATGGCCACGCTGTCGGACAAGGAGCTCGGCACCGCCCTCGCCATGGTGTTCCAGGACCCTCTGGCCGCGCTCAACCCGGCGCTCAAGGTGGGCGGGCAGCTCGCCGAGGTGGCCGTCGTCCACGAGGGGGCCGGCCGCGCCGAGGCCCGCCGGCGCGCCGTGGACCGGCTCGGCCACGTCCACCTGCCGGAGCCCGCCAGACGGGCCGCGCAACACCCGCACGAGCTGTCCGGCGGCATGCGGCAGCGCGCCGTGATCGCCATGGGGCTCATGGGCACGCCCCGCCTGATCGTCGCCGACGAGCCCACGACCGCCCTGGACGTGACCGTGCAGGGGCAGATCCTGCGGCTGCTGCGCGAGCTCGTCGAGGAGACGGGCGCGGCGACCCTGTTCATCTCACACGACATCGCCGTCGTGGGGGAGCTCTGCGATCGGGTCGTGGTCATGTACGCGGGGCGCGTGGTCGAGGAGCTGCCCGCCGACCGGCTCGCCGCCGGGGCCGCGCACCCGTACACGAAGGCGCTGATCGCCTCCCTGCCCGCCCTGGACACCGACCGCTCCAAACCGCTGGCCGGGATCCCCGGCACCCAGCCGGCCCCCGCGCGGGTCGGCCCCGGCTGCGCCTTCGCACCCCGCTGCGCCCTGGCCACCGACCGGTGCCGGGAGGAGCGTCCCGTACTCGTCGCGCACGGCCCCGGGCAGCGGGTCGCCTGCTGGGAGGTCAAATGATCATCAAGAACCTGAGCGTGCGCTTCGGCGCGTTCACCGCCGTGGACGACGTCACGCTGGAGATCCCCGACGGCCACGTCGTCGGGCTCGTCGGCGAGTCGGGGTCGGGCAAGTCGTCGCTGGCCAGGGCGGTGTGCGGGCTCGTCCCCCACACCGGGAGCGTCCAGGGCGCGCGGCGGGTGCAGATGGTCTTCCAGGACCCGTACGCCTCGCTCAACCCCCGCATGACCGTCGCCCAGACCATCGCGGAAGGCGCGGGGCACGGCGAGGTGGAGCGGCTGCTCGACCTCGTACGGCTTCCCGCGGAACTGGCCGGCCGCTACCCGCGCGAGTTGTCGGGCGGGCAGCGCCAGCGCGTCGCGATCGCCCGCGCGCTCGGTGGCGACCCCGCCCTGCTGGTCGCCGACGAGATCACCAGCTCGCTCGACGTGTCCGTGCAGGGCGCGGTGCTCAACCTGGTCCGCGGGCTGCGCGACGAGCTGGGGCTGACGATGTTGTTCATCTCCCACAACCTGGCCGTCGTCAGGTACGTGGCCGACGTCGTGGCCGTCATGCACCACGGCCGCCTCGTCGAGGTCGGGCCCACCGAGCAGGTCATCGGCGAGCCCGCGCACGACTACACCCGCGCCCTGCTGGCCGCGGTGCCCCGGCTCAGAGGGTGATCCACTCCGTCGAGGTCGTGACCTCATCCAGCACGGCCGGGATGGGCGCCACGCCCAGCCCCGGCCCCACGGGCACCTCCAGGTGCCCGTCGACCAGCTCGAACGGCTCGGTGACGTCGGTCTGGAAGTAGCGGCGCGACCCGGAGGTGTCGCCGGGCAGGGTGAAGCCGGGCAGCGCGGCCAGCGCCACGTTCGCCGCCCGGCCGAGCCCCGTCTCCAGCATTCCGCCGCACCACACGGCGATCCCGTTGGCCCGGCACAGGTCGTGGATCCGCCGCGCCTCCAGGTAGCCGCCGATCCTGCCCGGCTTGATGTTGATGATCGAGCACGAGCCGAGCGCGATCGCGGCGGCGGCGTGCTCGGCCGACTCGATCGACTCATCCAGGCAGATCGGCGTCTTGACCTGCTTGGCCAGCTTCGCGTGCTGGACCAGGTCGTCGTTGGCCAGCGGCTGCTCGATCAGCAGCAGGTCGAAGGCGTCCAGCCGGGCCAGGCGGGGGGCGTCGGACAGGGAGTAGGCGGCGTTCGCGTCCACCTGGAGCAGCACGTCGTCGCCGAACCGCTCGCGCACGGCACGGACGGGCTCGACGTCCCAGCCGGGCTCGATCTTCAGCTTGATGCGGACGTATCCCTCCTCCAGGTAGCCGCCCACGGCGTCGAGGAGCTGCGGGACCGAGTCCATGATGCCCACCGACACCCCGCACGGCACCCGTGTCCTGGCCGCGCCGAGGAACTGGCCGAACGACTCGCCCGAGGCCCTGAGCTGCGCGTCCAGCACCGCAGTCTCCACCGCCGCCTTGGCCATGCGGTGGCCCTTGATCGGCTCCAGGGCGCGGGCCACGTCGTTGGCGTGCACGCCCTTCGGCAGGGCGGGCAGCAGGAAGCGGCGGATCACCTCGGCGGCGCCGTCCACGTACTCGGAGGAGTAGAGGGGCTCCGACATCGCCACGCACTCGCCCCAGCCCTCGGCGTCCGGCGTCACGACCCTCACCAGCAGGACGTCGCGGGCGGTCTCGGTGCCGAACGACGTGCGGAACGGCGCCACCAGCGGCATCGCGATCCGCCGCAGCTCTACTCCTGTGATCTTCACACTTTCTCCACTATGTAAGAGGACTTCTCGAAGAACCCCGTGACCCTGCGGCCCTCGCCCATCAGGCCGCCCAGCACGTCGCGTACGGCGTACCGCCACGCCTTGCCCGCCTCCGGGTCGGCGCGGCGCAACGTCTCGATGTCGGCGGGCACCGCGACCAGCACGGTGGCCGCGTCCATCGAACCGGTGACCGGCCGCCCGCCCTCGTCGGCCAGCGCCACCACCGCGTCGTCGGACACCGGCGTCACGTAAGGCTCCCGCCGTGCCAGCGCCTCCACGTGCGGCGAGGTCAGCGGCCAGGAGGCCAGCAGCCGGTCGGACTCGTCGCCCTGGTTGATCGCGTCGCCCATGACACCGTAGAAGGACGGCAGGTACTCGATGGGGCGGGCGCCCAGCTTGGCCAGGTTGAAGTGCGCGTTGCGGCGCACCAGGGGGTCGTAGGTCCAGGTGATCCGCTCCAGCTCGCGCTCCAGGGCCCAGAGGCGCTGGTGCTGTTTGAGCGCCCACCCGATGCCGTGGCCCGGCGCCGTGCCGGTGACGTGCGAGTGCAGGGTGCTGTCCGCCGCCAGGAAGCCCGCCGAGGCGCCCACCATGCGGTCGCCGTCGAAGGCGCCGGAGACGTAGCCGCCCGCGTGCGACAGGGCGCGCATCAGCTCCATGGTGATGGGCGGGTCGGCGGAGCCGAAGTGCCAGATGTCGTCGAACAGCGCGTTGACGCGCTCGAACTCCGCCATCTCGTGGAGCTCCCTGACCTCGATCAACGTGTCACCTTTCCTCACCTGAGGTTCCAAGGCGACGTTATGCCATCGGGGGGTGCCCGGGATTCGTGCGGGACCACCAAGAGGACGGGGGTCTTTCGTAGCGGAAACTCATCGGGCCGCGCCTGCTCGCAGGGCGATGAGGATGCGGCTCGGCGCCTCCTGGCTCAGGCGTACGGACTCCAGCGGCACCGTGACCTCCGGCGTGCGGTAACGGCCGCCGGGGAAGCGGTCGGCCAGGCCCGCCCGCACGGCCGCCGCCGTCACGTCGCCGTCGAGCGAGCTGCGGCCGTCGCGCCGGATCTCCACCGAGCACGGGCCGCGCTGCGCGGCCAGCGCCAGCCCCGCCACGGTCGCCCCCGCCAGCGGCCCGGCATCGCCCCTCGTCCAGCCGTAGTGCCACATGCCCGCCGCCACCACCGGCGCGGCCGGGCAGCAGCCGGGGGCGGTGAGCACCACGTCCAGGCCCTGGGACAGGAGCACGGCGATCTCCTCGGCGCCCCGCGCGGCCAGGGGGCCGACGCGCAGCCCGGGGAACGCCGGCACCCGGCCATCGATCCCATAAATGAGTTTGATGCCCGTTTCGAGAGGTCCTGGGCCGTCGTCGTGCCAGCCGCAGGCGACGACGTCGATCGACTCGGCAGACCTCCACGTGCCGATGCGCAGCATGTACGGTGACTACCCTTTGCCGCGAACCATCACACACCGTCACACTTGACAGCGGTCAGCGCAGGCTCCGGGCGTCGAGCCGGCGCAGCACCCGCGACACCACCACCGGGTCGGCGCTCGGGTCCCGCCGCGCCTCCAGGACCGCCTGCCTGGCGGCCGACATCATCTCGCCCTGCACCCGCCGCAGCAGCTTGACCCGCCGCACCCGCTGCTCGTACGCCTCCCGCCGCTCCTCGTCGGCCGCCTCGGGGCTGATCCGCGGCCCGAGGTCCATCAGCCGCCTGCTCAGCACCTCCATCACGTCCTCCGGCAGGTCCTCGGCCTCGTCGATCTCCCGCAGCCGCCGCTTGGCCGCCCGTCCCGCCCGGATCGCCAGCCGCTTCTCCAGCTCCCGCTCGGCCGCCGTGTCCGCCTTGACGCCGAGCCTGCCCACCAGCCACGGCAGCGTCAGCCCCTGCACGACCAGCGTGGTCAGGATGACGGCGAACGCGACGAACACGATCACCGGCCGCCCGGGGAACGCCCCGCCGTCCTCCGTCTCCAGCGGGATGGCCAGCGCGAGCGCCACCGACGCCACGCCGCGCATCCCCGCCCACCACATGACCACGGTCTCGCGCCAGCTCAGCGGGATCTCGGTGTCCTCGTGCCCAGGCGCCCGCATCTTCCTGGCCAGCCACGCGGCAGGGAGCAGCCACACCAGCCGGACGAGCACCACGACCCCGACCACGGCGGCGCTCCAGAGGAGCACCGTGCCGAGGCGGCCGTGCACCGTGCCGAACACGGCGTGCAGCTCCAGCCCGATCAGCCCGAACGCCACCCCCGTCACCAGCGTGTCCACGACCTGCCAGAACGTCGTCGCGGCGAACCTGCCGAGCACGTCGTCCGCGTCGGACATGCGGTCGCTCAGATAGAACGCGCTGGTCAGCACGGCCAGCACCCCCGACCCGTGCCACTCCTCGGCCAGCGCGTAGCTCACGAACGGCACCAGCAGCGACAGCCCGACCTGCAGCGTGGCATCGCCCAGCAGCGCCATCAGCCGCCCGCCCAGCCACCCCAGCGCCAGCCCCACCGCCACGGCCACCCCGGCCGACAACACGAACTCGGACAGCGCCCCCGGCCAGGAGAACGTCCCGGTCACCGCCGCCGCGATCGCCACGTGGTAGAGCACGATCGCGGTGACGTCGTTGAACAGCCCCTCGCCCTCCAGCAGCGACACCATGCGCCTGGGCAGCCCGAGTCTGCCCGCCACCGCCGTGGCCGCCACCGGGTCGGGCGGGGCCACCAGCGCGCCCAGCGCCACCGCCGCCGCCAGCGGCAGCCCCGGCACGAGCGCGTGCGCCACCGCCGCCACGGCCGCCGTCGTCACGAACACCAGCGCCACGGCCAGCAGGAAGATCGGCTGCCAGTTGGCCGCGAACTGCCGCCACGAGGTGTGTTGCACGGCGGCGTACAACAGCGGGGGCAGCAGCAGGGGCAGGACGATGCCGGGCGGGACGTCCACGTTCGGGACGAAGGGCAGGACGGCGAGCACGATGCCCAGCAACGTCATCAGCACCGGCGAGGGCAGGCCGAGCCGCTCGCCCAGCGGGACCGTGATCAGCGCGCCCAGCAGTACCAGCATGAGCAGCACGAACTGGTCCACGACGGCCCCCCAACCGATCTTCCCGACCAGGGTAGTCGGGCGCCGGCCCCGTTTCCGCACGTCATCGCCGTACGCCGGTGAAGGTCGTTGGGGACGGGAGGCTAGCGGTCGAGGACGTGCAGGGTGTGCGAGGTCGAGCCGAGCGGCGCGGGGCCAGGCGGCGCGCAGGCCACCACGTCGGCGAGCCGGGCCCCGAACAGGTCGGGCACGTAGATGGCCGGCTCCAGGCAGAGCGTCATCCCGGCCGCGAGCACGGTGTCGTCGCCGGGCCGCGGGCCCTCGTCGGGGCCCAGGCCGACGCCCCGGCAGGCGTGCGGCGCGGCGAAGCGCCCGTACCCGCTGCCGTCGATCACCTCGCCGACCGTCCGCGACACCTCCGCCGCCGGCACGCCGGGCCGCACCGCCGCCAGCCCCGCCCGGTACGCCGCCGCCACCACCGAGTACATAGCCTCGAAGTCCTCCGGCGGCTCGGCCACCACGAACACCCTGGCCACCTCCGCGCAGTAGCCGCCCCACCGCCCGCACACCGACACGGTCAGCGCGTCCCCGGGGTTGATCACCCGCTTCCCGGGCACGTGCCCGGGCCTGGCCGTGTGCTCGCCCGCCGCCACCCGCAGCGCCACCACCTCCTCGCAGCCCGACTCCACCAGCAGCAGCCGCAGCCGGTGAGCCATCGCCCGCTCGGTCGCCCCGAACCAGGCCAGCTCCCGCGCCCGCCCCAGCACCCCCTCCGCGGCGGCGACCGCCCGCCCGATGGCCTCGATCTCCCGCGGCTCCTTGCACAGCCGCAGCGGCGCCAGCACGGCCGAGGCGGGCACCAGTTCGGCCTCGATCGCCAGCCCGAACAACTCCCGCACCCGCATCTCCGGATCCACCCCGACCCGGCGCGCCCCCTCGGGCACCAGCCCGGCGGGATCGGCGCTTTCGGCCACCACGTCCGCGGTCACCACGAGGAACGCGCCGCTGTCAGGAAGCCCGCCCAGGAACCGGTAGTCGGGCGAGGGCCGCAACACCAGCGCGTCCACCCCGGCCGCGGCCATCGCCTCCCGTACCGCCGCCACCCGCCCGGCCCCGTCCATGATCTCGTCCATGATCTCGCCCGGCGCGGCCCGCCTCACTTCGGCTCGTGCAACCAGCAGGCGACCGGCCCGAAGTCCGGCTCCTTCTCGCGGCACACGTCCATCACCTTCGGGCAGCGCGGGTTGAACCGGCACCCGCCGGGCGGGTTCGCCGGATCGGGCACGTCCCCCGGCAGCTCGGCGGGCAGCACGCCCATCCCGTCCGGCTTCGGGACGGCCCCCAGCAGCGCCTGCGTGTACGGATGCCGCGGCCCCGCCCACACCTCCGCCGTGTCGCCCACCTCGACGATCCTGCCCAGGTACATGACCGCGATCCGGTCCGCGATCAGCCGCACCACCGACAGGTCGTGGCTGATGAACAGCAGCCCCGCGCCCGACTCCACGGCCAGGTCTCGCATCAGCCTGGCCACCTGCGACTGCGCCGAGGCGTCGAGCGCCGAGATGGGCTCGTCGCCGATGAGCAGCCGCGGCCGGGCGGCCAGAGCCCTGGCGATGGCGATGCGCTGCCGCTGCCCGCCGGAGAACTCGTGCGGATGCCGCCCCGCGAAGTCGCGCGGAAGCCCGACGCGTTCCAGCAGGTCAGCGGGGGTGGAGGTGGTGTCGCCCGCGGTACGCAGCCCGTCGGCGATCTGGTCGCCCACCCGCCGCCTGGGGTTGAGCGACGCGTACGGGTCCTGGAACACCATCTGGATCCCGGTCAGCCGCCTGCGCCGCAGCCCGAGCGGCGTGACCGGCTGCCCGTCGAACGCGATCGACCCGGCGGCGACCGGGTTCAGCCCGCACACCGCGCGGGCCAGCGTCGACTTGCCGCACCCGGACTCCCCGACCAGCCCGACGACCTCGCCGGGGCCGACCTCCAGGCTGGCCCCCGCCACCGCCCGCACCACGGGACGCCCGGGGGAGCGGTGCTCGACGACCAGGTCGTCAATGGTCAGCAGACTGCTCATCGCACCTCCGCATCGGGCAGCGAGTCGAGCAGCGAGCGCGTGTAGGCATGCTCGGGCTCCCGCAGCACGCGGGCGCGCGGCCCCGACTCGACCACCAGGCCGTCCTTCATCACACTCACCTCGTCGGCCACCGCCGACATGACGCCCAGGTCGTGCGTCACCAGCAGCACCGCCAGTCCCAGTTCGTCGCACAGCCCGCGCAGCAGCCGCAGCACGCCCGCCTGCACGGTCACGTCCAGCGCGGTCGTCGGCTCGTCGGCGATCAGCACCTTGGGGGAGCAGGCCAGCGCGATGGCGATCGCGATGCGCTGCCGCATCCCGCCGGAGAACTGGTGCGGGAAGCGCCCGTAGGCCTCCAGCGGGCCGGGGATGCGCACCTTGCCGAGCAGCTCCACCGCCCGCGCCTTCGCCTCGCCCCTGCCCAGCCGCAGATGGTGCCGCATGTGCTCGGTGAGCTGCCTGCCGATCGTGAGCATCGGGTGCAGGCTGGTCGCCGGGTCCTGGAACACCATGGCGACCTCGCCGCCGCGTACCCGGTTCAGCTGCTTGGGCGGCAGCGTCAGCAGGTCCCGCTCGCCGAGCCGGATCGTGCCCGAGACGCGGGCGCCGTGCGGCAGCAGCCCCAGCACGGCCAGCCCCGTCATCGTCTTGCCCGACCCGCTCTCCCCGGCCAGCCCGTGCACCCTGCCCGGCTCCAGCCGCAGGTCGACGCCGCGCAGGATGTCCTTCCCGCCGATCGTCACCCGCAGGTCCGCGATGTCCAGCGTCACAGCGCACGCTCCTTGATCGCGCGGGCGGTACGGGGATCGAGGGCGTCCCGCAACGTGTCGCCCAGGAAGTTGAACGCCAGCACCACCGTCAGGATCGCCAGCCCGGGGAACGTCGCCACCCACCAGCTGTCGAACACCTCCACACCCGAGGCCACCATCGCCCCCCACTCCGGGGAGGGCGGCTTGGCGCCCAGGCCCAGGAACGACAGCCCGGACAGCAGCAGCAGCGCGGTGCCGATGTCGAGGGTGGCCAGCACCAGGATGGGGCCGGTCACGTTCGGCAGCACGTCCACCCGCAGCGAGCGCCACACCGAGAAGCCCAGCAGCCGCCCGCTCAGCACGAACTCCCGCTCCCGCACCCCCAGCACCAGCCCGCGCGTCACGCGGGCGTAGGCGGGCCAGGCCACCACCAGCACGGCCAGCACCGCGTTCGTCAGGCTCGCGCCCAGCGCCGCGGCCACCACCATGGCCAGGATCACCGTCGGGAACGCGAACACCAGGTCCGCCAGCCGCATGATCGTCTCGTCGGCCCAGCGGCCGAAGTACCCGGCGCACGCGCCGAGCAGCCCGCCGATCAGCACCGACAGGGTCACCAGCAGCAGCGTCAGCGGGATCGACACGCGCGCCCCGTACATGACGCGGCTGAGGATGTCACGGCCGAGCTGGTCGGTGCCGAACCAGTGGCCAGGCCCGGGGGGCGTCAGCCGCGGCAGCTCCTGGGCCAGGGGGTCGTGCGGCGCCAGCAGGGGCGCGGCCAGCGCGATGACGATCCAGGCCACGGCCAGCACACCGCCGACCACGGCCAGCGGCTGCCGCCACGCCTCGGGCAGCCGCCTCAGGAGGCCCTTGCGGGCCAGGGGGTCCCGGCGTCTCATCGCAGCCTCACTCGGGGATCGATGACGCCGTACAGGACGTCCACGATCAGGTTGATGACCAGGTAGACGACACCCACGACCAGGCCGACGCCCATGACGGCGGGCAGGTCCAGGGTGGTGGCGCTCTTGTAGGCGTACTGGCCGACGCCGGGCCAGGCGAAGATGGCCTCCACCAGGACGGTGCCGGACAGCAGGCTGCCGAAGGCCAGGCCCGCCACGGTGATGATGGGCACGAGGGCGGAGCGCAGGACGTACCGGAACAGGATGGTGCGGCCCGGCAGGCCCTTGGCCCTGGCGGCGCGCACGTAGTCCTGGCCCAGCACCTCCAGCACCGCCGACCGGGTGAACCTGGTGAGCAGCCCGATCGTGTAGAGCGCCAGCACCAGGGCGGGCGTGACCAGGTGGCCGACGGCGGAGGAGAAGATGTCCCACCGCCCGGCCAGCAGCGCGTCCACCGTCTGCAGCCCGGTGAACGGCGGGGCCGGGCCGAGCGCCACGTCCACCCGGCCGCTGCCCGGGGTGAGCTGCAGCCGGTAGAAGAACACGTAGAACGCCAGCAGCGCCAGCCAGAACGTCGGCACGGAGATGCCGATGAGGCTCAGCACCCGCAGCGCGTGGTCGGCCAGGCGGTCCCGGCGCAGCGCGGCCACGACGCCGAACGCCACGCCCAGCACGAGCGAGACCAGGATCGCCGCCCCGGCCAGCTCCAGCGTCGCCGGGACGAACTCGGCCAGGTCCTGACCGACCGGGCGGTGGCTCTGCTGGCTGGTGCCCAGGTCGCCGTGGAACAGGCCCTGGAGGTGGATCAGGTACTGCTGCCACAGCGGCTTGTCCAGCCCGTGGTCGGCCCGCCACTGGGCCACGATGGCGGGGTCGCCGAGGGCCCGCTGGCCGAGGTTGGCGGCCACGGGGTCGCCGGGGACGAGGTTCGTCAGCACGAACGTCACCAGGGTGATGCCCCAGGCCATCAGGATGGCCAGGAGCACGCGGCGGATGAGGAACCGCGCCAGCGGATGCCTCCCCTGCCGCCTGACGGGCACAGGAGCGCCGGGAGGCGGGCCCGGCTGGTCAGGGGAGTCGGACATCGAGACCCTACTTCGCGCCGAGGTCGGCGATGTCCACGGTCCACACCGGGTGGTACTCCAGCCCGGTCACCGAGGCCGTCGTCACGATGTTCTGGCCCGGCTGGATCAGCGGGACGAACGGCCCGGAGGCGTTGAGCTTGGTCTGGAGGTCGGTGTACGCGGCCGTGCGCGCGTCGTCGCCGATCGCCGCCGCGGCCTTCTCACCCGCGGCCTCGATCTCCTTCGCCGCGCCCTCCTTCCAGCCGGCCCGCAGCCCCACCGTCTTGCCGGGCAGGAAGGCCAGGTAGTCGCTCGGGTCCGGGTAGTCGGGACCCCAGTACCACAGGCCCATCTCCTCCTTGCCGTTGCGGTAGTTGTCCAGCGCCGTGGTGACCGGCGCCGGCTGCAGGTCCACCGTGATGCCGACCTCCTTGAGGTTGGCCTGGACGCGCTCGGCCAGCGGCTGGAACGACAGGCCGTTCACGGTCAGCTCGCTCGGGTACTCCAGCTTCACGGTCGGGTTCGACAGCCCGCTGGCGGCCAGCGCGGCCTTGGCGCCCTCGACGTCCCGCTTGGCGGCCTGGCCGGCGGGCAGGGCGCCGAGCAGCTGCGACGGGATGACGCCCGGCGCCTGCGCCGAGCCCTCCCCGGCCAGCTCCAGCAGCCCCGCGTAGTCCACGCCCTTGCGCACCGCCTCCACGAACTTGGCGTTCGTGGTGGTCTTGCTGACCCCGGAGTCCTGGTTGGCCAGCAGGAAGATGACGTTCGCCGAGGCGATCTTCTTGACCTGCATGGTCGCGGGCATGCCGGTGACCTGGTCGCCCGACAGGTTGAGCGCCACCTGGCTGTCGCCGCGCTGCACGTTCAGCTTCTGGGTGGCGGCCTCGACGTTGCGGATGACGACCTTGTCGTAGGCCGGCTTGGTCCCGTAGTACTTGGGGTTCGCCTTGAGCGTGACCTGGCTGCTCACGTTGAACGACTCGATCTCGTACGGGCCCGACCCAGCCGAGGTGGAGTTCAGGTACTGCTCGGCCTTGTCCTGCGGGTCCGTGGTCGCGCCGTTCTGCTTGGCGAGCTTGCTGTTGATGATGCCGAGCGCCGGGTTCGGCAGGATGTACGGCAGCGCCGGGTTGGCCGCCTTCGACGTCATCGTGATCGTCGAGTCGCCGTCCTTGGCCACCTCGACGCCGTCCAGCAGGAACGACGGCGTACCCTTCATGTCACGCACCCGCGTGAGGGAGAACACCACGTCGTCGGCCGTCACCGGCGAGCCGTCGGCGAACGTGGCCCCCTGCTTCAGCTTGAGCGTCAGCGTCTTGCCGTCCTCGGACAGCTCGTACGACTCGGCCAGCGCCGGCACCGGCTTGGTCACGTCGGCGCCGTCGAAGGTCAGCAGCGTCTCGTAGAGAGCTTTGTCGACGAACAGGCCCGTGGGCTCGTACGTGCGGCCCGGGTCGGCCGTCTTGAGGTCGAAGGACGTGTCGATGACGAGGGTCTTGCTCCCGGAGGCCGCGGGGGCCTGGGAGGTGCCGCCGCTGGCGCAGGCGGCGAGGGAGAGCGCACCGGCGAGCAGTACAGCCGCCGTCTGCGAGCGGGTCGCCATGTAGGTCCTCCAAAATTGGACGTTCGGCAGAAGGATGTCGAGGATTGTGCGGCAGAACGTCCAGCCTCCGTGCGGCCGGCGAGACGTATATAGAGTGCGATGAGGTAATGATGAGTGAAATTTCCAGAAATGGTGTCAGCGGTGGCGGTCAGGCTGGACGGATCGGCATCGGTCTCGAACTGGACGAGGTCCATATGAAGATCCTCGAGGTCCTGCGCGAGAACGGCAGGATCTCGGTGGCGGCGCTGGCCGAGCGGGTGGGCATCTCCCGCGCCAACGCCTACACCCGCTTCGAGGCGCTGCGCGCGGACGGCGCGATCAAGCGGTTCACGGCCGAGATCGACCACGTCAGGGCCGGGCTCGGCATCACGGCGCTGATCTTCGTGACCGTGCGCCAGCAGATGTGGAAGCAGTTCAGGGCGGAGCTGGCAAGGATGCCGGAGGTGGAGTACTGCGCGATCACCACCGGCCAGCACGACGCGATGATCCAGGTACGCGTCTCCGACGTGGCCGCGGTGCACACCATGGTGACCGACCGGCTGGCCAACATCCCGGCGGTCAAGGCGACGGAGACGGTGTTCATCCTGGACGAGGTGCTCAAGCGCCCGTACGTGCTGCCGAGCGACCGCGACCAGGCCGCCCGTTCGCAGCGGCGGCCCGTACCCGAGGAGCGGGGTGAGGTGCCGCTCGGCAAGATGCGCTTCGTCGGCGCCGCCGAGGGCCGGGCCGCCCTGCAAAAGGACGACTGACGGATCGTCAGCCGACCTCGGCGCACACGCTGACGTGCGGCGTGTCGTCCCCGTCGAACGTGAACTCCTCCACCAGCCGCAGCAGCCCGTCCTGCCCGGTCTCGATGCGGCTGGTGCTCTTCCCGCCCGCCTTGCCCCCGGCGACCAGCGCGTGCGCGTAGGCGATCGACACCTGGTCGCCGTCCCGCGTCCCGACGAAGCGCCCGTGGGTCACGGTGTCGCCGGTGTAGCTGCCCCACACCACCTCGTCGGCCTCCCAGTATTCGAACCGCGTGGGACTGCCGGGGTTCACCGCGCTCGCCGTCGAGCTCACCATCACGAATGTGCGACCGTTGAGATTCACGCGCCCATGCTCCCGATATTTCCGAAATATCAGCAGTCGGTTGGACATTTCGTGATGATCACCTGTCAACGCCCGGCAATCCGTCCAGCGACAGCCGGGCCGGCGGGGCCGCTCCGGCGGCTCAGTCCATCGGGGCCCGGATCTTGGTGGTGAGCGACACCCGCGAGTTGACCCCCAGCTTGGCGAAGGCGTTGCCCAGGTGGTACTCGATGGTCTTCACGCTCAGCACCAGCTCCCTGGCCACCTGGCGGTTGGTCATCCCGGTCGCCACGAGCCGCGCCACCGCCTGCTCCTGCGGCGTCAGCCGCATCAGCGGCGTGGGGCCGCTCTCCGCCCGCGGCAGCCCGCAGGCGGACAACTCCCGCTCGCACCAGTCCACGTACGGCAGCGCGCCCAGCCGGGCGAACAACGCCAGCCCCGGCTCAAGCTGGGCCTGCGCCTGTTTGCGCCGTCCCAGCCTGCGCAGGAACCTCCCGTACGCCAGCCGCAGCCGCGCCTCGTCGAACGGCAGCCCGGCCACCGCCGCGTGCGCCAGCCCGGTGGTGAACGCGGCGTCGGCCAGGTCGTTCTCGTGCCGCGCCGCGTGCAGGCCGCCCCGGCACCGGGCCGCCGCGGCCAGCGCGGAACTCCTGCCGCGCCGCCCGGCCAGCCGCTCCATCCCGGCGAGCTGGGTCTCGGCCCGCTCCGTCTCGCCCAGCGCCACCAGGGCGTCGATGAGCAGGTCGAGCCACTGGACGACGCCGGGCTCGTACACGACGTCGTGCACCTTCACCGCCACCAGCGGCTCCAGCGCCTCCACCGTACGGGCGTGATCGCCCCTGGCGGCGGCCAGATGGGCGGCGGCGCTGCACACGTGCGCCAGCGAGGCCACCGCCTCCACGCTCGTGCTCCTGCCCGCCAGGGCCGCCTCCACGTGCGCCTCCGCCGGCTCCCAGTCGCCGCGCGCGGCCGGGACGAGCGCGGCCAGCGCGTGACAGACCGGCGAGAGCCACCGCTGGTCCGCGTCGTCGGCCACGGAGGCGGCCGTCTCGGTGTGCAGCCCGGCGTCGTCCCAGCGGCCCGCCCGGTACTCGGCCTGCCCCAGCATCGCCATCGACAACATGCGGTAGGGCACCGAGCGCTCCGCGCAGGCGGCGACCGCCCCCGACAGGTCGGCCAGACCGCCCGCCAGGTCGTCGCTGCACAACCGCAGCACCCCGCGGCCGAGCAGGGCGTCCAGCTCCGCGATCGACGCGGCCGAGGGCGCCGGCAGGTCCGTGGTGGCCGCCAGCGCGGCGTCGATCTGCCCGGAGATGCCCAGCCCGGTGAGCAGCGTGTACCGGTTGTAGTCGATGCTGAAGCGGTAGCCGGGGGAGTTCCTGGCGCGCTCGGCCCACCGGGTGGCCTGCCTGCCCTCGGCGCTGACCAGGCAGAGCATGGCGAGCTGCTGGGCCGCCCGCGCCGCCAGGCCCGACTCGGGCGTCCCGGCCCGCTCCCAGGCGGTGACCAGGTGCGCGCGGGCCTCCTCGACCTGGCCGCGCACCATGGCCAGATGGCCCAGGGCGTAGCCGCGCACCGCCGGGTGCGCCCGCTCGGGCAGGCTCGCGGTCAGCCGGGCCGCCTCCTCCACCCGGCCGTCCAGCAGCAGCGCCTCCACCGCCTCCGCGGCCAGCGGAGCCGGATCGCCTGACAGCTCCGCCGCCGCCTTGAGATGCTCGGCCGCGCTGCCGAACGCGCCCAGCCGTACCTGCGCCCGGCCCAGCTCCGCCAGCTCGGCGGCCAGCTCCGGGCTCGGGCCCGCCACCGCCTCGATGCGGTGCCGCAGCCGCGCCTGCTCGCCCTCCGCCACCAGCGCCGCCCGCGCGTGCAGCGCCGAGCGGTGCGCGGGCCCCAGGTCCCGGTACACCGCCGCGCGGATCAGCGGATGCGCGAACGCCGCCACCGGCCCCCGCGAGGAGGATCGCTCCAGCAGCACCCCCTCGCCCACCGCCTGCTCCAGCGCCTGCAGCGGCTCCTCCACCCCCGCCACCCTGGCGGCCAGATGCAGCGGGCACGACAGGCCCAGCACGCTCATCGCGCTGATCAGCTCACGCACCGGCGGCGCGCATCTGGCCACCTTGGCCAGCACCAACAGCGCGTACGAGCGCGGCGCGGGCAACGGCTGCGCCAGGTCGTCCAGCGCCGCCGGCGGCACCTCCTCCAGCAGCGCCCGCAGGTGCAGCGGCACGCCCTCGGTATGCGTGACCAGCCGCGCCAGCCCCCGCTGCGACACCGGCCCGCCGACCATCGCCTCCACCTCCGGGACCCGCAGCCCGGACAGCCGCAACCGGCGCGTGGCATCGGAGGCGATCAGCCGCAGCAGCCCCTCGGGGCCCGCCAGCGCGGCGGTGTCCCGCAACATCAGCACCGCCAGCACCCGGTCCACGCGCAACCTGCGCAGGCAGAACGTCAGCGCCCGCAACGTCGGCTCGTCCGCCCAGTGCACGTCGTCCACGACCAGGCACAGGGGCTCGCCGAGCTGCCGCTCGCTCACCACGTCCAGCAGCGCCGCCCCCGCCGCCAGCGGGTCGGGCAGCTTGGCGGGATCGGCCGGCTGGAGCGCCTTCAGCCGGGCCGGCAGCCCGCCAGGCCCGCCGAACAACCTCGTCAGCGTCCCGTACGGCAGCAGCGACTCACCCTCGTCCCCGTCGGTGGACAACACGTTCGCCGCGCCGCACGTCTCCAGGAACCGATGGATCAGCGTCGTCTTCCCGATCCCCGCCTGACCCTCCACCACCACGAGCCTGGGCAGCCCGGCACTGGCGCGCCCGAACTCCTCTCCCAGGCACCGGAGCTCGTGCTCGCGCCCGACGAACGTCGCGATCGGCTCAGCCATGGCGGGCCTCCGCATCCCGGGGTATCCACGTTCGCGCGGCACGCCGGGTACCTCAAGTAAGACTTCTCTGTCCTCTGTCCAGAGCGGGCGCGAAAATCAGGGGTTTTCCCCAGGTGCCCACCCGGGGCTCGCCTCCCTACGCTCACGGGTGAGCCGGGAGGCCATCATGCGGTTCGTCGTGGAAATGGAGTACGGCGAGGACGGGGTGCACGGGCTGGTCACGCGGGAGGACAGCGACCGGGCCGAGCCGTTCCACGGGTGGCTGGACCTGCTGAGGGTGCTCGAAGGGCCGCACTCCAGGGGAAATCCCCTGGACGTACCCTGACGCGCGCCGCCTCCGGAAGCTCCAGCATGTGAGACGTCCCCCCGTGGGAGGGGCGCGGGTGATGACCTTCAGGCCGTTCGCGGAGGGATGGCCAAGGGTTTTCACCGGCGCAGGGGAGGGTGCCCGCCAGCCCCCGTGGAGCCAAGTCCACGTCGCGCGCCGGTTCTCGCCAAACCGGTGCCGGGCCCGGCGGCCACCCGGGGCGACCGCCGCAGGTAGCCATGCGGCGGCCGCCCCGGGGCACCTTCCACTGCCGCGACGGCACCCCTCACGGGACGGCCCTTCACGGCGCCGCCCCTCATGGGACGGCCGGCTGCGGGCGCTCGCGGTGCTGTCCTTCAGGTTGGCGCCTCCCGTGGGACGGCCGGCTGCGGGCACTCGCGGTGCTGTCCTCGGGTCGGCGCCTCTTGTGGGACGGCGGGCGGCGGGCGTTCGCGGTGCCGTCCCTGGGGTCGGCGCCACTCGTGGGACGGCGGGCCGCGGGCGCCCGTGGTGCCGTCCCTCGGGTCGGCGCTCCTCGTGGGACGGTCGGGCGCGGGCGCTCGCGGTCCTGTCCCTCAGGGGCCCGTTCGCCGCGGGCGGCTTCGTTCCCACGGCGGCACCCTTACGGGCGCCTCGCCCAAGGGGCGGTGCTATCGGGCTGGTTGCCTCCGGCAGCACCGCCCACCCGTTCGCCCGCGGCGGCGGCTCCCCCGGCGGCCCGCCGCGGGCCCCTGGGCCACGGGGGGCCACGGGCCACGGCTCGCGGGCACCCGGGACGGCTGGCAGGGTCCGGAACGGCTGGCGGGCCCCGAGACGGCTCGGGACGGCTCCCGGGGGCCTGGGCGGCGATCCGTGGCCTGTTGGCCTGGGACGCCGGGCCCGTGGCCTGCCGGCTCTGGGATGCCGGGTCGGCGGCCCGCTGGCCTTGGATCGCTTGGTCACGGCCTGCTGGGCCTGGGGCGCCGGGCCCGCGGCCTGTCGGTCCTGGGACGTCGGGCGGGCCTGCTGGCTCTGGGACGCCGGGCCGGCGGGCCGCTGGCCTTGGATCGCCCGGTTACGGCCTGCTGGGCCTGGGGCGCCGGGCGGCGGCTCGCGGGGCGAGCACGACGTTCGGGGCCGCGCGGATCACGGGGCCGCGCGGCCCCGAACGTCGCGCCGGGACCCGTGCCGCAATGCACCTGCGTGTCAGCCCGCGTCCGAACGGCACCATGCCGGGGGACCAAGGGGTGAGGCGGCCGAGCAGGACCGCGATGAGCCGTGCGCCTTGCCGCGCCCGGTCGTACGCCCAGTCATGCGCCCTGCCGTGACGAGCCGTCGTGCGGCTCTGCCGTCCGTCCTGCCTCGTGCACTCTGACGGGCCTGAGCCGAGTGCTCTGCCGTGGGCGTTGCCGTGCATGGGTCGTGCCGCCCTGTCCCGTGCGCCCCGATGGGCCTTAGCCGAGTGCTCTGGCCGAGTGCTCTGGCCGTGCGCTCTGCCGTGCGCCCTGACGGGCCTGAGCCGTGCGCTCTGCCCCGTGCGCCCTGGCGGGTCTGAGCCCTGCGTTCTGCCCTGCTTCCTGGTGGGGTTGCGGGAGCGGGTTGCCCGGGACTTTACCTTTCTTGGCCTGACGCCATCATTGCGCTGTGTGATAGTAATGTGACACTGCGTATTCGAATGGATCCGGGAGATATTCATGGTGGCGTACGCGCTCTCGATCTTGGCGGCGGTGGGCGCGGTGGCGCTCACCGCGCTGGTGTTCAGGCGGGTGAAGAGAGCCGGAGAGGACCGTGACCCCAGCGGCCCGTCCGCCGCTCACGCCGGGGCGATGTTGTCGGCCATGTTCCTGCTGGTGTTCGCCATCGCGATCATCGTGCCGTGGACCACGGCCGACGCCGCGCGGCTCAACACCCACAGCGAGAGTCAGGCCGCGGTCGACGCCTACTGGGCGGCCTCCGACCTGCCCGGCAACGCACCCGAGGAGGTGCGCAGGTCGTTGCGTGACTATGTCTCGTTCGTGGTCAGGGACGAGTGGCCGGTCATGGCCGACGGCAAGATGCACCCGGTCGGCGCGGAACGGATGGACGACCTGCGCGGCCGGGTCACCGAGCTCAAGACCAGCGACGCCGACGAAGAGGACGCCAAGGCCTCCGTGCTGGAGCACCTCAGCGCCATCTCCACGGCCCGCGCCCAGCGCACCGCCGACGCCGCCGCCTCTCCGCCGGAGGGGCTGCTGTTCCTGACCGTCCTCACCGGCGTGCTGGTCATCGTCTTCCCGTTCCTGGCCGGGGCCCGGCCGCGCGGGCTGGCCATGTTGCCGCTGGTGGCCACGGCGGCGCTGATCGGCTTCGGCGTCTACCTGTCCTGGGACATCTCCCACGCCTTCGCGGGGCCGCTGGCGGTCGGGCCGGAGGCGTTCCGGGGGGCGCTGGACGAGTTCGCGCGGATCGCCGGGGGGATGTGACCGTGGGCGTCAGGCGCGCGCCGCTCCTGCTGGCCGCCGCCCTCCTCGCGACCGCCGCCGCGGCCGGCCCCGCGACAGCCTTCGGAGAGCCCGGTCGAACGCCGGTAGCTGACCCGGTGGCTGATCCGGCGTCTGGCCCGATGGCTGACCGAGTGGCTGGCCGAGCGGCCGACTGGGTAGCTGATCCGGTGTCTATCCCGATGGCGGACCGTGCGGCGGACCGTGCGGCGGACCGTGCGGCGGACCGTGCGGCGGACCGTGCGGCGGACCGTGCGGTTGATGGGGTGGCCGATTCGGTGGCGGGTTTGGTGGTGGTGCCGATGGCCGGGCGGGTGCCGATGGTTGGCCAGGTGGCCGTGGACGGTCCGGGGGCGGAATCGGTGGTGGTGCCGATGGCTGGGCGGGGGGCGGTGGACGATCCTGTGCCGGGGCCTCGGCGAGTGCCGAAGGTGACCGTGCGGCCGCCCGCTCCGCCGGAAAGGGTCACCGTGGGGCCACGGGTGAAGGTGCCGAGAGTGATGGTGCAGCGGTCGCCGAGGCCCAGGGTGTCGATCTCGATGCCCCCTGGTAAGCGGCGGGCGGCGCCTATGGTCACGGTGCCTCAGGTCACCGTCTATCCCGATGGGGTGTGTGTGGGTGGGGTGCAGGTGGGGCCGTGTCCGCGGAGGAAGGCACGGGTGAAGCGCCCGGTGGTGCCGCCGGTGGTGCCGGTGACGGCGCTGGTGTCGCCGCCACCGCCATCACCGACCCCGGCCCCGACGCCTACCCCGAGCCGGACGCCGTCGGCTCGGGCGCACGTCGAGCGGGCCGAGCCGCCGCAGCGGCGGCGTAACCCGATGAACACCGTGCTGGTCTCGGTCGTGCTGGTGACGGCGATCACCTCGACGACGGCCGTGGCGTTCCGGTCGCGCCGGTGATCAGGCCATCGACTTGAGCGCCTCGGTGCGGGTTTCGAGGGTCTTGCGCAGGGTGGTCGCCTCCGCGGCGGCCTTGGCGGCGTCGGCGCCCTGATTGTTCTTGTACGCCGCCAGCGCCTGATCCAGCAGCCCCGTCGCGGTGCCGTTGGCCAGCAGCTTGCGGTACAGGGCGGCGTACTCGCGTTCGTAGACCTTCTTGAACCCGGCGTCCTTGAGGAACTTGTCCTTCAAGGCGTGACCCATCTGCATACCCCCGGGACCGCCACCGGCGCGCCCGTTCTGCCCGTTCTGGTTATTCTGGGGCTGCCCGGGCTGCGCCGTCGCCGTCGCGGTGGGTGTGGGTGTGGCCGTGCCCGTGCGCGTGGGTGTGGGCGTGCCCGTGGGTGTGGGCGTGCCCGTGGGTGTGGGCGTGGGCGTCTGGGTTTGGGCCTGCGTGTTCGGCTGCGCCTGGCCGGTCTGGGTGGTGCGGCCGCGGTTGGCGCCCATGCCGCCCATGCCGATCGTGTCGTTGGGGCCGGCCGTGGCGTCTCCGCTGAGCGCGAAGTTGAGGTCCCAGGCGATCACCTTGAACTTGCGGGTGTCCAGGTCGTACCAGAGGTAGTAGTTGCGGCCGGGACCGGCCATGTCGTCGAAGTTCAGCAGCATGTTCTGCAGGGCCACGTAACGGGCGAAGGAGTTCACGTCCAGGCGGGAGGACAGGCCCGCTGAGAATTCTTTGGCGGAGGACTGCTCGACCCATTTGATCAGGTCGATCACGGGTTGCAGGTCGCGCTGGCCCTTGAGGTTGACCTGCTTGAAGTCGTCGACGTACTCGGTCTGGTCCTCGCCCTGGTAGGCGAAGCTGCTGGAGGCCAGGGACTTGTACAGGACGCCGTTGCCGAGGCTCTCGGCGTACCCCTCGTCCAGATACTCGACCAGGAGGCGCGGCTTGGAGGCGCGGCCGTTGACCGTGAAGGAGGAGTAGGCCGAGCGCTGGGTGGGCTCCCCGGCCGCCCCGACCATGGCGATGGCCAGGGACTCGTTGAGCAGGGTCGAGGACTGCATCGCGGCCGGGCGTACGGCGACCTGGGTGTGGCCCTGGTAGCGGCGGCCCTCCACGAACTCGTCGAAGCTGATCAACCACGGCAGGTTCTCCGGCTCCTCGGCCTTGAGCGAGGTGCCGAAGCCGCCCGGACGCCCGCCGCCGGCGGGCTGCCGGCCGTTGCCACCCTGCTGCTGCCCGTCACCGGGAGGCTGGAAGCCCTCGGGAAGCTGGACACCCTCGGGAGGCTGACCTGGCTGGCCCGCGCCTGGCTGGCCCGCGCCGGGCTGCCCGCCACCGGGGCGGCCCGCGCCGGGCTGGCCGCCTGCCGGCATCGAACGGGGCTTGGACTGGCCCTTCCAGGTCAGGCCCTGGAGCGTCGAGTTGCCCTTGAGGCGGATGCCCACGCTGGGGATGCGGGTCCCGTCGATGGTCAGGTCGGCCTCGACGTACTTCTTGTCGCCGTCCTTGAAGTACTCCGTCAGCATGTCCTGATAGCTCTCGTCCCTGAACGTGAGCGACACCTCGTGCGGCGTGGAGGCGCTGAACAACTCCCGCGACCCGGTGAGGTTCTGCACGGCGACGTCGGCCTCGGCGGTCTGGGAGGTGGTGACGTACGGGCGGATGGTGCCGCTGCCGAACACCCCCCAGCACGCCGCCAGGAACGCCGTGCACAACGCGACCAGCTTCCAGTTGTGCCGGAGCTTGACGGGGATGCGGTGTTTGAGCCGTTTGGGCTGTGCCATGAAAGGGGCCTCACAGGTCGGTCTGGTCGTATCCGGTCAGGACCGTGACCGACTGGCCGTGATTGCGTTCGCGCAGCGCGGCGATGACGTCGGCGGGCTCGCTGCCCTTCTTGATCTTGACGGTGTACATCAGCTCCATGAGCGCGCCGGCCCGGATCGACTCCATGCTGACCAGCTCGAACTCGTCCGTGTGGCGCACGAGCACGTCCTGGACGGCGTGCGTGTAGTCCTCGTCGGAGGGCACCTGCACCTTGACGACCTGGCGGCGCACGTTGAGCTGGAACCAGTTGAACCGGTGCATGACCATGACGATCAGCGAGATCGCCACGGCGGCGACGATGCCCAGCAGGTAGAAGCGGGTGCCGACGGCCATGCCGACGCCCATCACCAGGAAGATGAACCCGACGTCGCGGGTCTCCTTGATGGCGTTGCGGAAGCGCACCACCGACAGGGCGCCGACCAGGGCGAAGGCGCGGGCGATGTTCGAGCCGACGACGAGCATGATGAGCGAGATCAGCATGCCGAGGATGACGAGCGTCTGCACGTACGACTGGCTGTAGGAGACGTTGCGGTGCGTGGCCCGGTAGACCCAGCCGATCATCGCGCTGAGCACGAACGACAGGGACATCGCGATCGCGATGTCAGCGACGCTGAACGTGCCGGACAGGTCCTGGAAAGAGAAGTCCATGGGGGGTCATGCCTCCGTGGCAGCCGTCAGGTCCGCCTGCGGGCGGCCCCGGTCAAGGTCAAGGTCGTGGTCTAGGTCGTGGTCGAGATCTAGGTCGTGGTCGGGGATGTGGAAGATCGAGCGCGGCGCCAGTCCGTACGCCTCCACGCTCTGGCAGTACTTGGAGACCCGCACCACCTGCAGGTTCCGCCTGGCGGTCAGGTCGGTCAGCCAGTACGGCACGCGCTCGTTGGCCTTGACCTCCATGATCGCCTTGCCGGCCGGGACGATCAGCCGGTTCTCGGCGTCGGCGCCGAAGTGGAAGTCCCGGTCCCGGCCGCGGACGCGCTGGTCGAAGGTCACCCGCAGGCCCACGTCGGCGTCGCGGCCCATGTACGCGTGGCGCTGGTAACCCGTCATGGCGGTCGGATTCAGCTCCAGCCTGGACACCAGATCGAGCACCTCCTCCAGGAAGGCCCGCTGGGACGGCTCGTGCTCGACCATCCGCCGCCCGTCGCACAGGGTCAGGGCGTCGCGGTAGGGCAGCAGCACCCGGCGCTTCTGCGTGACCCGGTTGACCCGCTGCTTGATCTCCACGAACACCGGCGTGTCCTCGCCCGCGGCGAACCGGTCGCCGTAGTGGCGGATGCGCAGCTTCCTGCGGAACTTCAGCCCTTCGATCTTCTCCCAGTAGAAGCGCAGCTGACGGGTGTCGTAGTAGACGCTCCAGATGGTGTAACCCGCGTCGGGGCAGTGCTGGTCGCGGTCGAGCCGCCGCTCCATCTCCTCGCGCAACTCGCGCACCTGCGCCGTGTCGATCAGGTACTTGATCTCGTAGCGGTTGAAGGCGTGCAGCGTGCTCGGCGCGCGCAGCCGGTGCCCCGCGTCCCCTTCCGCATGCTCTTTCCCCGGGGGCGCGGATGTGCTCTGAGCTGGGGAGAGGCGTTGCTTCCTGAACCTCTGCAGCATGATCCTCCTTTCGTGTCCGAGCACAGCTCACAGCAACAACCTGGGAATAGTGTGTGAACGCGGCCCAAATGAAAGGTGAACGAGCGGCTCAGGCGGGTCCCCGCACGGGCAGCAGGACGCGGAAGGTCGTGCCGTGGCCGGGCCTGCTGTTCGCCTCGATGCGGCCGCCGTGCGCCTCCACCAGCGCCGCCGCGATGGCCAGCCCCAGGCCGGTGCCGCCGTCGTTCCCGTCGCGGTAGAAGCGGTCGAACACGTACGGCAGGTGGTCAGGCTCGATTCCCGGCCCGTCGTCGCGTACCTCGACGGCCGCCATGGACCCGGCCCGCTGCACCAGCACCCGTACGGCCGTCCCCGGCGGCGTGTGGGCGACGGCGTTGGTGACCAGGTTCGCGACCACCCGGTGCAGGCGGTGCTCGTCCCCGGTCACCCGCACCGGGCGTTCGCCCAGCGCCAGCTCGATGGGACGCTCCGGATCGCGCGCCCGCGCCCCGTGCACCACGTCGCCCGCGATGACGTGCAGGTCCACCTCCGTCAGGTCCAGCGCCCGCTCCTGGTCCAGCCGGGCCAGCAGCAGCAGGTCCTCCACCAGGACCCCCATCCGCTCGGCCTCGCCCTCGATGCGGCTCAGGATGCGCGCCACGGCCGGGTCAGGCTCGCTCCTGCCGTGCCGGTACAACTCCGCGAAACCCCTGATGGAGGTCAGCGGCGTGCGCAGCTCGTGGGAGGCGTCGGCGAGGAAGTGGCGCAGCCGCCGCTCGGAGCGTTCACGCTGGTGCAGGGCCTCACCGAGGCGGCCGAGCATGACGTTCAACGCGCTGCCGAGCCGCCCGGTCTCGGTACGCGGGTCGCTGTCGGACACCCGCCGGTCCAGCTCGCCCGCCGCGATCGCGGTGGCCGTGCGCTCCATCCGGGTCAGCGGGCGCAGGCCGAGGCGCACCACGACGAGGGCCACCGCCCCCAGCAGGGCCAGGACCAGCGCGCCCGCCGCCGCCTCGATGAGCAGCAACTGCCGCACGGTGCTCCGGTTGTCCGCCAGGGAGATCGACACCGCGGCCCGGTTGCCGTCCGGCATGCCGACCACGATCGTGCGCCATTCGCCCGTCCCGGACCTGGCGGGCACGGTGAAGGGGGCCGGGGGAACGGCGGAGACCGCTTCGGCCGGGATGGCGGGGCCGTCGCCGTAGTCGGGCAGGCGGCGTACGACGGCGCCCGAGGCGGTGAAGAAGGCGACGCGGAACTGGGTGGGCAGCTCCACGTCGTCGCGGCGCGGCGGCCGCACCGGCGCGCCCGGCGGCGGCCCCTTCATGAACGTGGCGGCGAAGTCGGTGAGCTGGGTGTCCACCCGCGAGGTCAGCGACCGGTCGAGCAGCAGCACCCCCGCCGCCGCGAACGCCGCCAGCGCCGCCGCCGACAGTCCCAGCAGGGCCGCCAGCAGCCGGTGCCGCAGCGGCCAGGCCCGGCCCATGGGCTTCAGCGGACCCCTCATCGGCCTCTTCATCGGCCCCGGTCCAGCAGGCTCTGGTCGCGCAGCGAGTAGCCGACCCCTCGCAGGGTGTGGATCAGCGGCGGCCCCTCGACGTCGATCTTGCGCCGCAGGTAGCTGATGTAGGACTCCACGATGCGGCTGTCGGTCCCGAACCCGTGGTCCCACACGCGGTCGAGGATCTGGGACTTGCTGATCACCCGTTCCGCGTTGATCATCAGGTAGCGCAGCAGGGCGAACTCGGTCGGCGACAGGTGCACGCGCCGCCCGGCCCGCCGCACGACGTGCGTCTCCTCGTCCAGCTCCAGGTCGGCGTAGCGCAGCAGCCCGTCGTCGCAGGACTCCTCGCGCGGCCCCGTACGCCGCAGGATGGCCCGGATGCGCAGCACCACCTCCTCCAGGCTGAACGGTTTCGTCACGTAGTCGTCGCCGCCCGCGCTCAGCCCCGCGATCCTGTCGGCCACCGTGTCACGCGCGGTCAGGAACAACACCGGCGGCCCGCCGCCGTCCGGCCGCAGCCGCTGCGCCACGGCGAACCCGTCGAGGTCGGGCAGCATCACGTCCAGGAGAATGAGGTCGGGGCGCTCCCGGCCGACCGATTCGAGCGCCTGCGTGCCCGTGGCGGCCGTGCGCACCCGGAACCCGTTCAGCTCCAGGGCGTCGAACAACAACTCGCGGATGTTGGGCTCGTCGTCCACCACGAGCACCACGGGAGGTCTGGGCCCTACGTCCATGAGCCTGTTCTATCCGGTCTACCTGGGAATCCGGTTAAAAGGGGACGCAAAGGCACGGCGTCGCGTGGCACACTGGCCAGACGCGATCAAGGAGGTGCGGTGCCCGGCGAAGAGGTGCTGACCGGCGGCGGCGTCAACCACGTGGTCAGGGTGAACGACACCGTACGCAGACCGGTAGGCCCTTGGACCCCGGCCGTGCACGCCCTCCTCCGGCACCTGGTCGCGTGGGGGTTCACCGGCGCGCCCAAGGGTCACGGGCTCGACGCGCGGGGCAGGGAGGTCCTCGACTTCGTGCCCGGCGAGACCGCCGACTATCCGCTGCCCGGCTGGGTGCGCACCGACGAGGCCCTGGTCGCGGTGGCCCGGCTGCTGCGCGAATACCACGACGCCACCGTCGCCTTCCCGGTTCCCGCGGACGCCGCCTGGTACTTCCCGCCGGTCGAACCGGCCGAGGTGATCTGCCATGGGGACATCGCGCCGTACAACTGCGTGTTCAGGGACGGGCTGCCGGTGGCGTTCATCGACTTCGACACGGCGCACCCCGGGCCGCGGGTCTGGGACGTGGCCTACGCCGCCTACCGGTTCGTGCCGCTCAACGACCCGGGCCATGACGGCGCGTGCCCGGTGGAGGAGCAGGCGCGGCGGCTGCGGCTGTTCGCCGACGCGTACGGGCTCGGCGACGACGACAGGGCGGCGCTGGTGGAGACGGCGCGGGCGCGCCTCGCGCACCTGGTCCGGTTCATGCGCGAACGGGCCGCCGCGGGCGACGCGGCCTTCGCCGGCCACGTCGCCCGGGGGGACGACCGCTTCTACGAGACGGACATGGCGCACCTGGCCACGTTCGACTGGGTCACTTCCCGAACCCCGCGGTCAGACCGGCCAGGAGCTGACGGCGGCCCACCACGTACAGGATGAGGATGGGCAGCGTGGTGAGCACGACCGAGGCCAGCACCGCGGGCACGTTGATGCTGTACTGACCCTGGAACGACCACAGCGCCAGCGGCAGAGTGCGCTTGTCGGGGCTCTGGGTGAGGATCAGCGGCAGCAGGAACCCGTTCCAGATCTGCAGCGCGTTGTAGACCGTCACCGTCACCACGGCCGGGCGGGTCAGCGGGAACGCCAGCCGCCACATCGTCACCTGCTCGCTCGCGCCGTCGATCCGCATCGAGTCGAACAGTTCCTTCGGCACGTCCCTGATGAAGTTGGCCAGGATCAGCACCGACAGCGGGATGGCGAAGGCGATCGACGGGAGGATCAGCGCCAGCAGGGTGTCGTACAGGTGCAGCCGGATGATGATCAGGTAGATCGGGATGACCGTGGCCTGCAGCGGGATGGCCAGGCCCATGAGGAACATGGAGTTCGTCCAGCGCAGGAACCGGCTCTTCCTGCTCGCCCGCACGATCGCGTACGCCGCCATGAAGCTGAACAACACCGCGGGCACGACGGCGCCGAGCGTGGCGATGACGCTGTTGAGGAAGTACTGCGGGAAGTCCGCCTCGATGACCATCCGGTAGTTGGCCATCGTCGGCTCGGCCGGCGGCACGAGCGGATTCTCCGCGTAGTACCTGCTCTGCGACTTGAAGCTGGTGACGACGATCCAGTAGATCGGCACGATCACGATCGCCAGCCAGATGACGCTGGTCAGGCCGGCCAGATAGTTGGGACGCTCGCTGCTGCGGCGGCGGACCCTGCGGCGGTGGCGGGGCTCGGACGGGGGAGCGGCGGCGAGCTCGGGGGCCCTGGTGGGGACGGTCGTCATGCGTCAGGCCCCTTCGAGCTGGCTTTGGCTGGCGTCGCGGCCGCCGATCCGGCGCAGGAGCAGCGCCAGGACGAGGCCGACGAGAACGAGGATGACCGCGATCGCGCTGGCCGGGCCCATGAGGTTGGCCTGGAAACCGCGCTTGTACATGTCCAGGGCCAGCACCCGGGTGGCGTCACCCGGGCCGCCCGCGGTCAGCACGAAGATCAGGTCGAAGAAGGTCAGCGAACCGACGACCATGAGGGTCGAGGAGGTGATGATCGTGTACTTGAGCTGCGGCAGGGTGATGCTGAAGAATCTGCGGACCCGGCCCGCGCCGTCCAGCTCCGCGGCCTCGTACATGGAGCGGGGGATCTGCCGCACACCGCCCTGGTAGATCAGCGAATGGAACGGGATGTACTGCCAGGAGACCACGAAGATCACCACGCCGAAGGCCAGCACCGGATCGCCCAGCCAGTCCTGCACCAGCAGCGGGATCTGCAGCCCCGCGCCGAGCCCGAAGTTCGGGTCCAGCAGCGCCTTGAACGTGATCGCCAGGGCCGCCGAGCTGAGCAGCAGCGGGACGAAGTACACCACCGACAGGACCGCGCGGTAGCGCTGGTGCCCGGCCAGGAACACGCCCATGAGGATGCTCGCCGGCGTCTGGACCAACCACGACACGGCCATCACGAGGAAGGTGATCCAGAGCGCGTGCGGCAGGCCGGGATCGCTCAGCACGGCCCGCCAGCTGTCGAACCCGGTGGCGTGGATGTCGCCGAGCCCGTCCCAGGAGGTGAAGCTGAGAACGAGGACCCCGAGCAGCGGGATTATGCCGAACGCGGCGAAGAACAGCAGCGCGGGGATGGCCAGCCACCCGAGTGAGCCGCCACCGCGGCCCGCGTGTCCCGCGGGCCGGGTGGTGGTCGTGGCCGCGCTCACTTGCCGATGACCGCGTTCATGTTGGTGGCGAATTCCTTCGGCGAGATCGACAGCTGGAACAACTTGGAGATGTTGTCCAGCAGCACCTCGGCGGCGGTCGGGCTGAGCGCCTGGTCCCAGGACTGGGCGAAGGTCTTGGCGTTGACGGCGATGTCGTAGACGAAGTTCAGGAAGTCGGCGTCCTTGGAGCCGGCGAATTGCGCGTTGGCGCCCTTGACGATCGGCACCGCGCCGGTCCCGACCCACTCCTTGACCGCCGTGTCGCCCATCAGCTCGGTGGAGAAGAACTTCTTGGCGATTTCCTTCTGCTCGGCGGTGGCCTTGGAGGAGATCGCGATGTACTGGCCGGGGTTGCCCACAGTGTTGCCGGGGTCGCCCTTGCCGCCGTCGATCGGCGGGAAGTTCATGTAGCCCAGGTTGCCGCCGGAGACGAAGTCGCCGCCGTCGGTGGACATGCTGCCGTAGGTCCAGCCGCCGTGCAGCATCATCGCGGCCTTGCCGGTGTAGAGCAGCGCCTGGTCGGCGTTGGAGTCGGCGGTGATCGAGGAGAAGCCCTTGATGAACCCGTTGGCCTTGATCAGCTCCTGCATCTTGCCCAACGCGTCGATGGCGACCGGGTTGTTCCAGGCGTCCTTCTCGCCGTCGAACACGGCCTGGAAGATCTCGGGGCCGCCCTGGCGGTCGAAGAGGAACTCCAGCCACATCATGTTGGTCCAGCGCGACTGCCCGCCGAGCGAGAACGGCGCGATGCCCTTGGCGTTGAACTTCGGAACCAGGTCCATGATGTCGCCCCACGACTGGGGCGGCTGCGCGCCGATCTTCTCGAAGGCCCGCTTGTCGTAGTAGAGGACGATGGGCTGCATCGTCTCGCAGGGCATCGCGTAGACCTTGCCCTCGATGGTGGCGGCGCCGAAGGACGAGGGGAACAGCTTGTCCTTGAGCGCGGCGTTCTGGTCGAACCACGAGGTCAGGTCCTCGACCTGGCCCGCCTGCACGTAGCTGCGCAGCCCGCCGCCGCCCCAGCCCCAGATCAGGGTGGGCGCCTGGCCGGCCCCGATAGCCGTCTTGATCTTCGTCTTGAACGCGTCGTTCTGGAACGTGGTGCCGGTGATCTTGCCATTGGGGTTGGCCTTGTTGAACCGCTCCATCGTCCTGGTGCGCACGCCTTCCTGGGGCTGCGTCGACAGGTACCAATAAGTGGCGCCGCCACCAGCGTCGCCGGTGGCGGCGGCGGTGCCGCCCGCGCCGGTCTGGGTGGGGCCTGAGCTGCCGCACGCGGCGAGCGCGGCTCCCAGGGGAAGCCCCATGGAGAGGCTGAGGAAATTGCGGCGAGAGGTAGTCCTGGACTCCACGCTGATCTCCGTACTCGAGTGCCGCGGGCTGGGGATGCGGCTCGTTGATCACTGGATGCGATGGCCGGCGGTCGTGGATCGGCATCGTACCGATGCCACGGGTCCACTCCTCCTAATGTCAGCTCATCGAAACATTTTCGACATGACCGCGGGGTTCGCCAATCTAGGTTTCGGCAATAAAGGTGTCAAGACCTTGTCGATCAGGCAACCACTGGATTTCCTGAGTGTCACGTGTAATGTACTTCCGCGCGCACCTTTAGCTGGTGTTTCGATAGAGCGGAAGGTTTCGCGCGGAGGTCGTCCAAGGCGTCGAAACATTTCGAAAACTTGCGACCGCACCGCACCTCTTTAAGGAGTGCAGTACATGACGGCTCTAGATCGGACCCCCACGGCGGACAGGGCTCTGCGCCCATGGCAGGACCCGGCGCTCGCCGTGGCCGACCGAGTCGACGCCCTCCTCGCGGAGCTGACCCTGGAGGAGAAGATCGGCCAGCTCGGCAGCCGGTGGATCGGCAACGACATGTCGCAGGCCGAGCCCGGAGCCGCCGAACCGGCGGACGCCGAGACGCTGAACGTGGCGCCGATGCAGGACGTGTTCGCCGCCTCCGGGACCGTCCCGCTGGAGGAGGCGATCCGGCACGGGCTCGGCCACCTGACCCGCGTCCACGGCAGCGCCCCCGTCACGGCCGCGCAGGGAGCCGCGGAGGTCGTCCGGTTGCAGCGGGCCGTCGTCGAGCAGTCCAGGCTGGGCATTCCGGCGATCGTGCACGAGGAGTGCCTGACCGGGTTCACCACCTACGGGGCGACCGTCTATCCGGCGGCCATCGCGTGGGCGGCCACGTTCGACCCCGGGCTGGTGGAGCGGATGGCCGCCGCCATCGGGCGGGACATGGCGGCCGTGGGGGTGCACCAGGGATTGTCGCCGGTGCTGGACGTGGTGCGCGACTACCGGTGGGGGCGCGTCGAGGAGACGATGGGGGAGGACCCGTACCTGGTCTCCATGCTCGGCGCCGCCTACGTGCGCGGGCTGGAGAGCGCCGGGATCATCGCCACGCTCAAGCACTTCGCCGGCTACTCCGCCTCGCGCGCCGCCCGCAACCACGGGCCGGTGCCGATGGGGCGGCGGGAGCTGATGGACATGGTGCTGCCGCCGTTCGAGACGGCCATCGCGCTCGGCGGGGCCCGCTCGGTGATGAACTCCTACGCCGACGTGGACGGTGTCCCGGCCGGAGCCGACTCCTGGTTGCTGACCGAGGTGCTGCGCGAGGAGTGGGGGTTCACCGGGACCGTCGTCTCCGACTACTGGGCCGTGCCGTTCCTGGCCACCATGCACCGGATCGCCGCCGACCCGGCCGAGGCCGGCGCCCAGGCGCTCAGCGCCGGGATCGACGTCGAGCTGCCCGACACGCTCGGATTCGGGCAGCAGCTGGCCGGGCGGGTGCGGCGCGGCGAGCTGTCAGAGGCTCTGGTGGATCGGGCGGCGCGCCGGCTGCTCACCCAGAAGGTGCAGCTCGGGCTGCTCGACCCGGACTGGACGCCGGAGGGCTCGGTCGCGGGGGCCGCCGCCGTGGATCTCGACTCGCCGGGCAACCGGGCGCTGGCCAGGGAGCTGGCCGAACGGTCGGTCGTCCTGCTCGACGCGGGGACCGTCCTGCCGCTGCGCGGGCCCCTCGGAGACGGGCGCACAGAGCCGCTTGACGGAGGGCCCGCCGCGTCGCCTGACGAGGGGCGTGCCGTGGTGCTTGACGAGGGGCGTGCCGTGGCGCTTGACCAGGGGCGTGCCGTGGTGCGCCGGATCGCCGTCGTCGGGCCCGCCGCGCACGACCCGCGCACGTTCATGGGCTGCTACGCCTTCCCCAACCACGTCTCGCCCCGCCACCCAGGGCTCGGGCTCGGCATCGAGGCGCCCACTCTCCTCGACGCGCTCACCGCCGAGCTGCCCGGCGCCGAGATCCGCTACGAGCGGGGCTGCGACGTGCGCGACGACGACCGCTCAGGGTTCGCCGCCGCGGTGGCCGCCGCCCGCGAGGCCGACGTGTGCGTGGCCGCGGTGGGCGACCTGGCGGGCCTGTTCGGGCACGGCACCTCGGGCGAGGGCTGCGACGCGGAAGACCTGCGGCTGCCGGGGGCGCAGGCCGGCCTGCTGGCAGAGCTGGCCGCCACCGGCACGCCGCTGGTCGTGGTCGTCGTCTCCGGCCGCCCGTACGCGCTGGGCGAGGTGCACGACTCGGCCGCCGCGCTCGTACAGGCGTTCATGCCGGGCGAGGAGGGCGGCGCGGCCATCGCAGGCGTGCTGTCCGGCCGCGTGCAACCGGTGGGCAGGCTGCCCGTGCAGATCCCGCGCGGTCCCGGCGGGCAGCCGGGCACGTACCTGCAGCCGCCGCTGGGCGCCGACAGCCACGGCATCAGCAACCTCGACCCGAGCCCGCTCTTCCCGTTCGGGTACGGCGCCTCCTACACCACCTTCGAGGTCGCGGACCTGCGGATCAGCGACGCCGAGGTGCCCACCGACGGCGAGTTCACCGCGGCCGTCACCGTCCGCAACACCGGCGGCCGGAGCGGGGAGGAGGTCGTCCAGCTCTATCTGCACGACGTCCTGGCCCAGGTCACCCGGCCGGTACGGCAGCTCGCCGGATTCGCGCGGGTCCGGCTGGCGCCGGGCGAGAGCGCCGACGTGCGCTTCCTGGTGCACGCCGACCGCACCGCCTTCACCGGCCGCGACCTGCGCCGCGTGGTCGAGCCCGGCGAGGTCGAGGTGCTCGCCGGGACGTCGGCTGCGGACCTGCCGTGCCGCGGCGTCGTACGACTGACCGGGCCGTCCCGGCACGTCGGCCACGACCGGCGGCTCCGCACGCCCGCCGAGGTGGAAGGGGCCACAGCACGGCAAGGGGGTGCCGATGCCGGCCGGCCCTAGGCGCGCCACACTGGCCACCGTCGCGGCCTCGGCCGGGGTGTCGGTCGCCACCGTCTCCAAGGTGCTCAACGGCCGCAGCGACGTCTCGCCGGCCACCCGCTCACTCGTGCAGTCGCTGCTGCAGCAGCACGACTACGTCGCGCCCGCGCCGCGCCGCGAGCCGACCGGGCTGGCCACCGTCGAGGTGCAGTTCGACGCCGACCTCAACGCCTACTCCACCGAGATCATCCAGGGTGCGGTGGAGGCCGGGGCGGAGGCGGGGGTCGGGATCGTCATCAGCATGAGGAAGGGCGCCGACCGCACCACGACCTGGGCTCGCGAGCTGGTCGCGGCCGGCCGGCGCGCGTTGATCGCCGTCACCAGCGAGCTGACCTCCGGGCAGCCGGGCGCGCTGGCCAGGGCGCGGTTGCCGCTGGTCCTCATCGACCCGCTCAACCTGCCGCGCACCCGCGTCACCAGCATCGGCTCGACCAACTTCGCCGGGGGCCTGGCCGCCACCCACCACCTGCTCTCCCTGGGGCACCGCCGCGTCGCCTACATCGGCGGCCCGGCCACCGCCGCCTGCAACCAGGCGCGGCTGCACGGCTACCGCGCCGCGATGGAGGCCGAGGGCGCGCCGGTCCTGCCGGGCTACGTGCGCTCCGGCCACTTCCGCTACCACGACGGGGTGGAGGGCGGGGCGGCGGTGCTCGGCCTGCCGCGCGCGCCGACGGCCATCTTCGCGGGCAGCGACGAGATGGCGGTCGGGATCATGGAGGCGGCGCGGGCCCGGGGGCTGCGCATCCCCGAGGACCTCAGCATCGTGGGGTTCGACGACACCCAGATCGCCCAGGTGACCTCGCCGCCGCTGACCACCATCCGGCAGCCGCTGCGCGAGATGGGCGGCGTCGCCCTGCGCACGGCGCTGCGGCTGGCGGCGGGCGAGAGGATCGACTCCCATCACGTGGAGCTGGCGACCGAGCTGGTGGTACGTGGCTCGACGGCCCCGGTGCCTGGACGGTCCTGACAGCCGGGACCCGCGGGCCGGGAAGATCGGCGGCGCCGTCGTGGTTGCAGCCTGTCGTGGAGCTGAGCGAGGTCGTCGTGATCGGCGCCGGGCAGGCGGGGCTGTCCAGCGCGTACTTCCTGCGGCGGTTCGGGTTCGAGCCGGTCGTGCTGGACGCGGCCGAGGGCGCCGGAGGGGCGTGGCGGCACCGCTCGCCGTCGCTGACCATGGACAAGGTGCACGGCGTCTTCGACCTGCCCGGCGTGCCCCGGCGGCCGGACGGTGACGGGCGCAGGCCCGCCGCCGAGGCGGTGCCCGCCTACTACGCCGGTTACGAGCGGGAGACCGGGCTGGAGGTCGTGCGGCCGGTCCGCGTCACGGCCGTGCGCGACACGGACCTCGACGCAGGCCGTGACGCGGGCGACCGGCTGGTGGTCGGGACGGACGCGGGGGAGTGGGCGGCCAGGGCCGTGGTCAACGCGACCGGCACGTGGACGCGCCCGTACTGGCCGTACTATCCGGGCGCGGCCGCCTTCGCGGGCAGGCAGCTCCACTACGCGCACTACCGGGGGCCGGAGGAGTTCGCGGAACGGCGCGTGGTCGTGGTGGGCGGCGGGGCGGCGGCGATGCACGTATTGTCGGAGCTCTCCGGGGTGGCCGCCTGGGTGACCCGGCGGCCGCCCGTCTTCAGGGACGACGACTTCGGCGAGGAGGCCAGGCGGGAGGCCGTGGCCAGGGTGGAGGAGCGCGTCCGCGCCGGGCTGCCGCCGCAGAGCGTCGTCAGCGCGACCGGCCTCGGCTACAGCGCCGTCGTACGCGAGGCGCTGGCCAAGGGCGCGCTGAACCGGCTGCCGATGTTCGACCGGATCACCGGGCACGGGGTGGCGTGGGACGGAGGCGCGTCCGTCGAGGCTGACACGATCATCTGGGCCACCGGTTTCCGCTCGGCGCTCGACCACCTCGCCCCGCTGCGCCTCAGGGAGCCCGGTGGCGGCATCCGCGTGGACGGCACCCAGGTACTCAGGGAGCCCCGGCTGCAACTGGTCGGCTACGGCCCCTCGGCCAGCACGATCGGCGCCAACCGCGCGGGCCGCACCGCCGCCCGCAACGTCCGCGCCCTCCTGGCCGCCCGCCTCGCGGCCTGAAACCTACTATCCGAGGTAGTAAAAATACCGATTGCGGCACTGCTGTGGTCACTCCGGCGAAGGGCCTCGACACGCGGTGTGACGCCGGGATAGCGTCCTGACATAAGGATCTTTATCCGGTCAGGAGGTCCCACATGGAGGTTCCCGGCTACACCGAGATCCGGGAACTCGGCCACGGCGGGACCGGCCGGGTGATGCTCGGCGTACGGGACTCCGACGGGCTGGCGGTCGCGATCAAGCACCTGTCCGAGCCGTTGCGCGACGACGTGCGATTCGTCGCGAGGTTCCGGGCGGAGGCCCTGGTCATCCGGGAGATCGACAGCCCCCACACTGCCCGCCTGCTGGACTACGTCGAGAGCGGCGACGACGCCGTCATCGTCATGGAGCTGGTGGACGGCGTCACGCTGCGGCGGCTGCTGGAGCACGAGGGCGCGACCGGCGCGGAGGCGGCGCTCGTGGTGCTGAAGGGGGCCCTGCTCGGCCTGGCCGAGGCCCACCGGCACGGGGTCGTGCACCGTGACTTCAAGCCCGAGAACGTGATGATCACCCAGGACGGCGACAGCAAGCTCGTCGACTTCGGCGTGGCCGCGCACTTCGGGGAGACGGCGGCGCTCGTCGGCACCCCGTCGTACATGGCGCCCGAGCAGTGGGACGACGCCCCGGCCGGCCCGGCGACCGACGTGTACGCCGCCAGCCTGGTCTTCTACGAGTGCCTGGCCGGCCACCGCGCCTTCCACGGCGAGAACGTGGCCGCCCTGGCCTACCAGCACCAGCACGTGCCGCCCCCGATGGAGGACATCGAGGAGCCGCTGCGCCCGCTGGTCCTGCACGGCCTGGCCAAGGACCCCGGCGGCCGGCCGGAGTCGGCGGAGGAGTTCCTGAGCGAGCTGGAGGAGGTCGCCCGGGAGACGTACGGGCGTGGATGGGAGCTGCGGGGACGGACCGGCCTCGCCATCCTCACCGTGCCGCTGGCGGCCCTGCTGCCGAACCCGCCGCCGGTCGCGGACGGGGGCGGCGCCACGAGCCTGTTCCACAACACGGTGTCGCCGGTGGGCAAGTTCGCGGTGACCGGCGGGCTGGTGCTGGCGACCGCGGCGGCGGTGGCGTCGGCGTTCGTGATCCTGGGCGGCTCGCCCGAGCCGGAGAGCGGCACCGCCCTGCCGCCCGCCCAGCCGCCCGCCACCTCGGCCCCGCCGTTCACCCCGGCCCCCGCCTCGCCGACGCCGCAGGAGCCGACCCCCTCGCAAGCGGTGCCCACGCTGAGCGAGCCCATCACGCTCTCCCCGCCCGTGAGCTTCGTGAGCCGGCCGACCTCGGACCCCACCGGAGGACCGCCGACGAGCCGGCCGACCCGCGAGCCGACCCGCCGGCCCACCCGGGAGCCGACGCGCGAGCCCACGCGCGAGCCGACCAGGCAGCCCACCCGCGAACCGACGCGGGAGCCCACGAGGTCCAGCGAGCCGCAGCCGAGCACCCGGCCGCCCACCACGCGGCCTCCGGACGACCCGCCCGCCACCCGGCCGCCGGCGACGAGCGCGCCAGAACCCGCCCCGGCCCATAAGCCGCTGCTCTCCGTCTCGGTGAGCGTGTCGCTCGGCCTGCCGCTGCTCGGCGGCGACGGCGACGGGCTGGTGGACGCCGACATCGGCCTGGGCCTGGGCACCGGCCTGCTGGGGTTCGTGGTGGTGCCGGGTTCGGTGCTGGCCGGACGGCAGATCGTGGTGCGCAGAGTACGCAAAGGTCGCGAAAAGCGGTGAATTGCGTGCCGGGAGGCATGATCCCTACTATCGTGCGTCGAATAGAGGGTGTCCCCCGGCCTGAATAGCTGACGACCGGAACTGCCCTGAGGCTCGGGCAGAGGAGAAGAGTGGCGGCTGCGTCCCCCACCCACCGGTCGCGCTGGCCGGTCGTGCTTTTCACCCTGGCGCTCCTGCTCCACACCACCCCGGCCCAGGCCGCCCCGAAGCCCACGGTCAAGCAGCTCAAGAAGGAACTGGCCGCGCTGCAGAAGGACTCCGACAAGCTCATCACCGAGTACTACAACAGCCGCATCGCCCGCCAGAAGGCGGAGCAGAGCGAGAAGGCGGCCCGCGAGAACCTCGCCGCCGCCCAGGAGCTCTACGACCAGCACTCCACCGAGCTGCGCGCCATGGCCCTCGCCCAGTACATGGGCGGCGAGCCCGGCCAGATCGCCCTGCTCACCAGCGGGCAGGACCCGACCACGCTGCTCGGCCGGATGGCGCTGACCCAGCACCTGATCGACGCGCAGGACGCCAGACTGCGCGGCTACGCCCAGGTCAGGGACGCCCGGCAGCTGGCCGAGGACGAGGCGTCGGCCCGCGCGGACGAGCTCGACGGCACGGTGGAGGAGCTGGACAAGCGCAAGAAGAAGGCCGAGAAACAGATCGAGAAGATCAAGGACAAGATCGACCAGCTCTACACGGCGCCGGGGATCCGGCGTCCCGACGGCACGTGGGTGCCGCAGCTCCCCGAGGGCGCGGACAACATCACGCCCCGGATGCGGCTGGTCAAGCAGCTCATCCAGGAGCGGTTCGAGGTGCCGTACGGGATCGGGTGTTACCGGGTGATCCAGGACGGCGGCGAGCACCCGCTCGGGCGGGCCTGCGACTTCATGCTGAGCAGGGGCGGCGCGATGCCGGCGGGGGAGGAGCTGAAGCGCGGCGAGCAGATCGCCGCCTGGGCGATCAAGAACGCCAGACGACTGGGCATCCTGTACGTGATCTACCGCCAGCGCATCTGGCACGCCAGAACGGGCTCATGGCGCACCATGTCCGACCGTGGCGGCACGACGGCCAACCACTACGACCACCCGCACGTCTCGGTCTACTAGTCCTTCGCCAGGGCTGCCAGCAGCCGGTCCTCGGTGACCTCGGTGCCGGTGAGCTGCTCGGTGATCGCGCCGTCCCTGAGCACCACCACGCTGTCGCAGTTCCCGGCCAGCTCGGCCACGTCGGAGGAGATCAGCAGGATCGCCAGGCCGTCCACGGCCAGCTCGTCCAGCAGCACCTGCATCTCCAGCTTGGTCGCCACGTCCACGCCCCTGGTCGGCTCGTCCAGCAGCAGCACCCGGGGATGCATGGCCAGCCACCTCGCCAGCAGCACCTTCTGCTGGTTGCCGCCCGACAACTCCCCGGCGGGCTGCCGGGGCGAGACCGCCTTGATGCCCAGCCGCCGCATGAACGTCGCCACGATGTTGTCCACCTGTGCGTCCGACACGATCCCCGCCCGTGACAGGCGTGGCAGGGCGGCCAGGGCGATGTTGTCGCGTACCGACAGGGTCGGCACGATGCCCTCGGTCTTCCTGTTCTCCGGCACCAGGCCGATCCCCGCGCGTACGGCGCTCCTGATCGACCACTTGCGCGCGGACGCCCCGGCCACCGTCACCTGACCCGCGTCCACCGGCAGCACACCCGCGATCGCGCGGGCCGTCTCGCTGCGGCCCGCGCCGAGCAGCCCGCCCAGCCCGACCACCTCGCCGGCCCGCATCTCCAGCGACACCCCGTCCAGCATGTGGTGGCGGGTCAGGCCCTTGGCCTCCAGCACCGGCACATCGGCCGGCACGTCCGGCTCGCCCGCCTGGAGCGGCGGCTCGACGGGATGGAAGGGGCGGCCCAGCATGAGCGAAACCAGTCGCAACCGGTCGAGCCCGGCCAGCGGTCCCGTGTGCACGACCCGGCCCTCGCGCAGCACCGTGACACGGTCGCAGATCCCGTACAGCTCCTCCAGCCGGTGCGTCACGTAGACGACCGAGCGGCCCTGCTCGCGCAGCCGGGTCACGGCCCCGAACAGGGTCCGCAGCTCGGCGTGGTCCAGCGCCGTGGTGGGCTCGTCCATGATCACCAGGCGGGCGTCCGCGGAGGCCGCCCTGGCCAGAGCCACGATCTGGCGGGCGCCCTCGCCCAGCGAGCCGAGCGGGCGGCGCACGTCCACCTTCAGTCCGTACGCGGCCAGCATCTCCTCGGCGCGGGCGTGCACGGCCGTGGAGTCGATCAGCCCGAGGCGGCCCCGTGGCTCCCTGCCCAGGAGCAGGTTGCGGGCCACGCTCATGGTCGGGACGAGGTTCGTCTCCTGATGGATCGTGGCGATCCCGGCGCGCTTGGCGTCGGCCGGTCCGGCGAACCTCACCGGCTCGCCGAGGAAACGCAGCTCGCCCGCGTCCGGCTGGTGGACGCCCGAGAGCACCTTGACCAGGGTCGACTTGCCGGCGCCGTTGCCGCCCACCAGGGCGTGCACCTCGCCGGCGCGTACGGACAGGGTGACGTGGTCGAGGGCGGTGACACCCTGGAACGCCTTGAGAACGCCAGCCACCTGTAGCACGGTTGCCTCCGCCTCGATCGTGGTCCAGGAAGGAAACGTTCCAGTAACGACCCTGTCACATTCGATCAGAACCGAACACCCTGAAGCCCCTCGGGCGCCCGGCGACTGCATGGCCTTGCATGGGGGGCGCTGCGCGCACGGGATTCCAGACAGCGCTTCCCAAGGGGGGCCGACGGCCCCCCTTTCGAACCCCCGACAAGCCCGCTCGCTCGCGCTCGCCGAACCCGCCCGGGCCCCGGTTACACGGTGGGCCGGCGGGACCCCACCCCAAAGCGGTTCTCGCTGATCGCTCGGGCTGACTGCCCGGGGGCTCGCTGACGCTCGCCTCTGGATCCGCTGACCAGCGTTACCTCCGGCCAGTGAGTCCCTACGTACCCCTTGACGGAGCGAACCATCGCACGCATGCTCAGTGTTGCGAGCAATCTCAAGCAAACTGTGTCAGGAGCTCAGCATGGCACTACGGTTCCTCGGCAAGGACACGAACTCCGTGGGCGGCGATTCCCCCACCGTCTACGCCACTGACCACGACACCTTCATCATCCAGGGGTGGGTTGCCGACGACCCCGATCTACGCGCGAAGGCCGCCCTCGAACCAGATCAGGACGTCGTAGAGATCCCGTTCAACCTGTTCGGCCACTTCGCCAAGGACGGCTTGTCCGGCATCGTCACCAACTGGTCTCCTCCCGTCGTCCACGTCACCGAACGCCAGACGTGCTTCATCCGGGGCTCCCGCGTCACCGACCCCGAGACGCTGGTCACCATGGACATGCCCGGGCATGAGAGCTGCGTCGAGGTGCCGCGGGCCGCCGTCGCCGCCTTGCTCCAGGAGGAGGGGCATGGAGTTCATCACGTCTGACCAGCGCGACGAGCTGTTCGAGTCATTCCGGTGCGAGGCGTTCCACCTGGAGTTGCGCGACCACTACGGCGTGCCCGGAGAGGAAGGGCCGTTCGCCCGCTGGCGGCGAGGTGTACCGGATGACCTGGGATGGCTCCAACCATGGCTGGCCCGGGTTCGGGCGGCCACGTCCGCCGATCGGATCGTACGGCGGGTCCGCGTGGTCACAGAGCCGGTCAGCGACTACATACGATGGGAGCACGCTGTTGCTCCGACCAATCTGGAGGCCGGTGAGGACATCCGCTGGTTGCCGCGCCATCGCCTGTCCCGACTCGAACTGCCGATGAGCGGCGCCGACTGGTGGCTGTTCGACGATCGATTGCTGGCGGTCGGCCGGTTCGACGACGATGGCCGTGTGCTCGGCTCCGAACTCGTCACCGACGCCGCCGTGGTGGCACGGTGCGCAGAGGTTCGCGATCTGCTGTGGGCGCAGGCTGTTCCTCACGACGAGTACAAGATCTGAACAGTGTCTCAAGAAGCTCAGCGATCGCGTGAGGCGCTCGGCATCCGGTTGCGTGAGATCCGCCTCCAAGCGGGGTTCACCGGGCGCGCGCTCGCCGAGCTGACCGGCTGGCAACTCTCCAAGATCAGCAAGATCGAGCACGGCAAACAGGCCGCGACCGAAGCCGACGTCCGGCTTTGGCTGAGCCATTGCCGGCGCGAGGACATTCTGCCCGATCTCGTGGCAGCGGTCCGCACGATCGAAACCTTGTGGATGGAGTGGCGACGCGCCCTCCGGGCCGGCACGCGTCATCGGCAGCGACGCTCCCTCGACCAGTACGAGCGGACGCGTGTTTTCCGCGCCTACAATCCCGCCATCATCTGGGGAACCCTCCAGACGGCTGAGTACGCCGAAACGCTCATGCGGCAACTGGCCGACTTCATGGGCGACGGGCCGAACGACATCGAGGCGGGCGTCGAGGCCCGTATGGAACGCCAGCAATACCTGTACCGGGGCGACCGCATGTTCAACGTGCTCCTGGGAGAGCAGGCGCTTCACACGAACATCGGCGGTCCGGGAGTGATGCGAGGCCAGCTCGATCGGCTCCTGGCGGTCATGTCGCTGCCCCGGCTCAGCCTCGGCGTCATCCCTGTCCGGGCGGCGTACGAGATCTGGCCAGGAAACATGTTCATCATGTTCGACGAGCGCATGGTGATGCTGGAGACGTACTCGGCGGAACTGACCATCACTGAGCCGAACGAGATCGCGATGTACGGTCGCGCGTTCGGTCTGCTTCAGCGATCGGCTGTATACGGTCAGAACGCCCGGCGGCTTGTCGCCGAAGCACTCGCTCGACTTCCTTGAAGCAAACATGAGCAAACATCTTGGGGCTGAAGCAAAGCCTCCTCTACCGTCCTAGGCATGGACAGCCGCAGGTCAGAGCCTGCGATGCGGCGTGATGCGCCTGATGTGCGGAGAGGCCTCATGAAGCGTTTTGACTACGACCCATCCTGGTGGCTGCACAACCTGGAAACGATCACGCCGAAGGACATCCGGCGCGTCCAGCAGGAGGCGATCGACGACGGTGCCGACCCCGCCGCACTGGAGCGCCTGCAGGAGGTGGCGATCGCGGAAGCGGGCGGCACGATCGAGGACCTGGCGCGGAGCTGGACCGACCGCCTCCAGCTCCACCGGGGATTGGCTGACTTCGGAGCGGCGATCCGCCGCAATCGCGCGAAGCCACCCCAGGTCGTCGAAGCGGAAGCAGTGCTCCGTGAGCTGATCCAGCGGTACCCGGGCGTGGTCCGCGACGTCCTGGCCGGCGAGGCGGAGAGCGATCGGGCTGCCCCGGCTCCCTAGTTGCCGACCGAGGCCCTCGCGGGCTTCCCGAACCCGCGTCACGCGCCGATGCTACTGGCCCGCGTACCGCTCGAACGGCACGGCGTGGTGCCAGGCGGCGTCCCGCCACTGGCAGTGCTGGAGCACTGCACCAGGATCGGTCACCAGTTCGTGCCGGAGAGGCCGATCGTCGGCATCGAAGCGGAGCAGCACAAGACGCGCGGAATCGAACAGCGCGAAGTCGTGGCCGGGGAGCCCCATCCGGGCCGCACGTGGACGTTCCAGATATCGGATGTCCTCACCCGCAGCGATGTTGAGCGGGGTGCCGTCGAGCAGGAAGCGCACGTACTCGCTGTAAGGTTCCGAAACGATCCGCACCCGCTCGACCCGCCTACCCGACCCGGTCGCGGCCTTCATCTTGGCGAGCCACGGCCGCGCCGCCCGCTCGGGATCCGGCTGGCCGGCGAGGAAGCGGCGCAGCGACTCTTGCTCGGACGCCACGTTGTAACGGTCACGCATCTCGAACTTGAACGCGGTGTGCTCGAATGTGTCCCAGAGTTCGCCGAACTCCGCGGCGGACAAGGATGGCACTCAGGCCTCCTTGGTGAAGCGGAGCAGCGCTCGTAGCTTCATGCTCGGTCCCTTTCTGTCCCGTCTCATTGAACTTGGCGTGCGCGCGAGGCTTTGACCTGGTGGACGCCAAGTCGGCTGAGACGTCAAGGATGCGGTTGTCTCAGCGATCATGGCGTGCCGGGTGGAATGTCTCAGACTACCTGGCGCGTGATCATGGAATGCCGCATTGGCCACGGAGCCCGGCATAGCTGTGGCAGACTCCGCGTCTGCGGCCGTGGCCGACCGAAGCTCAGCCGCGCGTCAGCGCCTTCCATGCCAGGAGTAGAAGGCGCCGTGCAGATGCTCGAAATAGTGATCGACGTGATCCTCTGACCACTCCACGTCCTCAAGGAGTCGGGCTGGATTGCCCTGTGGGCTCCAGGCGTAGCCGTAGGGGCTGGCCAAGGTCTCGCCCTGTTGGAAAACGACCACCCCGCGCTCGCGGCGGACCTCCTCGAAGTCCATCCCGCCGACGGTGCGGAGGCCGAGCCGGTCACCGTCCCTCATTGTGCGGGCGAACGCTTCCATCTCTGCGGCTGAGCGGATGAACCGCTGGTCGTCGGTGCCGCGGAAGGCGACGATCGCCACTAGCACGGCGCCCGCGAGGGCGAGGACGCCGAGGAACGCTAAAAACCCCGAACGCGAAACGCCGACTGACATTGCGGCCCCCCAGGTGATCGTCGTGGACAGGGTTTCCGGTGATCGTAAACCGGCCGGCCGACGTCACGCCATCACCCCAAGACGTGCTTAGAAGTCTGGGTCAGCCGCCTGCAGGGTGCGGACCGCTGAGGGGCCCCTGGTGGCCGCGTAGATGTCACACTCGCCGGGATTCGCGACCGAGCAACTCGGCAAGCGACCCGCTGCGGCCATAACTGCGCCTGCAGCGGGTCGGTCGCGGTCGCGCGCAGCACCCTTTCAGGAGATCCGCTCAGCCACACCAGGAGTCTTGGCTCTGCCCGTAGGCACACGTCTTCACGTATTTCTCGTTCTTGTAGAGCACGTAGTACGTCTCGACGTGGTCCAGTTTCGCGGATGCGGCGTCGTCGTTGTTCATGATGATGCGATTCGACGCGCCGGCTGCTCCCGCGCTGTAGCTGTAAACCGTGAATCCGGGTGAAGGCGAGCTGTAGCTGAAGGTATCGTTGCGGCTCGATTTCGCTATCCTGGTTCCGGACAGGCCCTTGAGGTTGAAATGTGTGTAAACTTTGACCCGGCAGCCAGCCGGCTTGGCCGAATTGACGGCTTTTGCATCGATCTCCAACGTCCACGGGTAATGCAGCGGCGCGGGCATCCAGAGCTGCATGTAGTAGCCGCAGGCGGCGGCCGCGTGCGCGGGGGTAGTGGTGACGATTGCCGTAGCCGCGAAAAAGAGGGTGGATACGAATAAAGCGCCGATTCTGTTCATTGGTTCCCTCTCTTGTGGAATCAAGCGAATAATCCCCGCTGTTCCACCGTTTACGCAACCGCGATATCCGGAAATATACTCCGGACATACCGCGAAGATACTGAGGTGACCATGCGGAATCCTCCAGGTTAACTGTAGGGAAAAGGGAGAAGAACGCCGACGGCGGAAGACGCGTCGGTTCCGGCTGGCGATGAAGGCGATCGTTCGACGATCCACGGACGCGGGAGAACGTGAAAGCCCGGCTCACCGCACACACGGTGCCGGGCGGATCCAGAGGCGAGCGTCAGCGAGCCCCCGGGCGGTCAGCCCGAGCGATCAGCGAGGACCGCTCGGGGTGGGGTCCAACGGCCCACCGTGTAACCGGGGCTCGGGCGGGTTCGGCGAGCGTCAGCGAGCGGGCTTGTCGGGGGTTCGAAAGGGGCGCGAGCCCCTTGGGAAGAGCTGTCTGGAATCCCATGGCGCGCAGCGCCCCCCATGGAAGGCCATGCAGCTACCCGCGAGGCGCCGGCGGGCGGTCAGAATTGGGCGACGTGGAGGCGGACGCCGCGGGCGCTCAGCTCGTCGAGGACGTCGCGGGCCGCGGAGTCGTCGGTGACCAGGTGGTCGATGCGGTCGGGGGCGACGGTCTGCACCATGGTGTCCACGCCGATCTTCGTGTGGTCGGCCAGCACCACGACCTCCTCGGCCGCCGCCGCCAGCGCCCGGTCCACCCCGGCGACCTGCATGTTGGGTGTGGACAGCCCGCGCTCGGCGGTGAGCCCGTTGCCGGAGATGAAGGCCCGGCGCACGCGCAGCCCGGCCAGGGAGTGCTCGGCGGCGCTGCCCACCAGGGCCAGGATCGAGCCGCGCAGGGTGCCGCCGGTCAGCATCACCTCGATCCGCGGCGACCCGGCCAGCACCTGGGCGACCAGCAGTGAGTTGGTCACCACGGCCAGCTCGGAATGCCTGGCCAGGCGGCGGGCGAACTCCTGCGTGGTGGTGCCGGGCCCGACCACGATCGCGTCGCCGTCCTCGACCAGGGCTCCGGCCAGGTCGGCGATGGCGGCCTTCTCGGCCGACTCCAGGGAGACCTTGTGCGCGTAGCCGGCTTCGCGGGACAGCTCGCCCGGCATGGTGGCGCCGCCGTGGTGGCGGTTGAGCAGGCCCTCCGACTCCAGCGCGCGCAGGTCGCGGCGGACGGTCACCTCGGAGGAGTGCACGGACTGGGCGAGCTCGCGCAGCGACACGGCGCCGTTGGCACGCACGAGTTCGAGGATGCGCTGCCGGCGTTCAGCGGCGAACACCGGCCTGCGTCCGTCACTCTGCGTGTCGCTCACGGCCCGATCATAGTCGACGCGCCAACCCAAGTTCACCTCTGACCGAACGAGAACGAATTTGATCGGAAATCTTGACCGCCTCGGTCCGCCGGTGCTTACTTTGGAGCATGTCAGGGTCAAAAGCTGTCCGAACCTGATCGGCGCGTTTCGAAAGGACCCCCCGTGCGTAAGCGCCTCGCGTTGTTGCTGGCCGTACTGATGTCCGTCTTATGGCAGATGCCAGCCCTCGCCTCAGCCGACTCCGCCGCCCTTCCCGAGCGGAACGGGCTGCGCGGCGACTACTACCTGGCCTCGGCGGCAGGGAAGTTCGACTTCGCCGAGCTCAAGGCGAGCATCATCGACCCGAACCTGGAGATGTCCGACCTGAACCCGACGTTCAAGCTGCTGACCGGCAGGGAGGACGACGTCACCGTACGGTGGACGGGGCAGATCACCGCGAAATACTCCGAGACCTACACCTTCTCCATCGTCGGCGACAACGGCTACCGCCTGTGGGTGGACGGCAAGCCGATCATCGACCACTGGGTGGACGACTGGGACGTGGAGCACGCCGGCACCCCGATCGCCCTGGAGGCGGGCACGAAGTACGACGTCAAGGTCGAGTACTTCGAGCACTTCGGCGGCGCCAACCTGCGGCTGCGCTGGCAGAGCCCGAGCCAGCCGAAGGCCATCGTGCCCATGGAGGCGTTCACCGTGCCGGCGGACTTCCAGCCGGACGGTCCGTACGACGCCAGGCTGAACGCGGCCGGTGACGTCGCGACGCTCACCTACGCCAAGCCGCTGAGCGCCCTGCCCGCGGACGCCGCCGGGAAGCTGGCGGTCACGGTCGGAAGCGCGGCCTGGCCCGTCACCTCAGCAGTCCAGAAAAATCCGGAAACGGTGGAGCTGAAGCTTAAATATCCGGTTCCGTCGAAGGCCGGCAGCACCGTCCGCACCTCCTACGACGGCAACGGCGGCATCACCTACGCCGACGGCACCCCGCTGGCCGCCTACCCCTTCGCCCACGTGGTCAACGCCTCCACCTACGTCCTCAGGACGAAGTGGGCCGACGACGTGAACCCGGCGAGCCCGCTGCCCGACTACCCCAGGCCGCAGCTCGTCCGCGACCGCTGGCGCAGCCTCAACGGCGCCTGGGAGTTCGGCCCGGCCAAGGAGGGCGAGGCCGCGCCCATCGGCCGCAAGCTGCCCGAGAAGATCGTGGTGCCGTACCCGGTGGAGTCGCAGCTGTCGGGCATCGGCCGGCACGAGGAGCGCATGTGGTACCGCCGCACGTTCGAGGTGCCCCGCACCTGGCGCGGCGAGCGGCTGATGTTGCACCTCGACGCCGTCGACTGGGACGCCGCCGTCTACGTGAACGGCAAGCAGGTCACCACCCACAAGGGCGGCTACGACCGGATCAGCGTGGACGTGACCGGCGCGCTCAAGCGCGAGGGCAGGCAGGAACTGGTCGTCGGCGTGTACGACCCCACCGACAACGGCGCCCAGGCCATCGGCAAGCAGCGGCTCAACCCGAGCGGCATCTGGTACACCGCCGTGTCCGGCATCTGGCAGACCGTCTGGATCGAGCCGGTCGCCAAGGACCGTATCGAGCGCGTGGACACCGTCCCCGACCTGGAGGCCAAGGCCCTGTACGTGACCGTCCAGGGCTCCCCGGGCACCGCCACCGTGATCGCCAGGGACGGCCGGCGCGTGGTCGGCGTCATCCACGGGCAGGTCGGCCAGAAGCTGCGGCTGCCCGTGCCGAACCCGAAGTTGTGGTCCCCTGACGACCCGCACCTGTACGACCTGGAGGTCAGGCTCAAGAGCGACAAGGTGGAGTCGTACTTCGGGATGCGCTCCATCGAGCTGTCCGGCAACCGCATGTTGCTCAACGGGCAGCCGGTCTTCCAGATCGGCCCGCTCGACCAGGGCTTCTGGCCCGACGGCATCTACACGCCGCCGACCGACGAGGCGCTGCGCTACGACCTGGAGCAGACCAAGGCCCTCGGCTTCAACGTCGTGCGCAAGCACACCAAGGTCGAGTCCGACCGCTGGTACTACCACGCCGACAAGCTCGGCCTGCTGGTCTGGCAGGACATGCCCGCCGCCTTCCGCACCACCGACAGGCCGCAGTTCGAGGCCGAGCTGCGCGAGATGTTCGACCAGCACCGCAGCAGCCCGTCGATCGTGATGTGGGTGCCGTTCAACGAGGGCTGGGGCCAGTACGACCAGGCGCGCATCGCCGACATGGTCAAGGGCTGGGACCCCTCCCGCCTGGTGAACAACATGAGCGGGATCAACTGCTGCGGCGCCGTGGACGGCGGCAACGGCGACGTCAAGGACTTCCACATCTACCCCGGCCCCGGCAACCCCGGCAAACCATCGGGCACCAGGGCGAACGTCATCGGCGAGTACGGCGGCCTGGCCCTGCCCGTGGTCGGCCACACCTGGTCCGGCGGCGGCTGGGGCTACGCGGTGGAGCCCGACCCCGCGTCCCTCACCACCCGCTACGTGAACATGATCAAGGAACTGGAGAAGCTGCACGCCTGCGAGCAGCTCAGCGCCGCGATCTACACCCAGACGACGGACGTCGAGACCGAGATCAACGGCCTCATGACGTACGACAGGGCCGTCACCAAGCCCGACGTCAAGCGCGTACACGATGCCCACAAGGCGCTGACGAGCGCGATCAACCCGACCTGTAGCTGACCCTCTCGAGCGCCCGGGCTCTCGTGGCCCGGGCGCCGCACCTGATAGGAAAGGAACCGCGATGACCCCCCATCTCCGGACGGCCGCGCTGGCGCTGGCCGTCCTCCTCACCGCGGCGGCCTGCGCCAAGGCGGAGGAGCCGCAGAGCGCGCCCGCCGCCACCAGCACGGCGGGGCAGCAGGTCGTCCAGACGCCTTCGGGCACGGCCGGGCCGACATGCACGCTGGAGCAGTTCGGCGGCACGAAGTTCGACCTCAAGACGGCCACGGTCGGCTTCTCCCAGTCGGAGAAGGAGGCCAACCCGTTCCGCATCGCCGAGACCAAGTCGATCAAGGATGAGGCGGCCAAGCTCGGCATCACGAACCTCAAGGTCACCAACGCCCAGTCGCAGTTCTCCAAGCAGATCACCGACGTCCAGCAGCTCATCGCGCAGGGCGTGCGGCTCCTGGTCATCGCCCCGCTGAACTCCGACGGCTGGGAGCCGGTGCTCCAGCAGGCCGCCGCCAAGAAGATCCCCATCATCACGGTCGACCGCAAGATCAACGCCAAGGCGTGCAGCGACTACCTGACGTTCATCGGCTCGGACTTCTACGAGCAGGGCAAGCGTGCCGCCGACCGCATGATCGATGCCCTGTCCGGGAAGGGCAAGGTGGCGATCCTGCTCGGCGCGCCGGGCAACAACGTCACCACCGAGCGGACGAACGGCTTCAAGGACCGCGTCAAGGAGAAGGCCCCCGGGATCACGATCTCGTTCGAGCAGACCGGCGAGTTCGCCCGCGAGAAGGGGCAGCAGGTCACCGAGCAGCTCATCCAGTCCAACCCCGACATCAACGGCATCTACGCCGAGAACGACGAGATGGCGCTGGGCGCGGTCACCGCGCTGAAGGGCGCGGGCAAGGAGGCAGGCAACATCAAGATCGTCTCGGTGGACGGCACCCGCAGCGCCGTCCAGGGCATCGCCGACGGCTGGCTGCACGCGGTCATCGAGTCCAACCCGCGCTTCGGCCCGCTCGCCTTCGAGACCGCCCAGAAGTTCCTCGACGGCGAGGCCATCCCCGACAAGGTGATCATCTCCGACCGCGACTACGACACGACCAACGCCAAGGACTCCCTCGGTGAGGCGTACTGACTTGGAACCGGTTCTCGAAGCCAGGGAGGTCAGCAAACGTTTCCCCGGCGTGCTCGCCCTCGACGACGTGTCCCTCGCCCTGCAGCCGGGCGAGGTGCACGCGCTCGTCGGCGAGAACGGCGCGGGCAAGTCCACCCTGATCAAGGTCTTCACCGGCGTGTACCAGCCGGACGGCGGCGAACTGCGCTACCAGGGCGTCCCCGCCGCGTTCGGCACCCCCATGGAAGCGCAGCGCGCCGGGATCTCCACCATCTACCAGGAGGTCAACCTCGTCCCCATGATGTCGGTGGCCCGCAACCTGCTGCTCGGCCGCGAGCCGCGCGGCCGGTTCGGGGTGATCGACGCGACCGCCATGTACACGGAGGCGGAACGCGTTCTGGCCGGCTACGGCGTGGCCACCGACGTACGGCGGCCGCTGCGCACGCTCGGGGTCGGGGCGCAGCAGATGGTCGCCCTGGCGCGGGCGGTCTCGGTGGACGCGCGGGTGGTCATCATGGACGAGCCCACGTCGTCGCTGGAGCCGCGCGAGGTGGAGACGCTGTTCGGGGTGATCAGGCGGCTGCGGGACAGCGGGATCGCCGTCCTGTACGTCAGCCACCGCCTCGACGAGCTGTACCGGGTGTGCGACCGGGTGACCGTCCTGCGGGACGGCCGCCTGGCGCACACGGGCCCGCTGGCGGAGCTGGAACGGCTGCGGCTGATCTCGCTCATGCTCGGGCGCGACCTGAACGTGGTCCGCTCGGACGGCATGACCAGCTTCGCCCGCGACCGCCGCCCCGCCACCGCGTCCCCGGGCGAGGAGCGGGGCAACGGGCACGTGCCGGCCGTCGAGGCACGCGGGCTCACGCGGCGTCACGTGCTCGACGGCGTGGACGTGAGTGTCAAGCCCGGTGAGGTCGTCGGGCTGGGCGGTCTGCTGGGCGCGGGACGTACCGAGACCGCCAAGGCCATCGTCGGCGCGCTTCCCCTGGACGGCGGGCAGGTGCTCGTGGCCGGGCTCCCGCTGCGGCAGGGGTCCACGGCGGCGGCGATCAGGGCGGGCGTCAGCCTGCTGCCCGAGGACCGCAAGGCCGAGGGCATCATCCCGACCCTGTCCGTGCGCGAGAACATCGCCCTGGCCGCCCTGCCCTCCCTGGGCAGGGCGGGCGTGGTGTCCGAGGCGAAGATCGACCGGGTGGTCGGGATCTTCATGCGGAGGCTGAGGATCAAGGCCGCCTCGCCGAACCAGCTCGTCTCCGAGCTGTCCGGCGGCAACCAGCAGAAGGTGCTGCTGGCCCGCTGGCTGGCCGTGCGCCCCAAGGTGCTGCTGCTGGACGAGCCCACCCGGGGCATCGACGTCGGGGCCAAGGCCGAGGTGCAGGCGCTGATCGACGAGCTGGCCGAGGAAGGGCTGGGCGTGCTGCTGATCTCCTCCGACCTGGAGGAGCTGGTCGAGGGCGCCGACAGGATCCTCGTGCTGCGCGAGGGCACGGTCGTCGGCGAGTTGTCGGGCGACGAGGTGACCGAGGAGAGGATCATGGCGACGATCGCGGAGCAGGCCGATGGCTGAGCTCACCTCACGGCAGGGCGGGCGCGGCGGGCGCATGACCGTGCTCAAGCCGCAGGTGTTCGCCTGGGTGCAGGACTACGGCGTGTACGCGGCCGTACTGGCGCTGCTGCTGTTCAACGTGCTGTTCACCCCGCACTTCCTGGACGCCTCCAACTTCCGCACCCAGCTCGTCCAGGTCACCCCCATCGTGATCATCTCGCTGGGCATGGCGCTGGTGATCGGCACCCAGGGCATCGACCTGTCCGTCGGCTCGGTGATGGCGCTGGCCGCCGCGCTGACCGTGCTCTACCTCGGGTACGGCTGGCTGCCCGCTCTCATCGTGGCCGTGATCGGCGGCGCGGTGGCAGGGGCCGCGGGAGGGGCGCTGGTCGCGTACGTGGGGGTGCAGCCGATCGTGGCGACACTGGCGTTGCTGGTCGGCGTGCGCGGCCTGGCGAACGTCCTGGTGCCGCAGCTCGTCGAGTTCCGCAACCCCGGCCTGATCGCGCTGGGCAGCAGCTCGGTGGCCGGGCTCCCGGTGATCGTGCTCATCGCGGCGGCGCTGACCGTGATCGTGCTGTTCGTGGTGCGGCGCACCACGTTCGGGCGGCAGGTCGTCGCCATCGGCGGCAACCGGTCGGCCAGCGAGCTGTCCGGACTGCCCGTCAAACGGGTGCTCCTGACCGTGTACGTGATCTCCGGCCTCCTCGCGGCCCTGGCCGGAGTGCTGGCCACGGCCCGGCTGCAGGCCAGCGACCCGACCTCGCTCGGCCAGTTCATCGAGCTGTCGGCGATCACCGCCGTCGTGGTCGGCGGCACCCCGCTGACCGGCGGCCGGATCAGGGTGCTCAGCACCGTCATGGGCGCGCTGCTCATGCAACTCCTCGCGGCCACGCTGATCAAGCACAACCTGCCGCAGTCGTGGACCCAGATGGTCCAGGCGGTCATCATCCTGGCCGCCGTGTACGCCACCAGGAAACGGGAGACCCGTTGAACCGCGAACAGGTGAGCCGGGTGCTCCAGCAGCACGGCGCCTCCATGGTGCTGGGACTGCTGGTGATCGTGGGCAGCCTGGCCTTCGACTCCTTCGCCACGCCAGGGAACGCGGCCAGCGTCGTCGTGTCCTCGTCGTTCCTGGCGATCATCGCGATCGGCATGACGTTCGTGATCATCAGTGGCGGCATCGACCTGTCCGTGGGGTCGTTGTTCGTACTGGGCGGGGTGCTGGCGGCCTACGGCTCCCAGTACGGCCTCCTCGTCGCCCTCCTGCTGCCCCTGGCGGTGTGCGGGGTGGTGGGGCTGCTGCAGGGACTGGTCATCGCGCGTACGGGGATGGCGCCGTTCATCGTGACCCTGGCCGGGCTGCTCGGCGTGCGCGGCCTGATGCTGGCGATCTCCGACGAGGGCGCCGTCACCTACCTCGTCAAGGACCGCGCCTTCGCCACCCTCGGCCAGGGCGAGATCCTCGGCCTGTCCTACCCCGTGTACATCACCGTCGCCCTGGCCCTCGTCGCGATGGTCCTGCTCCAGCGCACCGGCTTCGGCCAGAACGTGTACGCCATCGGGGGCAACGAGCAGGCCGCCGCCCTCATGGGTGTGCCGGTCACGCGCACGAAGGTGTACGTGTACGTCATGTCCGGCCTCCTGGCGGGCCTGGCCGGCGCCCTCAACGCCGCCCGGCTCTCCTCCGGGGTGACGATCCTCGGCATCGGCCTCGAACTGGACGCCATCGCCGCCGTCGTCATCGGCGGCACCCTCCTGACCGGCGGCGCCGGGGGCATCACGGGGTCGGTGGCAGGAGTGCTGCTGCTCGGGGTCATCCAGAGTCTGATCAACCAGGTGGGGAGTCTGACCTCGGCGTTCCAGCAGGTGGTCAGCGGGGTGTTCCTGGCGCTGGTGGTGGTGGCGCAACGCCTGCTCAGCAAGGCACAAAGACTGACCTGACCCCGCCCCCGCCGTGGGACGAAAGCTGCGAATCGGTGAAAGCCGATTGCAACTTTCTGGGCGCATAATCCCCGTATGCCGTCGATTTCTGAGCTGCGAGCAGGAGATCCCGCCAGTCTCGGAGGCTACGAACTCCGGGGGCGCCTGGGAGAGGGCGGACAGGGCGTCGTCTACCTCGGGGTGGACGACCAGGGCACCCAGGCGGCGATCAAGTGGCTGCGCCCGCACCTGGCGAGCGACGAGGTGGCGGCGGAGCGCTTCGTCAGGGAGGCGGCGGCCGCGCGGCGGGTGGCGCCGTTCTGCATCGCGCAGGTGCTCGGGACCGGCGTACACGAGCAGCGGCCGTACATCGCCAGCGAGTACGTCGACGGCCCGTCCCTGCAACAGGCCGTCGCCGACGAGGGCCCGCGCACGGAGGCGGCCCTGCACCGCCTCGCCGTCGGCACGGCCACCGCGCTCGCCGCGATCCACCAGGCCGGCATCGTGCACCGCGATTTCAGCCCCGCCAACGTGCTCCTCGGCACCGAAGGCCCCCGCGTGATCGACTTCGGCATCGCCAAAGCCCTCGACGCCACCTCGACGATCACCTCCACCCCGCTCGGCACGCCCGCCTTCATGGCCCCCGAGCAAATCCTCGCCCACCCCGTCGGCCCGCCCGCCGACCTGTTCGCCTGGGCCGGCACGATGGTGTTCGCGGCCGGGGGAGCCGGCCCCTTCGAAGCCGAGACGGTCCCGGCCATCATCCACCGCGTCCTGCACGCCGCCCCTGACCTCTCCCACCTCACGGGCCCCCTCCGCGACCTCCTCGCCGCCTGCCTGTCCAAGGACCCCGCCCATCGGCCGCCCGCCGACCAGGTCATCCTCCGCCTCCTGGACCACCCCTCCACCACCACCTCCCACCACCTCTCCGCCGCCCCGGACGACCTCCACCGTCCCTCCACCGCCCCGGACGACGTCCGCCACCCCTCCGCCGCACCCAGCGGCGATCTCTCTCGACAGGCTCCCTGGCACCCCCCGTCCTCCGGCCCTCCGCAGTCGCCGGCCGTCGGCCACCCATCGGGCCCTCAGCAGTCCTCCATCCCCGGCACCGCTCCCGGCACCGCTCCCGGCACCGGCTCCCCGCCGCCCGGCTCGGGGCCGCCGCCTCCGAGCGGGAGGCCGTTCCCCTTCCCGCCGCCCGGCTCGGGGCCGCCACCTCCGAGTGGCAGGTCATCCGGTTTCCCGCCGCCCGGCTCCGGACCGCCGCCGCCAAGTGCCCGGCCAGACTTCGGCCGCTCGGCCCAACCCGCCCCCTTCCACGATCCCGCTTACCCGCCGCCGACGGGAACGGCCGGCTCCCCAGGTCAGCCGCCCGCCTGGCCGCGGTCCACGGGCAACAGGAGGAACTGGCTGATCGGGGCGGGCGTGGCGGGTGTGGCCCTGGTGGCGGCCGTCGCCATAGTCGTGGTCACCGCCGTCAGCCTGCCGATCAAGCCGCAGCCCCGCCCCAGCCAGACCGTCCCCGCCACGGCCTCCCCGTCCCCGGTTCCGACCGCGAACCTGATCCCGGTGAAGCTGCCCGACACCGGCGCCACTGTCTACGAGAGTCCCGCTGACCCGGTCCGCCTCACCACATACCTGGTCAAGGACGCCAAATCCGGTGCGTGGGTGTACTACGCGAGAGACTCCCTCACCGGGTCGTTCACCAGCTATAAGAACACGTGGGAGAGCATGCTCTCGCCCAACGGCCGGTACCTGGCCCAGCGCGGCAAGAGCTACGTCGACGGCTACGACACCGTGGAGATCACGGACAAGATGACATCACGGCGGTTCACGGTGAAGACCTCCCGCCAGCCGCTCAGCGCGTACGTACAGGGCTGGTCGCGCGACAGCACCCGCCTGCTGGTCAACATCGGCAACCCGGTCAAGCAGCTCTGGCAGTCCACCGGTTTCGCCATCGTGGACGTCACCGCCCGCAAGGCCACCGTCGCCTCGCTCAGGGAAGGCTCGCTCAAGGGCATCAGGTACGGCTTCGACCAGGACGGCACCGGCGTCGTGGCCCTGTCGAACGACGCCGGCCAGCAGGCGCTGCGCTTCTTCGACGCTCGCGGGCTGCGCGTGCGCCGCCTGCCCAACGTCGGGGCGGGCATCGCGGAGGCGATGTTCTCGCCGTCCGGCAAGCTGTTCGTCACCAACTGCCCGGGCCTGCGCAACGGCGACAACTGCCTGTACGACTCCCGGACCGGCGCCGAGGTGAAGCGCGTCGAGTCACCCTGCACCGGCCTGGCCACCTGGTACGACGACGACCACCTGGCCTGCTGGGTTCGCCCTGACCCGTCGGCCGGCGGGCAGCAGATCCAGGTGATCGACTTCACCGGGGAGATGGTGCGCCTGCTGGCCGACGTACCGGAGAACGCCACCGGCCTCGACGTGATCTACACCACCACCCGCCGCAACTAGCGTCGGGTCTACTCGCGCACCCGCCCGCGCGGCTTGAGCCGGATGCCCGGCAGGACCGGCGCGGGAAGCGGCGCGCCGTCGAACCCCTCGACGGCCCCGAACCCCTCGCCCTCCATCCACTCCTTCCGGTACGCGGCGATCTCGTCGTGGGAGCGGCCCACGAAGTTCCACCACATGACGATCTCTTCGCTGAACGGCTCCCCGCCGATCAGCAACACCCGTCCGCGCCCCGACAGCCGTACCCCGGAGAGTCCCGGCGGCAGGTATGTCAGCGGCCCCCGCCCCAGCTCCGCCACCTCACCGTTGAGCAGCAGCAGCCCGTGCTCGTACCCGAGATCGAGTGGCACCTCGCACGAGCCGTCCACGGCGACCTCGGCCCCCACGAGCGGGCTGTAGGCGGTGGCGGGCGAGGAGACCCCGCCGAGCGACCCCATGACGACGGTCGCCTCGAAACCGGAGCCGGACAGGACGGGCAACGACGGATGGTGTTCGAAGGCCGGCGAGGTGTGCCGGTGCGCGCCGGGCAGCGCCACCCAGAGCTGCACCCCGTGCAGCACCCCCGCCGCGGACTCCTCCGAGTGCGAGATGCCGCGCCCGGCCGTCATGAGGTTGAGCTGCCCGGGGCGGACCTCCCGCAGCGTGCCGAGGCTGTCACGGTGCAGCACCTCCCCGGCGATCAGCCAGCTGACCGTCTGCAGCCCGGTGTGCGGATGCGGCGGCACCCGCATCACGGCCCGCTCGGGCCCGTAGGCGTCCACGAAGCACCACGCGCCGATCATCCGCCGGCGCACGCCCGGCAACGTCCTGCTCACCGTCATCGCCCGCGGCCCGCCCAGCGGCACCTCCCGCCCCGTCAGCACCTCCCGTCCTGTCAGCACCTCGGCCTCGGCGCCCACACCGGTGGCGCAGCGGATCTCCTGCGGGTCACGTTCCAGGTTGCTCACGTCAAAACTGTACGTTCCGCCCGCCACGGGACTGCAAAGGCCCTGCCAGGGCAGAGGAGACACTCATGGCAGAACCCTTCGACAACCGCAGGACCGCCCTGATCGAGGCGGAGCCGGTCACCGACGCCGGGACGGCCGACTCGATCCGGGATGAAATACGCGACTTCGCCCACCTGGGCGGATTCAAGCTCCAGTCAGGCGCCACCCCCTGGCACGGAGCCGCCCTGCACACCGCCGAACAGGCGCACCACGCCGCCGACCTGGCCGCGCGCCTGCACTCCCACCTGCTCCCGCTGCTGGCCTACCGCGTGGGCCAGGCGTGCACCCGCGCGGGTCTGCGCGAACCGGGAAACCACCGCGAGCGGACAGAGCGGCTGCGGCTGTTCGCCGGGGTCGCGCAGACGATGCGACTGCTCTCGCCCCGCGTCTTCGAGGCCGGCCCCGCCCGCCTGGCCGAGGCCACGGGCGAGGGCGGCCCGGCCGGCCGCCGCGCACGGTACCCAGGCCGCAGGAAACGGCACGCGCTCCGCGAGCGGGCCCGGGCACTGTGGCTGGGCGCCGGCAACCCGGAACGCGGCGACCTGCACGCCGCGCTCGCGCGGGCCGCCGAGCAGCTCGCCGAATGAGACACCCTCGGGGAGGGGCCGCCGTGGCCACCGCCCGACCTCGGCGACCTGCTACGCCTCCAGACGGAGTGCGAGGCGCACCTCGCCTCGTTGCGCGCCTACGTACACGTGCCCGACGACCCCGACGAGGTCCTCGCCGCACTCTGCGCCGACCGCGACGAGGTCCTCGCCGCACTTTGCGCCGACCGCGACGAGGTCCTCGCCGCGCTCTGCGCCGATCGCGACATCGCGAGCTGACGAAGCTCTCAGCCCAGCATCTCCCACCAGCCCTCCACCGCAGGGGCGGCTGAGGTGTCCACGGCCTCACCGGGGCGCGGCACGACCACCTTCACATCGCGCGCCTTGGCCTCCCGCCACAGCCGCTCCACCGGCTCCGCCCACGGGTGCAGGGCCAGCGTGAACGTCGCCCAGTGCACCGGCAGCAGCAGGCCGCCGCCCAGGTCGAGGTGGGCGTTGACGGCCTGCTCCGGGTCCATGTGGATGTCCGGCCAGGCCGGGCTGTAGGCGCCGATCGGCATCAGCGTCAGGTCGAACGGCCCGTGCGCGGACCCGATGCCCCGATAGCCCTCGAAGTATCCCGAGTCGCCCGCGTAGAAGACTTTCCTGGCCGCGCCCGCGACCACCCAGGAGCCCCACAACGTGTCATTGCGGACGAGGGAGCGGCCGGAGAAGTGGCGGGCCGCCGTGGCGATGAAGCGCAGCCCCGCGACCTCGGTCTCCTCGTCCCAGTCCATCTCGATGATCCGGTAGGTGGGCACGCCCCACCGCTCCAGGTGCGCCCCGATGCCCAGCGGCACCAGGAACGGCGCCTTCTGCGTGCGGGTCAGCGTGCGCACGGTCGCCATGTCGAGGTGGTCGTAGTGGTCGTGCGAGATGGCGATGGCGTCCACGTCGCCCAGCTCGTCCAGCCCCACGGGCACCGGGTGGTGCCGCTTGGGGCCGACGAACCGGGAGGGGGAGGGCCGCCTGCTCCACACCGGGTCGAACAGCACCCGCCGGCCCTCGATCTCCACCAGCGTGGAGGCGTGGCCGTACCAGATCGCGCGGACCCCGTCGGCGGGCGGCGGGTCCGACGGCGGGATGCGCAGCGGGACGGGGCCGGCCGGGTGGCGCTGGTTCCTGTCCTTGGTCAGCTCGCCGAGCAGGCTCACCGGAGGCCTGGTCATCATGGTGGTCGTCTCGGGCATCGTGTTCACGAACGAGCCGTTCCTGAACTGCGGCGAGTGCCGTATCCTCGACGCCCGTTCCGGCCCCGACGCCAGCGGCCGCATGCCCAGCTCGGCCGGCACCTCGCGCAGTGCCCAGCCGGCCGCGGCGAGCGCCGCGCCGCCCGCCAGGATCCGCCGCGCTGTCCGCATCCCTGCCATCGCCCACTCTCCCCTGGAAGGTCGATCATCCCGTTCCCTCCGAACGGGACTCCCCGGTTGTTCTTCCTACGATATATCGCGATAGGTCAGACGGTTTTGATCGCCCCTCCATCGATGACGTAGTCGGCGCCGCTGACGCTTCCCGCGTGCGGCGATGCCAGCCATGTCACCAGAGCGGCGACCTCGTCCGGTTGGATGAACCTACCGGTCGTCATTCCGGCGTTCGACGGCAGCCCCGCCAGGAACTGCTCGTGCTCCACGCCGTGGGCGGCCGCGACGGCGGCGCCGTACCCGCCGGGGGCCTCCCACATGGAGGTGAGCACGGCGCCGGGCGAGACGGTGTTGACCCGCACGCCACGCGGCCCGAACTCCTCGGCGAGAGCCTTGCCGAGCGCGGTCAGCGCGGCCTTGGCCGTCGTGTACGAGATCGGCCCCGCGTGCGGGATCCTGGCGCCGTTGGAGGAGATGTTGACCACCGCGCCGCGCTGCCTGAGCAGGCTAGGGAGGGCGGCGCGGGTGACGCGCACGGCGCTGAGGAAGTTCAGGTCGTGGACCTGGCGCCACACGTCGTCATCGGTGCCCAGGAACCCGCCGGCGAGCTCATCGCCGGTGTCGCCGCCACCCACGTTGTTGACCAGCAGGTCGATCTCGCCCAGCTCCTCCAGCGCCCGGCCGATCATCTCGGCGGGCCCGTGCGGGGTGGACAGGTCGGCCGTCACGAGGGCGGCGCCGGTCTCCTTGAGCTCGGGCGTGATCGTCCGCGAGGCCGCCACGACCCGCGTCCCCTCGCCGATCAGCGCCCGTACGATCGCCAGCCCGATGCCCCTGCTCGCGCCCGTCACCACGGCGGTCTTGCCGGTCAGTCCCATGTCCATGACGTCGTTCTCCTATCCGCATCACGTTTGATGCCTCGACTCTACGACTTGCAACATCGATGACGCAAGTCTGTCGTAAGGGGGGACGATGCCGTACCCTGTGGCGTGTGAGTGAGACGACCCGCGCGCCGCGTTCCGACACCGAGCGCACGATGCGCACGATCCTGGAGGCCGCCGAGCGCGTGCTCAGCAGGAACCCGGCGGCCAGCATGGAGCAGATCGCCGAGGCGGCCGGGGTGGCGCGCACGACCGTGCACCGGCGCTTCGCCTCGCGTGAGGCGCTGGTGGACGCGATGGCGGCCTGGGCCACCCGGCAGTTCGCCGAGGCCGTGGCGGCCGCCCATCCCGACACCACGCCGCCGCTGGTCGCGCTCTACCAGGTCACCGCCAACGTGCTGCGGGTCAAGAGCGACTGGGGCTTCGCGATGAGCCGGGCGCTGTCGGCCGACCCCGAGGTGGCCAGGGTGCACGCGGACGTGGAGGAGCGCTGCGAGCGGCTGTTCAGGAAGGCCCAGGAGGCAGGGGTGCTGCGTGAGGAGGTGGACCCGCTGTGGGCCAAGCGGGTCTACTACGCGCTGATCCACGAGTCGGTGCAGGTCCGCGACGGCGACCCCGACGCCCTGGCCGCGCGCGTGGTGGACACGCTGCTGCGGGGCGTCGGCACGGGACGCGGACTGGCCTGAAACCGGACTCTGGCCTGCGGGGATCCCCGCCGTCAACAGGCATGGCAACAGGCATGGCAACAGGCATGGCAACAGGCATGGCAACAGGCACGGCAACAGGCACGGCAGCGCCCGCCCGGCCGGCCCGCGGGGGCGTGCGGGGGTCAGCGTTCCTCGTCCCGCTCGCGGTTCGGGAAGGGCCACGGGTTGGGGCGGCAGCGGCCCAGTGACTTCGACTGCTGCGCCATGACCGGGGCCAGGCGGCCGGGGCCGGGGCAGGAGCGGTGGTGGTGTCCCAGGCCGTGGCCGACCTCGTGGCTGATCACGTAGTCGCGGTAGGCGGCCAGATCGCCCTTGTACTGCGGGACGCCCTTGGCCCAGCGCAGGGCGTTGATGACCGAGCGGTGGCCGTTCCAGCAGGACAACTCGCCTCCCGTGCGCAGCGGGCGGCACTCGCGGGTGGTCAGGTGAGGGCTGGACAGGGCGACGCGCACCCGTACCGGGCCGTGGTCCACGCGTTCGAACCGGGCCCAGCCGCGTATGTCGTTGAGCGTCTTGTGCACCTCGGCGGCGAACTCCACCGGATCGAACGGCAGCCCGCGCTCCACCTCGACCAGATACCGCACCGCCGCGCCCCGTCCCGGCCGGGCGGGCCCGCCGCCGGGCACCACCGCGTAGCGGCCCGAGGCGGCCTGCGGCACCCGGACCTTCACGTCGCGCTCCCTCGGAGCGATGGGCTTGGGCTGCGGGGCGGGCGGCTGGGCCGGTTTCGTCGCCGGTGGCCGCGGGGGTGTCTGCGGCTCGGACGCGCATCCCGCGGCCACCACGACGAGCAGCACGAGCAAGAGGAGCAGCGGCACGACAGCCTCCCCACGACTTCACGGTGGGGAGGTATCCGATATTACGTTGGGGCTTGTCGCGCTTGGCGGTCAGGTCGTCTTTCGCCGGTTTTACGCTGGCACATTAGGTGTGATGCCGGGGGGCGGCGTCTCGCCCTACGCGGGCACATTGGGCGTGATGTCGGGGGGTGGCGTCTTGCCCTACGCGGGCACATTGGGTGTGATGCCGGGGGCGGCGTCTCGCCCTACGCGGGCGCGTAGGGCGAGATGTCGATGGGCGGCGTCTCACCGAGAGCCAGCGCGGTGGCGATCTGGCCGGTGAGCGGGCCCGCCGTCAGCCCGTACGCGCTCAGGCCCGTCGCCACGATCACCCGCTCCGTCAGGGTGCCGATGAGGGCCGGGCCGGGCGCGTACACGGGCCGCAGGCCGACCCTGGTCTCCGTCACCGTCGCGTTGAACAGGCCAGGGGCCACCCGCAGCCCCGCCTCGACCACCTCGTCCAGGCCACCCATCGTGACACGCGGGGCGAACCCGACGTCCTCGACGGTCGCGCCGATCACGACGCGGGAGTCGGGGAAGCCCAGCAGGTACGGGCCCATCCTGGGCAGGATGATCGGCCACCACGCGGTGTCCACGCCTTCCAGGGTGGCGTGCAGGATCTGGCCGCGCCTCGGGAAGACCGGCAGCTCGACGCCCAGGGGGCGGCACACCTCACCGGTCCAGGCCCCGGCGGCGACGATCACCACGTCGGCCTCCAGCGGCTCACCCTCCCCGGCCTTCCTGATCCCGGAGCCGGCCCGGGGCGGGGCGGCGGGCGTGAGAGGCGCGGCCTGCCGCCAGGACGCGGTCTCACCACTGGTCTCACCACTGACGCCGGCCGTCGCGACCGGGAGAGGAGGCGTGGCCGTGTCCTCGTACGGCTCCCCGGCCGCGGCGTGCAGGAGCACCTGGCCGTCGGGGGTGAGGGTGGCGGAGCCCGCGCGTACCTGAGCGCCCTGGGCCACGGCGGCGCGCAGGAGCGCGTCGCGTACCGAACGGCCGTCCACCCGCGCCGCGCCCGGCACCAGGATCGCGCTCAGGTCGTCCGACAACGGCGGGAACAACTCGGACGGGGTGGGCACGTCGGTGATGTCGCCCATCTCCGGCGCGGCCGGGTGACGGCGGCGCAGCAGCGCGCGTACCGGCTCCAGGTCGGACGGGTCCTCGGAGACCAGCAGGGCGCCCACCTTGGCGTAGCCGATGTCCTCGCCCAGCTCCTCCACCAGCCCGGGATAGTGGCGGGCGCCCTCCCTGGTCAGGCGGTACCAGTCGTCGTCCTCCGGATGGTCCACCCACGGGCACACGATGCCCGCGCCCGCCTGCGTCGCCTCGCCTGGGTACCCGCCGTCCACCACGGTCACCGCCACGCCCCTGCGGCTCAGGTGGTAGGCCGCGCCGGCCCCGACGATGCCGCTTCCGATCACCACAACACGCATGGTCACAATGATCGCAGCCGGGGTCACCGGGGCCGATGACCGGGATCGGTCTCTTGCCGTGCGGATTACCGCGGCGCGGTCTTCTCCGTGCCTGAGCCGCCTCTCCCCGAGCGCGTCGCCGGGGTCTAAGGTCAGCGCATGGACGTCGCGGTCACCAGGATCGACCTGCCTCGTCCCGTCCGCGCGGCCGCGTCCGACGGGACCACCGTCTGGTGTGCCGGCCCCGGCGGAGTGCATGCCTACACGACCACCGGCACCCCGCTGCCGGGGAACGGAGCGGCGCCGCGGCTGCGGTCCCTGGCGGCGGTGCCCGGGACGGTGACCGGTTCCGCGGGGGTGCCCGGCACGCTGGCGGAGACCGTGGTCGTGCCCCGGTCGTTCGCGGGGTTGTTCGCGGGCGTGTCGCCGTCCAACCCGTTGTCCGAGGGGACGCTGGCGGGCATCGCCGGGGGCCGGGTCCACTGGCTCGACCACTCCGGCGCGCCGATCGCGGGCGTGCCCTTCAGCGGCCGGGTGCTCGCGGGCGGCGGGGAGATCTGGGCCGTCGGCGACGGCCTCGCCCGCAGGCTGGCCGGGCCGGGGACGCTCCTGGAGCCCCTCGAACTGCCCGGCCTCGACCTGTGCGCCGTGGAGGGCGAGCGGTTGTGGTGGACCTCCACGCGTGACACCGTCCTGCGCGGCGGGCCGAAAGAGGTGGACCTCGGGCGGCGCGAGCGCGGCGCCATGACCGTGTGCGCCGGCTCCCTGTGGATCAGCGTCACCGGCGGGTTGTTACGCGTATCGGCCTGGTCGGGGGAGCCGGGGCGGTTCGTGGGGACGCCGGAGGGGCCGGTGCCGTTCCTGGTGTGTGCGAACGGGGTGCTGGCGGGCGGCGGGCGCGACCTGTTCACCCTCGCCTCGGCCGCCGGCGCCGCGCTGCGCGTGATCAGGTTAGGGCTGCGGGCGCCGCTCGCGCTGATGATCGCGGCGGGCAAGCACGTCTGGGCCTTCCCCGCCGGCCGTTCCCAGGCACTGATCGTCGCGGTGTGAGGCCGGCGGCCCGCGATGCCGCCCAGGCTGTACGGACCGTCAGGGAGAACGTCCTGGCGGGCCGCCCCGGCTCGGACCAGGACGCGCTCGACCGGGCCGCCGCGCTCGCCGGTGTGGACGAGATGATCGCCCGCCTGCCCGAAGGCTGGGACACGCCCGTGGGCGAGCGCGGCTCGGCCCTGTCCGGCGGCGAACGCCAGCGCGTGGCCCTGGCCAGGGTCGCACTCCAGGACCGTCCCGTCGTCCTGCTCGATGAGGACCCGCCGGGCCGCGTGCTGGAACGCGGCACTCACGCCGAGCTGATCGCCCTCGACGGCCATTACGCCCGCATGTGGCGTACCCGTACGGAAGCCGCAGGCTGGCGGCTCACCCGGCTGATCGAGATCGGCTGCCGGTCAGGTGGGTGTGCCGGCCGTGGCCTGCGACGGGAGGAACGACGATCGGGGCCCGGCCAGCGCCGCGTCCATCCGCTCCGCCTGCCCCCTCGTGAACATGAACATGGCCGAGTCCTCGGTGTAGTCCATGTAGTTCATGAACATGTCCCCGTTGGGGCCGTTGTCGCAGCTCAGCTTGGGGAAGTCAGGGGCTCCGTGGTTCTGGCCGGCCTGGTTGGGGGTGTCGTCCACGAAGTCGGTGCCGGAACAGCCGTCGCCGTCGTCGCCCCAGATGTGGCGCAGGTTGAGCCAGTGCCCGATCTCGTGGGTGGCGGTGCGGCCTCTGTCGTAGGGCGCCGCCACCGTGCCCGTCGTGCCGAACGCGGTGTGCGCGATCACGACCCCGTCGATGTCGCTGGGGCCGCCGGGGAAGGTGGCGTACCCGAGAACGCCCCGCATCTCGCACACCCACACGTTGAGGTAGCGGTCGGCGGGCCAGGCGCTGGAGCCGCCCTGGGCGTCGAACTTGACCTTGTCGTCGGGCTGGAACTCCTCGGCGTCGGTCTGGCGGCGTACGACACCTGAGGTCGGCCCGCCGTCGGGGCCTGTCTCGGCCAGCTTGAACTCCAGTCGCGCGTCGGCCGCGAGCTCCTTCCACACCTCGGGCACCTTGCTCGCGTCGGGGTTGGCGCGCCGGAAGTCCTCGTTGAGCACCTTGAGCTGGCTGTCGATCTGCTCCTGCCCGATGTTCTGCTCGGGGGTGCGGTAGACGACGTGGACGACGACGGGGATGGTGACCACCTCCTCACGGGCCGCCGTGCGCGCGTTCTTCCTGGCGAACGTCGCGTTCTCGATGGAGGACAGGGCGAGCGCGTAGCGGGGCGAGGCGGCGAGGAGCCGGCGGTGGACGGGCATGGTGGCGCAACGGTCGGACACGGGGTTCCCTTCGTGGGGGCCTGGTTCCTGTACGCGTACCCGTACCGTAGTTCTTTAATCACTCAGAGTTATGTCTTGAATCTCCCGTGACCTGTGGGGGTCGTCTGTGCGCCGGTCGACCGGCGCACAGACGACCCAGGGCGGTCAGCGGACCGGGACCTGGGAGGTCGTCGTTCCGCCGCCGGGCGCCTGCCATCCGGCCACCACCGCCGGATGCGCGGCCAGTGCTCGTGTCAGGGGCACGGTCACGCTCGTGGTTCCCTTCCCGGACACGGTCACCACGCGGCTGCCCGCCGTCCCGTCGCCGTCACGGACGAACAGGTGCGCCTTGCCGGCTCCCGCGGCCTGTAGCGTCACCTTCACCGTCCCCCGGGCGCCCGAGGCCGAGACGGCCTGGCCGCTCTCCGAGGGCTTGGCCGCGGGGCCTCCGCCCAGCGGCACGTGCACTCGGGCCGCCTGCTCCAGGGACTGCGGTGAGTCCAGGCTGGACAGCGCCGTGTCGGGGATCACCGGGTCCGGCGGGGTGGTCGGACGGTCGGCCGGAGGCTGGTAGCCGGGCAGGGTGGCGACGGCCCATCGGTACGGGTCGCCCTGGACGCCGCCCCACGTCGACCAGCCGATGCGGGTCTGGCCGGTCTTGTCCTGGGTGTCGGAGTCGTACACGAGGATGTTCAGCCCCAGGTGGGCCGGATCGACGGCGCCCGGCAGGACCCGCATCGGGATGGACAGCTCCACCGTGTACTCCCCGGCGGACACCTTCGAGGCCACCCGCGTCCCCGGGGCCGTCTCCTCGCCGGGGCCCTGGCGGTTGTCGGCGTCGCGGAGGTAGCAGGGCGGGCCCTCGGCCGTCACCGGGAGCACCGCGGCCTTGAACGTGGTCGAGGTGTTCTCGGAGGTGCCGCGCGGGTCGAGGGTGATCTCCACCGAGTCGGTACGCCAGTGGCGCTTGCAGTCGGCGGTGGCCAGCCGGGTGCCGGCGACGTCGTCCTTCACGTGGACCAGCAGGTACAGGGTGTCGTCGTGCCAGGTGACCTTGGCCGTGCCGGAGCAGTCGGCCGCCGACGAGCACGCCGTGCCCTCCCACAGGCGGGAGATGTCCAGGGCGGTGCCCGCGTACTCGCCGTCGCCCTCGGCACCGTCCACGGCCGGGGCCGAGGCCGCCTGGGGAATGGAAGCCGCCGGGACCAGTTCCAAGGCGGGGCGGCTGGTGCCCGTCGTGGTGCCTGTCGTGGTGCCCGTCGTGGTGATCGTGTAGGTGTAGTCGCCGCCCTCGTTGGAGGTCTTGAGCGAGGGGTCGGTGTTGGTGATGGTGAACGGCACCGTCGTGGTGGCGCCGGCGGCCAGGTCGTCGTACGGGGCCTCGGCGCGGTCGGCGGTGAAGCCGGCGGGCAGGTCCAGGCCTACGGCACCGGACCTGGCCGCGTCGCTCACGTTCGTGACCACGACGCCGACCTGCCTGCTGCCGGCGGAGGGCAGCGTGAGCACCGGGGTGACCACGCCGCGTAGCTGCGGCACGCCGACCTCGGTGGTCCACTTCTCGTACTGGGCGACCTGGGGGAGCGGCTGCTGCGTCCCTCGTACGGCGGGGCTGAGCTCGACCTGCCGGTCGGTGTAGCCGCCGCCCCGCTCCGTGGTGAGCGTGGCCGCGACCCTGGCCCGGCCCGCGGTGGCGCTCTTCGCCGGGGTCACCGTGAACGCCGCCGACCCGGAACGGCTCGCGGCGAGCCTGCCCAGGCCGCCGGTTCCGGTGACCGTCCAGCCGTCCGGGACGCGCAGGGTCACCGACGACCGGCCCAGGGGCTCGCGGGGCGGCGCGGTCGCGGAGACCTCGACCGTGAACGGAACGCCGGGGAGCACGTCGAACGTACTGGTCCGCAGGTCGAACCGGGTGCCCAGGGGCACGGCGCCGCTCGCCCTGGTCAGCGCCCCGTCGAGGATCGCCGTCGGCGCGGCGGCCGCGGTGCCGCCCGGCTCGGGGAACGGCACCCGCGCGTCGACCTGGGTGAAGAAGTCGCAGCCGAGCCGGGCCGGATCGGCGGGCACGTCGGGAAAGCCGGCCCAGCCCTGGGACGCGTAGGCGCGCTGCGCCGCACGCTCCACGGCGGCCCACGTCGTGCCCCGGCTCGGCGAGGCGCGTCCGCTCCACACCCCGAACACGTTCTGCGCCGGGTTGGCCGGGCGGAACGTCGAGGCGCAGTCCTGCCCGGTCTGGGAGGTGCCGCGCCCGCCGCCGGTGAACAGCCGGGCGGGGGCGAAGGCACGCAGCCCTTCCCGGCTGATCTGCTCGGGGAACGCCTTCGGGTCGGCCGCCGCGTAGAACGCCTCGACGGCCAGCCGCGCGGCCTCCTGGTGGTTGCCGTGGTTGCCCGGCGTGGGAGCCGGGTCCATGGTCAGCAGGATCTCGGGCCTGGTCCTGCGGATGATCCGGACGACCTTCTCCAGGGTGCCGCCGCCCCACACCTGGTCGGTGAGCGGGGCGCTGACCGTGTAGTAGAAGTCGACGTCGTCGAGGTTGAACACCTCGCGCACGGCCGCCTTCCCGACCGCCGTCCGCTCCTCCGCCTCGCGCAGCAGCCCGAGCGCGGGCCCCTCCTCGGGCCCGACCGCGTTCCCGCCGCCCTCGCCCCTGGTGACGGTCACGACGCCGGTACGCACGTCGTGGTCCTCGTTCCACTGGCCGAGCGTGGACAGGTTGCCCGCCTCGTCGTCGGGGTGGGCGCCGACGAACAGGACGTCGAGGTCGATCGGTGCGGGCTCGGTAGCGGAGGCGGGCAGGGAGACGATGGCGGGCAGGAACGCGAGCGCGACCGCGCCGGCGAACGTCACCAGGCGGCGCGCGCCGGTGGACCTGGTCAAGGGAGTGGAGCCGGACACGGGTTGGGAACGCATCGAACCTCCGGAGTTATTCGCGTACCGCCCCCTGGAGCAGCCCGCGGACGAAGTGGCGCTGGAGGAACAGGTAGAAGACCACGACAGGCGTGGCCACGATGACCGAGCCGGCCGCCAGCAACGTGAAGCCGGAGGTGTACTGCCCCTGGAAGAAGGCCAGTCCCAGCGGCGCCGTACGCAGCGACTCGCTCGTCACCATGATCAACGGGATGAGGAACTCGTTCCAGGTCCACATGAACACCAGCACGATCAGCGTGACGACGGCGGGCCGGGCGGGCGGGAGGAGGACCTGCCACAGGATGCGCCAGCTCGTCGCCCCGTCGATGCGGGCCGCCTCGACGATGGCCCGGTTGGCGCCCAGGAAGTACGCCCGCATCCAGAACGTGCCGAACGCCACCGACAACGCCACCTGCGGCAGCGAGATCGACCAGAAGGTGTCGATGAGCCCGAGTGTGCGCAGGTCGAAGTAGAGGGGCACGGCCACGGCCTCGCTCGGCATCATGATCCCGAGCATGAACAGGTAGAACAGCACCGACCGGCCGCGGAAGCGCATCGTGCCGAACGCGTACCCACTCATGATCGACAACACTACGCTCACGACCACGACGAACGCCGACACTGCCAGGCTCGTGCGCAGGTAGTCGCCGAACCGGCCGATCTCCCACGCCGCCGCGAAGTTCGCGAGCCCGGCCGTGCCGCCGCTGTCGGCGGTGCCGAGCGCGGCCGAGAGGATGACCACGATGGGATAGAGCGCGAAGGCGGCGAACACCGACAGGATGACGTAGTTGGCCACCCGCTCCCCGCGCGAGATCACGAGACCCCCCTGTCCGCGAAACGGTTGATCCCGAACGAGATCACGAAGATCACCACGGTGAGCGTGACGCCGATGGCCGCCGCGGAGCCGACCTGGCCCAGACCGAAGGCGCGGTGGTAGACCTCGTACGACGGCACCGAGGTGGAATCGCCGGGTCCGCCGCGCGTGGTGACGTACACCAGGTCGAAGGTGCGCAGCGCGGCGATCACGGTGAGCGTCAGGGCCACCGCGATCTCCGCGCGGACCGACGGCAGAGTGACCGCGAAGAACTCCCGCACGGCCCCGGCCCCGTCCAGGCGCGCGGCCTCGTACAGGGAGGAGGGGATGCGGCTCATCCCCGCGAGCAGCAGCACGGTCACCAGGCCGGTCTCGAACCAGGTGCCGACCACCCCGACCGCGGGCAGCGCGAAGGTGTAGTCGCCCAGCCAGCCGCGCGTCAGCGAGTCCAGCCCGAGCGCGCCGAGCAGGGCGTTGAGCGTCCCGTCGGGCGCGTAGACCCGCCGCCACGCCACCGCGACCACCACCATGGCGATCACCTGCGGCAGGAACACCACGGTACGGAAGAAGCCCAGCCCCCGCACCTTGGCGTGGTTGAGGATCGCGGCCAGCATCAGCCCGATGACCAGCGGCCCGGCGGCGTAGAACACGATGAGCACCAGCGCGTGGACGAACGCCGCCCGCAACCCCTCGTCCGCGACGATCGCCACGTAGTTGTCCAGCCCGGCCCAGCGGCCGAGGGACAGCCCGTCCCAGTCGTACAGGGAGATCTGCACGGCCCGGCCGATCGGATAGAGCAGGAACACCGCGTAGATGACGAAAGCGGGCAGCACGTAGAGATAGGCGACGCGGCGAGGCTCCCCCGGGGCCATGCTCAGTTGCTCTCGGCGAAGGTCTTGTAGTCCTTCTCCAGCGTGCCCAGGAACTCCTGGGGCGTGGCCTTCTTGGCGAGGAGATCCTGCAGCGCCGCGCCCAGCGTGTCGGCGAAGGTCGGGGTCGCGTAGTCGAGGTACGGGACCAGGCCGTCCTTCGCGCTCGCCGTGCCGAACGCGGTGAACACCTCGCGCTGCGGCCCCTCCGGCACCGTCTGCTTGTCGGTGTCGGCGACCGGCAGGTTGCCGGTGTCGGTGAGCACCTTCATCGCCTCCGCGTTCGTGATGAAGTCGATGTAGGCCGCCGCCGCGTCCGGATTCGGGCTCTTAGCAGTGATCGCGAACGGCAGCCCCGTGCCCCCGGTCGCCACCGGCGCGGCGCCGGCCGCGGCGCCCGGCGGCAGCATGAAGCCCAGGTCCTCGCCCAGAGCCTTCTGCAGGTCGGCCAGCAACCAGGTGCCCGCGATCAGGAAGACGCCCTGGCCCTTGCCGAACGCCTGCCACGCCGCGTCGTACCCCTGCCCGTTGAAGCCCTTGGCGAAGTAACCCTGGTCGACCCAGTTCACGAGCTGCTCGGCGGCCTTGGTGTTCTCGGGCGTGTTCCAGGAGGCGCCCTTGCGGCCGAAGGCGAGCGTGCCGATCTGGTCCGGCGGCACGTTCCGGCCCTGTACGGTGCCGAACACGTGCACGGCCGGCCACTTGTCGAGGTTGCCGAACTGCAGCGGCACCTCACCCCCGGCCTTGGCCTCGGCCAGCGCGGACTCGAAGGCGGCCCAGGTCGCGGGCGGCTCCAGGCCCAGCTTGGTGAGCTTGGCGCTGTTGTAGAAGACGCCGACGACCTCGCCGACCTGCGGCAGGCCGTACAGGTTGCCCTCGCCGAACAGCTTGCCGTCGGCGCTGTAACGCGAGTACCGCAGCACCGAGTCCGGGTAGCGCTGTTTCCACCCGTAGGCGTCGGCGTAGGCGTCCAGCGGGCGCAGCTGCCCGGCCTTGACGAACGCGCCCATCGAGGAGCGGCCGTTGTTGGCCTCGACCACGTCGGGCGGCTCGTTGCCGCTCAGCGCCAGGCGCAGGGTGGTGGTGAGGTCGTCGAAGGAGCGCGACACCCGGTTCAGCTTGATGTTGGGGTATTTGGCGTGGAAGGCGTCGTTGAGCTTCTTCATCTGGGCGGCCTGACCGCCGCGTACCTCCTGGTCCCAGACGGTCAGGGTGACGTTTCCCAGTGAGGCGGCGTCGGTGCGCACGGGTGAGGCGCTCGCCTGGGGCGAGGGGGGAGGCGGGGCGGAGGAGCCGGGTGCGCACCCGGCCAGGGCCACGGCGCTCGCGGCGAGCAGGGCGAGCGTCAGGGAACCTCGCTTGGGGGCGATCATGGTGCTACTCCTTCTGCGCGGGCACGCGAGGCGGCGTGTCGGGGTCCTCGTCCTCGTTGTCAGGCGGGTCATGGTGCTCTGGTGATCGCCTCACGGAGGGATCGGACAACTCCCCGGGCCGCCCCGCGGAGGGCCCGGACGATCCTGAGGGCCGCCCGGTGGAAGGCTCGGACGATCCGCCGGACCGGCCGGTGGAGGACATGCCGACGTCGGCGTGCCGGGCGATGGTGGCGGCCGCGCGGCGCACCGCGCCCACGGGGACCGTCGGCACCAGCCGGTCGAGGAAGGCGTAGCGGCGGGCCAGCGAACTGCCGTACGCGCCGCTGTGGTCGGCCGCCTCCCGCACCTCGTGCCACCAGTCCGCGATGTCGCCCCAGCCGGGCGCCGCCAGCGAGCCGCCGAACTGCTGCACCGCCAGGGCCGCGCACACCCCGGCGAACGCCAGCCGGTCGGCCAGCGGCCAGTGGCAGAGCGTGCCGAGCACCAGGCCCGCGCCGAACACGTCGCCCGCGCCCGTCGGGTCGAGCGCCGTCACCCGCGGCGCCGGGACGAACGCCTCCTCACCCGTCATCGAGTCGATCGCCATCGCCCCGTTGGACCCGTCGGTCACCACGGCCAGCGGGACCCGGTCGGCGATCGCGTACAGCGCGTCGCGCGGCGTGTCGGAGCGGGTGTAGGCCATGGCCTCGGTCGCGTTCGGCATGAACGCGTGGCAGAGCGCGAGCTGGTCCAGCAGCGAGCGCGACCAGGAGCCCGACGGGTCCCAGCCCACGTCCGCGAAGATGAGGGCGCCGTCGCGGCGCGCCAGCTCCGCCCAGTTGCACGCGGTCCCGGCCCGGTCGAGCGGCTCGTCGTCGGACAACGTCGCGATCACCGCGCGGGAGCGGGGCGGGGAGCCGATCATCTCGGAGGCCGTCATGGGCGCCGCGTGGCCGTGCGTCACCATGCTGCGGTCGCGGTTGACCGCCATGGACACCGTCACCGGCGAGTGCCAGTGCTCGAACCGCCGCGACCTGGACAGGTCCACCGACTCCTGCCGCTCCAGCGTGCGCCAGCAGAAATCCCCGTAGTCGTCGTCCCCGAACGCGGCCGCCAGCGACGTGCGCAACCCCAGCCGGCTGGTCGCGATGGCCAGGTTGGCGATGCCGCCAGGGCACGACCCCATGCCCTCCGCCCAGATCTCGGTGCCCGCGGCGGGCATCGCGGGCAGGCCGGTGAAGATGATGTCCAGGAAGACAGTTCCGGCCAGGAAGACGTCGAACTGCGGCCCCTCAGGGGTGCGTTCGCCGGCGAGAGGGTCGTACGCCTGGACAGCCACGGGAATGGGTCCTCCTCGACATACCGGGGATGTGCGCAATCTTGCACGTTTGCTCGCACACTTCAAGTGTCTTCGCGCGAACGGGTGGCGCAAGATGCTTACTTGTGCGCGAATTTGACTGATACAATCCGGCCGTGCTCCAGCGCCTCAGGCATGCCGAGATCATGCGCCGCGTCCGCACCTCAGGCGCCGGCAGCGTGCGCGATCTCGCCAGCCAGCTCGGCGTGAGCCCGTCCACCATCCGCAGGGATCTCGAAGTGCTCGACCGCGACGGCACCCTGCGCCGCGTCCGCGGGGGCGCCCTGCCCTGTGCGGACCCCGACGCCGACCGGCCCTTCGCTGAGGTGGCCGTCACCGACGAGCAGGACAAGGAGGCCGTGGCCGCCCGCGCCGCGCAACTCGTCGGCGACGGGGACGTGCTCCTGCTCGACATCGGCACCACCACGATGCGGCTGGCCCGGCGGCTGCGCGGGCGCCGCGTCACCGTGGTGACCTCCAGCCTCGCCGTGCTCGACGTGCTGCGTACCGACACGGAGGTCGAGCTGCTGCTGCTCGGCGGCATGGTGCGCAGGCCCTACCACTCGCTGGTGGGGGTGCTGACCGAGGCCGCGCTGAGCCAGGTGGTGGCCGACCGGGTGTTCCTGGGCGTCAGCGGCGTACGCCGCGACGGGCAGCTCGTGGACACCACGGTGGCCGAGGTGCCGCTGAAGCGCGCCATGATCGCGGCGGCCGGTCAGGTGGTGCTGCTCGTGGACCGGCACAAGTTCCCCGGGACGGGCGCCCTGCGGGTGTGCGGGCCCGAGGACGTGGACGTGATCGTCACGAACCAGGGCGCCGACGAGACGACATTGCGCACCTGCGCCGCCGCGGGCGCCGAGGTGCTGCTCACGTGAAAGGGTGACGATGAGACTGGCCGTTCTCGGCGGCGGAGGCTTCCGGGTCCCGCTCGTGTACGGCGCGCTCCTGCGCGACACCGCCAAGCCGCGCGTGGAGGAGGTGGTGCTCTACGACGTGTCACGCGAACGGCTGGAGGCAGTCTCCCACGTGCTGCGCGGGCTCGCCGCGGGCCACGACGACCCGCCCCGGGTGCGCACCACGACCGACCTGGACACCGCGCTGCGCGACGCGGCCTTCGTCTTCTCGGCCATCCGCGTCGGCGGGCTGGCCGGCCGGACCGCCGACGAGCGGGTCGCGCTGGATCTGGGCCTGGTCGGCCAGGAGACGACCGGCCCCGGCGGGATCTCCTACGGCCTGCGCACCGTTCCCGTCGCCGTCCGCGTGGCGGAACGGGTGGCCGCGCTCGCGCCGGAGGCGTGGGTGATCAACTTCACCAACCCGGCCGGGATGATCACCGAGGCCATGCGGCAGGTGCTCGGCGACCGGGTGATCGGCATCTGCGACTCGCCCATCGGGCTGATCCGGCGGGCCGCCGCCGCACTCGGGCTCGACCCGGCCCGCGTCTCGCCCGACTACGTGGGGCTCAACCACCTGGGCTGGTTGCGTGGCCTCACCTATCAGGGGCGCGACCTGCTGCCCGGCCTGCTGGCCGACGACGCGGCGCTGCGGCAGGTGGAGGAGGCCCGCCTGCTCGGCGCCGACTGGGTGCGGGTGCTGGGGGCGCTGCCGAACGAGTACCTGTACTACTACTACCTGTCCAGGGAGGCGGTGGCGGCGAGCACCGGGCGCACCCGGGGGGAGTCGCTGCTGGAGCAGCAGGACCGCTTCTACGCCGCCGTGCGCGCCAGGCCCGGCGACGCGCTGGAGGAGTGGGTGCGGACGCGCAGGGAGCGGGACGCCTCCTACATGGCGGAGGCGCGCGACACGACCGACGCGGGCGAACGCGACACCGCCGACCTGGAGGCGGGCGGCTACGAGGGCATCGCGCTCGCCCTCATGGCCGCCATCGCCCGCGGCGAGCCCGCCACCATGATCCTCAACGTCGGCAACGGCAGCGCGGTACCGGGCCTGCCCTCGGAGGCGGTCGTGGAGATCCCCTGCGCCGTGGACGGCTCCGGCGTCCGCCCCCTGGCCACCCGCCCCCTGCCCGGCCGCTTCCTCGGCCTGATGCAGCAGGTCAAGGCGGTGGAGCAGACGGTCATCGAGGCCGCCATGACGGGCTCCGCACGGCTGGCGGTGGCGGCGTTCGCGCTGCACCCGCTGGTGGACTCGGTCACGACGGCCCACCGCCTCCTCGACGGCTACCGCGCCCGCATCCCCGACCTGGCCGCCGTCTTCCCCGGCTAGCCTCGCCGTTCCGCGAACAGGGCTAGCCGATCAGCACGTCACGGCGGGTGAAGCGGGCGGTGGCGAAGCGCCAGGCGATCTTGCGCGGGGTCAGCCACCGCACGTGCGCCCCGTTGCGCGCCCGGCTGATCACCCGCTCGGCCAGCCACGGGGCGACGGTCTCCACCCGGTCGGCCAGGATCGACAGGATCCGCGCCGCCCGCGCCCGCTCATCGTCGGAATATCCGTACGTGAGCAGATCCGTCACCACCATCCCCGGGCTCAGCAGCCCGGCGCTCACCCCCTCGGGAACCTCCTTGGCCAGCGCCGACGTCAGGTAGGTGACCGCCCGCTTCGTGGCGCCGTACACGCCCAGCCCCGGCACCACGCGCCCGTCGCTCCCGAGCCCCTCCATGTTCCACACGTGGCCACCGCCCTGCTCGGCCATGCCGCTCACCGCCACCGCGCAGCCGTTCAGCACCCCCAGCAGGTTGACCTCCGCCACCCGGCGCGCCTGCTCGGCGGGCAGCCGCCAGACGGGCTCGCGGACCTGCGAGACGCCCGCGTTGTTGATCCAGACGTCCACCCGGCCGTACCGCCCGGCCGCCGCCTCCCACAGCTCGTGAAGCTGGTCGCGGTCGGTGACGTCGGCGACCATCGCCATCTCGCCCGCCGCACGCACTCGCTCCGGGTCGGTGCCGCAGACCATCACCTGATGGCCCCGCTCCACCAGCGCCCTGGCCAGCCCCAGGCCGAGGCCGCGCGTCCCGCCCGTGATCACGACCGTACTCATCCCCGTGCTCATCCTCGCGCTCATCCTGAGGCCTCCAGCCTGGCCGCCGCGGTGGCCTTGATGCCGCTCTCCAGGAAACGCCCGATGACCAGCCGCTCCTCGGGCGTGAACGCCTCGATCGCCGCCGTCAGATGCCGCCCCAGCGGGGCGAAGAAGCTCCGGGCCAGCTCGGCGGCCTGCTCGTTGAGCACGACCTCGATCTTGCGCCGGTCGGTTTCGCTGCGCCGCCGCTCCACGTGCCCGGCCTGCTCCAGCCGGTCGATCAGGGCGGTCGTGGCGGGCGGGCTGAGGTTGAGCGCGCCGCCGAGCCCGCCCGGGGTGAGCGGCCGGCCCTCACGTGCCGCGTCGAGGATGACCACCAGGGCGTTCAGGTCCGTACGGTGCAGCCCGTGCAGGGCCGCGAAACGTTCGGGGAACCGGTCGCTCTCCACATTCAGCGCCCGCATCATCACCATCAGCTCGAACGCGCCTCCGTTTGCTGTCACACCCCAGATCATTCCATAATCGAACCATTCCATGATGGAAACACACTGAACGGAGGCGCATGCTGAGGAGCATGAGTGCCGGCCGCGCGCTCGTCCTCGGGGTGCTGGCCGGCGCCGTCATGACCGCGCTGATCTGGCTGCTGGGCGCACGCCTGCAGGGCATCGAGCTCCTGCCCGACCAGGGCGCCTCCTGGTACTACTGGAAGCTGCCCCACCCCACCTTCTGGACCCGGTTGTCGGCCTGGGGCGGCTACGCGGCCCACCAGATCACGTTCTGGTGGCTGATCCACTACGCCCAGACCAGGGTCCGCCGCTACACGGGCGGCCTGCACCCGGTCAACGTCGCCGCCCTGGCCGTCAACACCGGCTTCATCGCCCTGCACACGCTGCAGACGCACCTGTTCTACGACGGGCTCGCCCAGGACGTGTCGATCTACAGCTCGCAGGGCTCGGTGATCCTGCTGCTCGTGGTCGTCCTGCTGATGGAGAACCGGCGGCGCGGCCTGCTCCTCGGCAAGCCGGCCCCCATCGGCCGCGCCGTCGTGGACTTCGCCCGCCGCTACCACGGCTACCTGTTCAGCTGGGCGGCCGTCTACACCTTCTGGTACCACCCCACAGAGGCCACCTCCGGCCACCTGATCGGCTTCTTCTACATGTTCCTGCTGCTCCTGCAGGGCTCCCTCTTCCTCACCCGGGCGCACACGAACCGCTGGTGGACCTTCACCCTGGAGGCGACGGTCGCCGTGCACGGCACCCTGGTGGCCGTCATGACGTCGGGACCGGACGGGATGTGGCCGATGTTCCTGTTCGGCTTCCTGGGCGTCTTCGTCCTCACCCAGATGCACGGCCTGGGCCTGACGGCCACCACCCGCTGGGCGCTGGCCGCCTGCTACGTGGGGGCCGCCCTGCTCGTGTACGGCCTGCGCGGCGACCTCGCCGGCGCGGCCGAGGAGTCGGTCAGAGTCCCGGCGATCGAGTACGTCCTGGTGGGCGTCCTGGCCCTGCTGCTCTGGCTGGGCCTGCGCACCGCCACCTGGATCCGCTCCAGGAGCCCTGCCACGGCTAGCCGGCGCCCCAGCCGTGGGTCTTCATCAGCCGCGCCGCGACCCGGGCGAACCGATCGCCGTCCAGCACCGCGCCCTCGCGCCTGATGTCGTCCTCGTCCAGCACGAACACCCGGTCCAGCCGTACGTACGACACCATGTCGTCGCGGCCCCACGCGCCCAGCTCCAGCCAGTCGGGCCCGTCTTCGCCCTTGCTGGACAACATCATCCCCAAGAGGCGGCGCCCTGTCCGGCCCACGATCAGCAGCGGCCGGTCCTTGCCCCGATCGGGGTCCTCCTCGTACGGCACCCACGCCCAGACGATCTCCCCGGGGTCGGCCAGGCCGTCGAGGTCGGGGGAGTAGGCCAGGGTGGCGGGCCCGTGGAGGGAGTGGATCTCGCGTACCGCGCCCCGGGCCGGCCGGGGGTCCTCACCTAGATCACGCATTGTCGGAGCTTATCCGAGCCCGGCGAAGAATGTCCTGATGTCGTCCACAAGCAGGTCAGGGGCCTGGAGGGCGGCGTAGTGGCCGCCCCTGGGGAACTCCGACCAGCGCACCACGTTGTGCGCCCGCTCGGCGTACCGCCTGACCGTGCTGTCGCCGGGGAAGACCGCCACGCCCGTGGGCGTCTTCCCCGGCGCGTCCGGCACGGCCCAGTCGGCGCCGCTCTCCCGGTAGATGCGCAGGGACGAGCCCGCCGTGCCGGTGAGCCAGTACAGGGCGACGTTGGTGAGCAGGTCGTCGGCCGGCACGCCGCCCGCGTCCCGCCCCCAGGAGGCGAAGGCGTCCAGGGTCCAGCCGAGCAGGCCGGCCGGGGAGTCGGCCAGGGCGTAGGCGAGGGTCTGCGGCCTGGTGCCCTGGATGGCGGCATAGCCGGAGAACTCCCGTTGCCAGCGTTCCACCCCTTTCGCCCGCTCCACCTCGGCCTCGGTCAGCCCGGACAGGTCGTCGGTGACGAACGCGGTGAGCGCGTTCACGTGCACGCCCACCACGCGATCGGGGGCCAGGCGGGCCAGCGCGGGGGAGATCAGGGAGCCGAAGTCGCCGCCCTGCGCGCCGAAGCGGGCGTACCCGAGCCGGTCCATCAGCGTGGCCCAGGCGGCGGCGATCCGCCGCACGCCCCAGCCGGGCTCACGGGTGGGGCCGGAGAAGGCGAAGCCGGGCAGGGACGGGACGACGAGGTGGAAGTCGCGGCTGAGCGGCCCGGCCACGCGGGAGAAGTCCGCGAACGAGCTGGGCCAGCCGTGCGTGAGCAGCAGCGGCAGCGCGTCCTGACGCTCCGAGCGGAGGTGGGCGAAGTGCACGCGCTGCCCGTCGATCTCGGTCGTGTACTGCGGCAGCGCGTTCAGCCGCGCCTCGTGCGCCCGCCAGGAGTAACCCTCCAGCCAGTACGCCGCCAGCTCCCGCACCGCATCGGGCGGCGTGCCGTAGGACCACCCGGCCCCGTCGAGCGCGTCCGGCCAGCAGGTCCTGGCCAGCCGGTCGCGTAGATCGTCGAGCCGGTCCTGAGGTATATCGATGACGAATTCCCGCATACCCGGCACGCTAGAGGCCAATGCGGCCAGGATCGGGCCACAATGGGGAGCGTGTTGGACACCTCAGCCAGACTTCTGCGCCTGCTGTCCCTCCTGCAGACCCGGCGCGACTGGTCCAGCGCCGACCTGTCGGAGCGGCTCGGCGTCGCCCCGAGGACGGTGCGCCGCGACGTCGAACGACTGCGCAGCCTCGGCTACCCGGTCCACTCCGCGCCGGGCGTCGCCGGCGGATACCGGCTGGGCGCGGGCGCCGAGCTGCCGCCGCTGCTGCTCGACGACGAGGAGGCCGTGGCGGTCGCGGTCGGGCTGCGCACAGCCGCGAACGGCACCGTGACCGGCATCGAGGAGACCTCCCTGCGCGCGCTGGCCAAGCTGGAGCAGGTGCTGCCCGCCCGCCTGCGGCGCCGGGTCAACACACTGCAGACGCACACCGTACGGATCAACAGGGACGGCCCCACCGTGGACGCCGACGTGCTCAGCCGGGTCGCCGCCGCCTGCCGCGACCACGAGCAGCTCCGCTTCGACTACACCGACCACCAGGGCGAGCGGACGCTGAGAAGGACCGAGCCGCACCGCCTGGTCACCAAGGGCAACCGCTGGTACCTCGTCGGCTGGGACGCCGACCGCCGCGACTGGCGCACCTACCGCGCCGACCGGATCAGCCTGCGCACCCCCAACGGCCCCCGCTTCGCCCCGCGCGAGCCGCCCGAGCCCGACGTCGCCGCCTGGGTGCAGAGCCGCCTGGCCCACGAGATGTGGCCGGTCGAGGCCCGCTTCCTGCTGCACGCGCCGGCCGGACGGCTGGCCGGCCGCACCTCCGGCACGCTGGAGCCGCTCGGCGAGGATCGATGCCTGCTCACCCTGCGCGGCGAAGACCCGCACCTCATGGCCGTGGTGGTGGCCTTCCTCGATGTGGATTTCGAGGTGCTGGAGCCGGTCGAGCTGAAGGAGCACCTCCACGCGCTCGGGCGGCGCCTGCTCTCCTCTAGAATCTGATTCTGTGTCGTCGACGTCAGCATTTTTCACCCGAAAGAGGGACGAGCTCGTCCCCGCGCCGCACGCCCGCGGCCCCTGGTCCCCCGACATGTTGCACGGCCGCCTGCTCGGCGGTCTGGCGGCCCGCGCTCTGGAAGAGCGTCACGCCGAGCCTGGGCTGCACTTCGCCCGGCTGACCGTCGATCTGTTCCGCAACAGCCCGATGTTGCCGGTCACCGTGGAGACGTCCCTGATCAGGGACGGGCGCAGGATCCGGGTGGCCGACGCCGTGATCTCCACCGACCAGGGCGTGATCGCGCGGGCGAGCGCCGTGCTGCTGCGGCAGGGCGAGGAGCCCGACGGCGAGCGGTCGATCGTCACGCCCGCCTGGGACGAGCCGGTGCCCACCGAGCCGCCCCAGGTGCAGCCGGGTGGCTGGATTCCGCCCTTCGACCTGTGGCGGGCGGCCCCCTGGGGCGCGCCGGGGCCCGCACGGGTGTGGATGCGGGAGAAGTTCCCGCTGGTGGACGATGAGCCGCTGACGCCGTTCGTCCGCGCCGCGCTGGCCGCGGACTTCGCCAGCCCGCTCAGCAACGCCCAGCCCGACGGCCTGCGCTTCATCAACGCCGACTACACGCTGACGCTGGCCCGGCTGCCCGAGGACGAGTTCGTCGGCGTGGAGGGCACGGGCCACGTGAGCGCGGGCGGCGTCGCGACCGGCCAGGTGACCGTGCACGACACCGCCGGGCCCATCGGGTTCTGCACGGTGACGGCCATCGCCAACCGCGTGGCGATGGGCACCGGTCGTTAGCTCCCGGAGGGACGCGGGCCACCGCCGGGAGTCGGCTCTCGGAGGGACGCGGGCCGTCGCCGGGAGTCGGCTTCCGGGGGGACGCGGGCCGCCGCCGGGAGCGCGTGAAGAGGGCTACGCCGGCCGCTCCTGGCGGTCGCCGGACCAGTCGGTGTGGAAGGCGCCCTCTTTGTCCACCCGGTGGTAGGTGTGCGCGCCGAAGTAGTCGCGCAGGCCCTGCACCAGCGCCGCCGGAAGGCGGTCGCGGCGCAGCCCGTCATAGTAGGCCAGGGCCGAGGAGAAGCCGGGCGTCGGCACGCCGATCTGCACCGCCGTGGAGACCACGCGCCGCCACGACTCCTGCGCGGCGTCCACCGCGCCGGCGAACGTCGGGTCGGCCAGCAGCGTCGGCAGGTTCGGGTTCGCGTCGTACGCGGCCCGGATCCGGTCCAGGAACTTGGCCCTGATGATGCACCCGCCCCGCCAGATCGTGGCCATGGCGCCGAGATCCAGGTCCCAGCCGTACTCCTTCGAGGCCGCCGCCATCTGGTCGAACCCCTGGGCGTAGGCGACGATCTTGGAGGCGTACAGGGCCTGCCGCACGTCCTCCACCAGCTCGCGCCCGCCGGTCCCTGACAGGTCGGGCCCGCTCAGCGACCGGGCCGCGGCCCGCTGCTCCGGGTGCCCCGACAACGCGCGGGCGAACGTCGCCTCCGCGATGCCCGTCACCGGCACGCCCAGGTCGAGCGCGCTCTGCACGGTCCAGCGGCCGGTGCCCTTCTGCTCGGCCTGGTCCACCACGACGTCCACGAACGGCTTGCCCGTCTCGGCGTCCACCTGGTCGAGCACCTCGGCGGTGATCTCGATCAGGTAGGAGTCGAGCTCGCCCCGGTTCCACTCCCTGAACACCTCGGCCAGCTCGGCCGGCGACACTCCCAGCGCCTGCCGCAGCAGGTCGTAGGACTCCGCGATGAGCTGCATGTCCGAATATTCGATGCCGTTGTGCACCATCTTCACGAAATGCCCGGCACCGTCAGGGCCGACGTGCACCGAACACGGCACCCCGTCCACCTTGGCGGAGATGTCCTGCAGGATCGGGCCGAGCGCCTCCCACGACTCCTTCGACCCGCCCGGCATGATGCTCGGGCCGTTCAGCGCGCCCTCCTCGCCGCCGGAGATGCCCGTGCCGACGAAGTGCAGGCCCCGCTCGCGCAGCGCCGCCTCGCGCCGCCGGGTGTCGGCGAAGTGCGCGTTGCCGCCGTCGACGATCATGTCGCCCGGCTCCATCAGGTCGGCGAGCTGGTCGATCACCGCGTCGGTGCCCGCCCCCGCCTTCACCATGATGATCGCCCGCCGCGGCCGCTTCAGCGAGGCCACGAATCCGGCCAGGTCCTCGGACGGCACGAACGTGCCCTCCTGGCCGAACTCCTTCACCAACTGCTGGGTACGGCCGTATGAGCGGTTGTGCACGGCCACCGCGTACCCGTGCCTGGCCAGGTTCCTGGCCAGGTTGCGGCCCATGACCGCCAGACCGGTGACGCCGATGTCTGCCAAGTCCATTTCAGCTCCTCTTTGGGGGATACGCATGATCCAGCTTGGAGGTTCGCAGCGATATTCCCATCTCAGTCGCTCTGGCGTACGCCGAGCTCGTCGAGCCGGTCCAGCATGTTCGCCGGGTCGGCGTACACCCTGAATGCCCCCGCGCGTTCCAGCTCGTCCCTGCCGTACCCTCCCGACAGCAACCCGATGCCCAGCGATCCGGCCCGGCGGGCGGCGAGCAGGTCCCAGACGCTGTCGCCCACCACCATGGCATGCGCGGGATCCACCTGCGCGAGAGCCGCACCGGCGAGGAAAAGGTCGGGATCGGGCTTGGCCCTGCGCACCATGTCACGGGTGACCATCGGCGTGTCGTCCGGCAGGTTCAGCATGCCCAGCGCGAGGCGGGCGGTGCGGGCGTAGCCGCTGGTCGCGATGGCCCAGGGCACGCCGCGCGCGGTCAGCTCGCCCAGCAGCTCCGTCGCGCCGGGCAGCGGCTGGACCGAGTGCGCCTGCTGCTCGTACGCCTCCGCGTGCGTCGTCTGCAACTCCTCGATCTGCTCCCGCGTCAGCTTGAGCCCCGTCTCACGCAGCAGGGCGCTCACGAACAACCCGCCGCTCATGCCGATGCGGCGGTGGATCCGCCACACCGACAGGTCGATGCCCATCCCGGACAACGCCTGCCGCCAGGCCACCACGTGCTGGTAGACGCTGTCGATCAAGGTGCCGTCGAGGTCGAACAGGAACGCGGGCGTGGGCGCCTGCGGGAAGTCGCGCATACGTCCATGACACCATGGCGGACATGCGGATCATCATCGCGGGTGGCCATGGGAAGATCGCGCTGCGGCTGGCCGCCCGGCTCACATCAGGCGCCGTCGGGCTGGTGCGCAACCCGGCTCACGTCGCCGACGTCGAGGCCACCGGCGCCGAGGCCGTGGTGTGCGATCTGGAGCGCGCGAGCCTCGACGACGTCGTGAACGTCCTGGAGGGCGCCGACGCCGTCGTCTTCGCGGCCGGCGCCGGGCCCGGCAGCGGCGCGCCGCGCAAGGACACCGTCGACCGGGGCGCCTCCGTGCTGCTCGCCGAGGCGGCGGAACGGGCGGGCGTGCGGCGCTTCATCCAGATCTCCTCCATGGGCGCCGGCAAGCCGCCCGCAGGCGGCGACGAGGTGTGGGCCGCCTACATCCAGGCGAAGACCGAGGCCGAGGCCGACCTGCGCGCCCGCGACCTGGCCTGGACGATCCTGCGGCCGGGGGCCTTGACCGACGACCCCGGCACCGGGCTGGTCCGGCTGGCCCCGGAGGTCCCCCGGGGCGCGGTGCCGCGCGACGACGTGGCCGCCGTGATCGTCGCGCTGCTGGAGAACCCCGGCACCGTCCACCGGACCCTGGAACTCGTCTCCGGCGACACGCCCATCATCGACCTCGTCGCCACAGAGTGAGCTTTGCCGATTGCTGGCTATGACTTGCGGTGTGCGCGGCTAGATGTCCCCTGAGTACGAGGGAGACATGCGATGTCGGACATGCCGTTCAGGTCGTTTTTCGGTGGGGACCCGTTCAGAGGGTTCGAAGAGCTCACGGGCCGGGTCTTCGGCGGCATGGAGGGCTGGCCGCCGTCCCGGCCCGGCGTCCAGCGGGTGGACGTGGGCCGGCTGCTGAGCGCCTCGGCCAGGGAGGCGCTGAGCCGGGCGCTGGAGGGCGCCGGCCGGCGGGGCGCCCCCGACCTGGACGTGCTGGACATGCTCGACGCGCTGATCGAGGACGATTCCATCAAGGCCATGCTGCGCACGGCCGGGGTGGACGTCGGCCGGCTGCGCGACAGCATCGGCGCGGCGACCGGTCCTGGCCAGGCCACAGAGCCGCCCACGACGCTCTCCCCGGCCGCCAAACGCGCCTTCCTGGACGCCCAGCGGATCTCACGGGCGTTGGAGTCGTCGTACATCGGGCCCGAGCACCTGCTGCTCGCGCTGGCCGCCAACCCCGACTCCGTCGCTGCCCGCCTCCTGCGGGAGCAGGGCGTCTCGGCGAACGAGCTGCAGGAGGCCATGATGATGGGCTCGGGCCGCGCGGGAGGCGCGGGCGGCGACGGCAGGCGGGCGACCGACACGCCCGCGCTCGACGAGTACGGACGCGACATCACCGAGGAGGCCCGCCAGGGCCGCATCGACCCGGTCGTGGGCCGCGAGGACGAGATCGAGCAGTGCATCGAGGTGTTGTCGCGGCGCACCAAGAACAACCCGTGCCTGATCGGCGAGCCCGGCGTCGGCAAGACCGCGATCGTGGAGGGCATCGCCCAGCGCATCGTGAACGGCAGCGTGCCCGACCTGCTCAAGGACCGCCGCGTCATCGCCCTCGACCTGACCGGGATGGTGGCCGGGTCGAAGTACCGGGGCGAGTTCGAGGAACGCATCAAGAAGGTCATCGACGAGGTGCGCGCGCACGCCGACGAGACGATCGTCTTCATCGACGAGGTCCACACGCTCGTCGGCGCCGGCTCCGCCGAGGGCGGCATGGACGCGGCCAACATCCTCAAGCCCGCCCTGGCCCGTGGCGAGCTGCACGTCATCGCGGCCACCACCATCGACGAGTACCGCAAGAACATCGAGAAGGACGCCGCCCTGGAGCGCCGCTTCCAGCCGATCCTGGTCCCCGAGCCGACCGTGGAGCAGACGGTGGAGATCCTGGCCGGGCTGCGGGACGCGTACGAGGCCCACCACCAGGTCCGCATCACCGACGAGGCCCTCGACGCGGCCGCCAACCTGTCGGCCCGCTACATCTCCGACCGCTTCCTGCCCGACAAGGCCATCGACCTCATGGACCAGGCCTCGGCCCGGGTACGGCTGCGCTCGCGCACGCCCGGCAGCGACGTACGCGAGCTGGAGGAGCGCCTCGACGCGCTGCGCCGCGACAAGGACCAGTCGGTCTCCTCCGACGACTTCGACCGGGCCAAGGAGCTGACCACGCAGATCGACAAGCTCCGGCCGGAGCTGGAGCGGGCCAGGCACGGCGCCGACACCGTCCCGCAGGTCATGGTGGAGGACATCGCCGAGGTCGTCTCCCGGCGTACCGGCATCCCGGTCACCCAGCTCACCGAGCAGGAGCGGGACCGCCTCATGCGGCTGGAGGAGCATCTCCACAAGCGCGTCGTCGGCCAGGACGAGGCGGTCGACGCGATCGCCGAGGCCGTGCGCAGGGCCAGGGCGGGCCTGTCGGACCCGAACCGCCCGATCGGCAGCTTCCTGTTCCTCGGCCCGACAGGCGTGGGCAAGACGGAGCTGGCCAGGGCGCTGGCGGCGGCCCTGTTCGGGGGCGAGGACCACATGGTGCGCATCGACATGAGCGAGTTCCAGGAGCGGCACACGGTCTCGCGCCTCATCGGCGCGCCGCCCGGATATGTCGGGTACGAGGAGGCGGGCCAGCTCACCGAGGCCGTACGCCGCCGCCCGCACGGCGTGATCCTGCTCGACGAGATCGAGAAGGCCCACCCCGACGTCATGAACATCCTGCTGCAGATGCTCGACGACGGCCGCCTCACCGACGGCCAGGGCCGCACGGTCGACTTCACCAACACGATCGTCATCATGACCAGCAACATCGGCGCCGAGCTGATCCTGGAGGCCACCGGCGACATCGAGCAGCAGCTCATGGAGCTGCTGCGCCGCTCCCTGCGTCCCGAACTGCTCAACCGTATCGACGAGACGATCGTCTTCAAGCGCCTCGAACGCGAGCAGCTCCGCCAGATCGTGGACCTGCTCCTCGAACGCACCCGGCAGCGGCTGCGCGGCCAGGACGTCACGATGGAGGTCACGGACGCGGCCAAGGACTGGCTGGTGGCGCGCGGCTACCAGCCCGAGTTCGGCGCCCGGCCGCTGCGCCGCACCGTGCAGCGGGAGCTGGACAACCGGCTGTCCACGATGTTGCTGACCGGCGAGGTCCAGGAGCACGGCAGGGTGACGGTGGACGTCGAGGGCGACCAGCTCCGGCTCAGGGCGCACAACCCGGAGCCGGCCGCCTGACGGTCAGTCCAGCGCGGTCTGGGCTCGTTCGCGGCACTCGTTCAGGGTGAGGCCCGCCAGCGCCTCGCGTACGGCGGGCACGCACACCGGGGCCATGGACAGGCTCGTCACGCCCAGGCCCACCAGCAGGGGCGCCATCAGCGGGTCGCCGGCCGCCTCCCCGCACACCCCGACCGGCTTGGCGACCTCCTGACCCGCCTGCGCGCACAGGGCGATCAGCTCCAGCAGGGCCGGCTGGCGCGGGTCCAGGAGGTCGGCGAGGGTGGAGTGCTGGCGGTCGGCGGCGAAGGTGTACTGGGCCAGGTCGTTGGTGCCGATGCTGAGGAAGTCCAGCTCCCCCAGCAGCCGCCTGGCGCGCAGGGCCGCCGCCGGGACCTCGACCATCGCCCCGACCTGCTCGATGCCCTTGGCCCTTGCCCGCCGGGCGAACCCGGTCGCCTCCGCCATCGTGGTGACCATCGGCGCCATCACCCACGGCCGCGTGCCCGTGAGCCTGGCCGCCTCGGCGATCGCGTCGAGCTGGGTGTCCAGCACGTCCGGCAGCAGCCGGTCCACGCGCAGGCCGCGCACGCCCAGCGCCGGGTTCTCCTCCTCAGGGAGACCGAGGAAGGGCAGCGGCTTGTCGGTGCCCGCGTCGAGCGTGCGCACGATCACGGACCCGGCCGTGGACCCGGCCGTGGACCCGGCCTCGCGGAACACCTCCGCGTACGCGCTGACCTGCTCCTCGAACGACGGCGCCACCTTGCGGCCCAGGAACAGGAACTCCGTCCTGAACAGCCCCACCCCCTCCGCGCCCGGCCGCAGGTCGGCGGCGGAGCCGACGTTGAGCAGCAGCTTCACCGGGTGCCCGTCGGCGGTCCTGCCCGGGCCCTCGCTCGTCGCCAGCCGCTGCCTGCGGGCCCGGTCGGCGCTCGTGACCTCGGCGGCCTCCTCCTCGGTGAGGCCGAGCGCGATGTCGCCGGTGCCGCCGTCCACGCCGATCACCGTGCCGTCCTCGACGCCCATGATGCCCTCGCAGGCCACCACGGCCGGCAGGCCCCTGGCCCTGGCCAGGATCGCGGTGTGGCTCGTGGGGCCGCCGCGCTCGGTCACCAGGGCGAGGACGTCCTGGCCGAGGCCGGCGGTGTCGGCGGGGGAGAGGTCGCCGGCGGCCAGCACGTACGGGTGGCCGGGGGCGGGGAGGCCGGGCATGGGCAGGTCGAGCGCGTACTCCACCGGCCGGTGTTTGAGGTCG
>NZ_JBHSPA010000048.1:188996-246011 GCF_042656245.1 Nonomuraea insulae
GGTGTTTGAGGTCGTCCAGGTCGGCGGCCCGCTCGGCCAGGTACCCGCCCAGCGCGGCCAGGGCCTCGCGGTGCCTGGTGAAGGCCGCGTCCAGGGCGTGCGGGGCGTCCGCGCCGTCCCTGGCCAGCCGTTCGGCCTCCTCCAGGAGCATGGGATCCTCGGCGATCATGGCCAGGGCTTCCAGGATCTCCGCCGCCGGCCCGTCCGTGGCGGCGGCCCGCCGGTTGAGGTCGGCGGCCACCGCCTCCAGCGCCTTGACGACGGCGGCGGCCTCGCCACCGGGATCGATGACCGTACGCGGCGCGGGCAGCGCCGGGGGACCGGCCATCCGCAGCACGGGCCCGACGGCCCGTCCCTGACTGACTCCCAGCCCGGTGAGCCGCCCCCCGCCTCCGGCCCAGAGGTCAGGCATCGAGGGCTTCTTCCGCGTCCAGATCGCGGGACAGGAGCGCCGCCAGCGTGTCCAGGGCTTTGTCCGCCCCCGGCCCGTCCGCCTCCAGCGTGACCTCCGTGCCGTGCACGACGCCCAGCGACAGCACGCCCAGCATGCTCTTGGCCGGCACCGACTTCTCCCCGGCCCGGATCGTCACCGGCACGCCGGCCTTGATCGCCGCCTGCACGAACAGCTTGGCGGGACGGGCGTGCAGGCCGCTGGCCGAGGCCACGATTACCGTTCGCTGTGCCATCACCAACAACTCCTCAGGGTTCGATCGTGACCTTGATGGCCGTACCCCGGCTGACGAGGTCGATCCCGTCCAGCACACGAGGAAGCGGCAGCCGGTGGGTGATGAGGTCGGACACCGGCACGGAGCCCTCCGCCACCAGCCGCAGCGCCTGCGCGTTGTGGGCCGGGCTGGAGCCGTTCGCGCCGACGATGGTCAGCTCCCGGTAGTGCACCAGGTTCGAGTCCAGCGCGATGTACGGGTCGTCCTTGGGCAGCCCGCCGAAGAAGCTGATCCGCCCCTGCCTGGCCGTCATCCGCACCGCCTGCTCCTGCGCCGCGCCGGCCGCCGCCGCCGTGATGACCACGTCCGCGCCCCGGCCGCCGGTCAGCTTCATGACCTGCGCCACGGGGTCGTCGTCGATGGCCGCGTCGGGGTGTACCAGTTCGGCGGCCATCGCCAGGCGCTGCGCGTTGACGTCCACCAGGAAGACGCGGGCCGCCCCGCGCGCCCGCGCCAGGCGGACGTGCAGGCAGCCGATGGGGCCGGCGCCCATCACCACCACGTCGTCCCCTGGCCCGACGCGGGCGAGCGTCTGGCCGTTCAGCACGCAGGCGAGCGGCTCGGCCACCGACGCCTCCGCGTAGCCGACGCCGTCGGGGATGGCGTTGACGCCGTTCACGGCGAGCACCTTGGCCGGGATGATCATGTACTCGGCGAAGCCGCCGTCGTAGTGGTAGCCCATCGACTCCTGGTTCGGGCACACGGTCTGGCGGCCGCGCCGGCACTCACCGCACGTGCCGCACGGGATCGCGGCGATCACCTGCACGCGCGCGCCCGTGTCCACGACCTCGCCGGCGATCTCGTGGCCCATCACGCGCGGCGGCACGATGTGGTGGTGACCGAACTTGAAGATCTTGGCGTCGGTGCCGCAGGTCGAGCAGTTGCGTACGCGGATCTTCAGCTCGCCCGGCCCGGCGACGGGCTCGGGCGCGTCCTCGATCCTGATGTCGCCGGGCGCGTGGAAGCGCGCGACCTTCATGTCAGCTCCTTCATCACCTGGGAGACCTCGGTGGCCTCGCGCAGCGCTCGCGCCCTGTCGGGGTCGAGCAGGATCTCTGCCAGCGCCGCCAGCAACGGCACGTGCCCGTCGTCCTTGGCGGCGATGCCGACGCAGAGCGTGACGGGCTCGCCGTCCCAGTCCACGCCGCCGGGGAAGCGCACCACGCAGATCGCGTCGCGCAGGACGTCTCCCTTGGAGGCGTTCGTCCCGTGCGGGATGGCCACGCCCTCGCCGACGTAGGTGGAGATCGACCGCTCCCGCTCCAGCATGGCCTCGACGTACGGCTCCGCGACCGCCCCCACCTCGACCAGCGCCCGCCCGCACCGCCGGATGGCGGCGTCGCGGTCGGGGGCGCTCTCGTGCAGCAGCACGGCCCGTGGGTCGAGCAGGTCGTCACGCATCGACCGTGCCGCCGTTCTTGATCGTGTTGACCAGCCGGGTGACCGCCGGGTCGCCGAGGAAGATCTGGAACGACACCAGCACCTTCCCGGGAGCCGAGGCCTTGGCCCGGGCGGCCAGGCCGGTGTGGCACAGCACCACGTCGGCGTCGTCGGGGATGGAGTTGACCGGGGTGTGCTCCACGGTCACGCCGGTCCCCTTGAGCTGCTTCTTGAGCTGGGAGGCGAGCATCACGCTGCTGCCCATGCCCGCGTCGCAGGCCACGATTATCTTGTGAATGTCCTTGCTGTCGATACCGGCCATGACGCTATGCCTCCTTGGTGACGGGTTCTACGGACTCGGCGGATTCGGCGGGCCCGGCGGGCTCGGCGGGCTCCGCCTTCTCGCCTCTGCCGAAGCCGAGCAGGATGGCGGCGACGGCGAACGAGACGCCGGTCGCCACGAGGATGCCCAGGCTGGAGCTGAGCCAGCCGCCCCTCGGGGTGACGGCGAGGTAGGCGAAGATGCTGCCGGGTGACGGGGTGGCGACCAGGCCGGCCCCCGTGATCATGAACGTGAACACTCCGGCCGCGCCGCCCGCGATGACGGCCAGGATGAGGCGGGGCTTCATGAGCACGTACGGGAAGTAGATCTCGTGGATGCCGCCGAAGAAGTGGATGATCATCGCGGCGGGTGTGCTCGGCCGCAGCGCGCGCGGTCCGAACAGCAGGTAGGCCAGCAGCAGGCCCAGCCCGGGCCCCGGGTTCGACTCCAGCATGAACAGGATCGACTTGCCGGTCTCGGCGGCCTCGGCCACGCCCAGCGGGCTCAGCACGCCGTGGTTGATGGCGTTGTTCAGGAACAACACCTTGGCCGGCTCGATCAGTACGGAGGCGATCGGCAGCAGGTTGTTGACGATCAGCCACTCCACCGCCTGCCCGGCGGCCGTGGTGACCGTCTGCACGACGGGGCCGATGCCGAACATGCCGACCACGGCCATCGCGCCGCCCACGATGCCGGCGGTGAAGTTGTCCACCAGCATCTCGAACCCGGCCTTGGTCCGCTCCTCCGTGAACTTGTCCACATATTTCAGGATCAGGGCGGCGAGCGGGCCGATGATCATGGCGCCGAGGAACATGGGGGAGTCCGTGCCCACCACGACGCCCATCACCGCCACCGCGCCGACGACCGCGCCGCGCTGCCCGTGCACCATCCGGCCGCCGGTATAGGCGATGAGGATCGGCAGCAGCATCTTGATGATCGGGTCGACCATCTTCGCGAGCGTCTCGTTGGGCAGCCAGCCGGTCGGGATGAACAGCGCGGTGATCAGGCCCCAGGCGATGAACGCGCCGATGTTCGGCATGATCATGCCGGCCAGATGGCCGCCGATGCGCTGGATAGTGGCCTTGACCCCGGTTCCGCTGACCGGGGGGGTATACGTGTCGGCCATGGGACGTGCTCCTTCTGGGGGATGAGCAGTTGATCAGCCGGGGTTAAGGGAAGGGGTGGGCGGGAGGGGTGAGGTGAGCGGGCGCTCGGGGTCGGGCGGGTGGACGGTGACCGCGCCGACGTCGATGTCGGCGGGGCCCGGCATGCGGCTGCCGGGCAGGCGTACGGCCGCGGCGCCCCAGGCCAGAGCCAGGGCCAGGGCGTGGGGCCCGTGGCCGCCGGCGGCGAGGAAGCCCGCCAGCATGGCGTCGCCGGCGCCGACCGAGCTGCGCGGCCCGGTCACGGGCGCCTCGCCGTACCAGATGCCGCCCTCCTCGACGAGCACGGCGCCGTCGGCGCCCAGGCTGGCCAGCACGGAACGCGCGCCGGCGGCCCGCAGCTTGCCCGCCGCCTCGGCCACGTCGCCCAGCCGCCGGATGGGCACGCCGGTGGCCGCGGACAGCTCCTCCAGGTTGGGTTTGACCAGGGCGGGCGCGGCCCCGAGGGCGCAGGCGAGCGCGGGGCCGCTGGTGTCCACGGCGACGTGGATGCCCGCCCCGGCGAACCTGCGGCACAACCGGGCGTAGACGTCGGCCGGCACCTGGGGAGGCAGGCTGCCCGACGCCACCACCCAGTCGGCCTCGTGCGCGGCGGCCAGCACGGTGTCGGCGATCGTGTCGAGCTCCTCCGGCGACAGCGCGGTGCCGGGCTCGTTGATCTTGGTGATGGTGCCGTCGGGCTCGGCGAGCGTGACGTTCGACCGGGTCGGGCCCGCCACGGGGACGGTGACCATGTCGAGCCCCTCGGCGGCCAGCAGGCGGACGAGCTGCCTGCCCTCGTCCCCGCCGTAGGGCACCACGGCCCGGCTCGCCACGTCGTTGGCCAGCAGGGCGCGCGAGACGTTGACTCCCTTGCCGCCGGGGTCGAGGTGGGCGGCGGCGGCGCGGATGACCGCGCCCCGGTCGAGTGAGGCGATCTCGATCGTGCGGTCGAGGCTGGGGTTGAGGGTCAGGGTGAGGATCACGTCGCGATCGCCTCCCGGCCCGCGGTCAGGGTGAGGATCATGCCCTGATCACCTCCGGGCCCGCGGCCGCAACGTCGGCGGCGAGCGTCGTGTCCAGCCCGGTGTCGGTGATCACCACGTCGATCTCGCTCAGCTCGGCGAACGTGGACAGGTAGGTGTTGCCGAACTTCGTGTGGTCGGCCAGCAGCACGCTGCGCTGCGCGGCCTTGACCATGGCCCGCTTGATCGCCGCCTCGGCCGGGTCGGGCGTGGTCAGGCCCCCGGCCAGTGAGCAGCCGTTGGTCGCCATGAAGGCCACGTCCACGTTGAGGTAGGCCAGCGGGCGCAGCGCCCAGTCGTCCACCGTGGCCAGCGTCTTGCCGCGCACCCGGCCCCCAAGCATGATCACGTGCAGGTTGGCGCGCGCGGCCAGGGCGGTGGCCAGCGGCGGGGAGTTGACGACCACGGTCAGCTCCTGGTCGGCGGGCAGCACCTGCACCAGGCGGCCCGTGGTGGTGCCCGCGTCGATGATCACGGACCCGTCCTCGGGCAGCTCGGCGAGCGCGGCCTTGGCGATGCGTTCCTTCTCGGCCGTCATGACCTCGTCGCGGGTGGCCAGCGCGGGCTCGAACCCCAGCCGCTCCACGGGGATCGCGCCCCCGTGCACGCGGCGCAGCACACCCGCCCGCTCCAGCGCGGTCAGGTCGCGGCGGATGGTCTCGGTGGTCACGTCGAGCTCGGCGGACAGCGTCACCACGTCGACGCGGCCCGCTGTCCGCGCTCTCCGCAGGATCTCCTGCTGCCGTTCCTCGGCGTACATGATGTTGATTCACCGCCGTTTCGAGTTGGTTTCTCCTGTGTTTATACCCGTTTTCGTTGCCTGGTCAAGAGTGTGCGGCGGGAATCTGGTAGTTATAGGCGGATGCTCATGAAGCCCCTCGCCGCAGCCGTGCCCCTCGTCGTCGCGCTCGCGGCGCCCGCCCACGCCTCCGACATCTCTCAGGCGAAGCCGCCCGTCGTCCCCGCGGGGACGACGGCCTCATGGGTGGTGTTCGACCGGCAGGCGGGCAAGATCGTCGCCACGAAGAACGCGCACAGGAAATACCGCTCGGCCTCTGTCGTGAAGATCCTCATCGCGATCGACTACCTGGAGCGGCGCAAGAGCGTGCCCGCGGCCGACGCCAAGCTGCTGAAGGTCATGCTGCGCTCCAGCGACGACCACGCGGCCTCCACCTTCTGGGAGCGCCTGGGCAAGGGGCAGATCATCGTCAGACAGGCCCGCAAACTGGGCCTGTCCGACACCACGCCGCCGCCCGTCTCCAAGCCCGGGTTCTGGGGCTACACCTCGCTGAGCGCGTACGACATCGTGCGCACCTACCGCTACCTGCTCGACCGGGCCGACGCGAAGACCAGGGACACCATCCTGGGCCACCTGCGGCAGTCCACCCCCTGCGGGACCGACGGCTTCGACCAGACCTTCGGCATCCCAGACGGCGTGCCCAGGCCGTGGGCGGTCAAGCAGGGCTGGTCGGGCTTCGGCACGACGCCGCCGAGCAAGTGCGGCGGCGACGCCAGGGCCGCGGCGGCGCCGATCTCGTGGATCGCGCGGCGGGCCACCGGCTCGGGCGTGCCCGACTACGGCCGCCCGGTGCTGCACACGACCGGGCTGGCGGGGCAGGGCGACCGCTACGTCATGGCGCTGCTCACCGCCCACCCCGCCGGCGGCGCCTGGAACGCCTCGGTCAAGCGCGTCACCACCCTGGCCAGGGACCTCTACCGCAGCGTGGCTAGCTGACGAAGGTGAACATCCGCCCGTCCCGCTCCAGGGGCACGGCCGGGCCGGTGTAGCGGTGCACGCCGACGCCGTACGAGGTGCCCTCGACGGCCACCCGCTCGAAGCCGCCGTCCTCGAACCACGAGCAGATCGCCGGCACCAGGTCGGGCTCGTGCCGGGCCCTGGTCCAGATCACCATGGCGCCGGGCGCGCAGAGCTGGGGCAGCGTGGCGACCGTACGCCTGATGTCGTCGTCGGTGATGTTCCCGAACACCCCGCAGACCATCACGAGGTCGGCGGGAACCGCGCCCGCGTACGCCTGGGTCACCGCCGCGTCCCCGCACACCACCTCGGCCCCCTCCGGAGCGATGCTCCTGGCGTGGGCGGCGTTGTGCTCGTCGAGCTCCACCAGCAGCGCCCGGACCTCGCCGCGGCGGGGGTGCGCGGCCAGCACGGGCAGCAGGTCGCGCCCCTGCCCTGCGCACAGGCTCACCACCCGCGAGGCGCCCTCGTCGAGCGCCGTCGCGACCCATCCGCGCACCGTGCGCAGCCGCCGCTCCAGGGACGAACCCGGCTCATCGTGGTGATCGTGCCACTTAACCCAATCGCGTTCCGTCATGATCATTGATAGTTGTAGGGGATGGCGGAGAGAGCAAGTGCTTTGGAACGGGTGCTCAAGCAGGCAGGCGGCCCCGAGATCCTCGACGTCCTGGCCGAGCGGCTGCCCGGCGCCGACCTGACCACGCTGCTGCTGGAGACCATGCGCCGCCGCTCGGGCGCGCTCTCCCCGGCCGACGTGCTGCGGCGCTACGGCCACGACCGTTTCGTGGCCCCCGCCCCGATCCCGTTCGGCCGGCTGCGGCGGGCCGAGGACGCGGCGTTGTCGGCGCTGCCGGAGGAGTTCGAGCCGGTCGTGCTGGCCCCCGTCGTCCCGCTCGGCACCCACTCGGCGCTCGGCCCCGTCGACCAGAACAAGGTGGTCTCCACGATCAGGAACAGTGAGGTCGCCGCCGACCCCACCAACGCCCTCGCCCTGGAGGCGGCCCTGCGCCGCCGCGCTCAGTCCGCGGACGACCCCGGGCGGCCGGTCCGGCTGGCCGCCCTGCAGCGCGTCGTACGCGCCCAGCGCTTCGAAGGCGCCGTCAGCTACGCCCACTTCACCCTGTTCGCCCTGGTGACCGCCGGCCGCGACACCGGCAACCTGGCGTTCGAGCGGCAGCACGCGGCCGAGCACCTGGCCATCCTGACCGCCGCCGTCCGCGCCTGCGGCGCGCCCGAGGCCGAGTCGCGGGTCACGGTCCTGGACGAGCGGTTCGAGCGGGTGGCGGCCGAGCTGGACGCCACCCCCGACCCCGGCAGGGAGGGCGGGCGCGGCTACTACACCGGCCTGTGCTTCAAGGTCTACGGCAAGGGCCTGGAGGCAGGCGACGGCGGCTTCGTGGACTGGACGGCCCGCCTGCTCGGCAACCGCAAGGAACGCCTGCTCATCAGCGCTCTCGGCGTCGACCGTCTGGCCTCGGGCTAGCGGGTCCTGGAAGCGAGCTCCTGCTCCAGGCGCACCTTCTTCGGCACGCACATCCGCCACGCCTCCAGCACCAGCTCCCGCGTCTCCGCCACGTCGAGGGCGGCCGTGCGGGCCTCCACCCAGTGGAAGCGCAGGTCCGACTCCCTCGGCAGGAGGAACTTGGCCGGCTCGGCCGCCACCAGGGCCTCGCGTTCCTCCTTGGGGAAGCCGAACCCCATCAGCGTCTCGTCACGCGAGAAGGCCACGTAGACGATGCTGCCCACCCGGAACTTCACCCGGTCCCTGATGAGGTGCTCCGACGAGCGCGGGAGCGTGCGCGCGAACTGCCGTACGTCCTCGACTGTGACCACCAGGCCACCGTACTACCGGTTACCGGTTGCCTTCGGCGGCCGAGATGTCGGCGAGGGCGGAGTTCGGGTCGCGCTCGACGGCCAGGTCGCCCAGGCTCACCACGCCGACCGCGCGGCCGTCCTCGACCACCGGCAGCCGTCGTACGGCGTGCGTCCGCATGAGCCGGACGGCCTGGTCGATGCTGGTGTCGGGGCACACGGCCTCGACGGACGGACTGCATGCCTCGCGTACCGGGGTGTCCGGGCCCAGCTCGGCGGCGACCACGCGCACGGTGATGTCACGGTCGGTGACGATGCCCTGCAGGCGGCCGTGGTCGTTGACGATGATCGCGCCCGTGTCGTTGTCGCGCATGAGCGTGGCCGCGACGGAGACCGGCTGGTCGGCCTCGACCGTCGCCGGGTGGGACGTCATCACATCTGCCACGGTCTTGGCCATGGGATCCTCCTGTAGGTCGGTCCAGCCGACCCCCTACCCGAGCCGCTGAGCGATTCACGCCCGTCCGGCCCGGTCCGTGCCCCCCCGGTGTCAGGACCTCGCGCGGCGGGCCCTCCTCGACGATCCGGCCCGCCTCGATCAGCAGGAGCAGGCGGGGCTCCTGCGCCAGACCCTGCGCGACGAGGGCACGCTGCCGCTGGCCGCCCGACAACGCGCCCAGCCGCCGGGCGGTCAGGCCGGTCAGGCCGGTCAGGCCGAGACTGGCCATGCAGGCGTCCACGATCTCCCAATCCTGGGCCGTCAGCCGCCGCCAGGGACCGCGCAGCGCCCAGCGGCCCATCGCCACCGTCTCCCGGACGGTGATCGGCAGCGCGTCGGAGACGGCGTCGCGCCGTACCACGAGCCCGGGACGGCCGGTGCCGGCCCGCTCGATCGTCCCGCGCGACGGGCGTACGGTCCCGCGTCCCGCGCGACGGGCGTACGGTCCCGGCCGGCACGCCCAGCAGCGTGGACTTGCCTGAGCCGTTCGGGCCGACCACGGCGGTCACGCCGGCGCCGGGCAGCCGGGCCGAGAGCCCGTGCAGGACCGTAGCCCGCCGTGATCCCGCTGATGACGACCTCGCCCATGAAACGAGGTGCTCGACGCATGGAAGGAGCCGCTGGAGTGGCAGCGGCCCCGTCCCAACATCTTCGTCCGTGACCAGGTGATCTACGTGAGCGACCTGCGGGCAGGCGTCCGCACGCGGTGGACTTCGCCTCGGGCGAGGTCACCACCGGTCAGCCCCTCCCGCAGGCCCCGAACGAGCTCACCGGCACCTGAGGTCAGAGCGCCTTGGCCGCCAGGCGGATCTCGTCGAGGAGCACGACGAGATCGTGCTCGGTCGTGTCCGGATGCAGGAAGCAGGCCCGCAGCGCGTCGCGCCCGCCCAGCCGGGTGCCGGTGAGGAAGGCGTTGCCGCGGGCCTGGACCGCGCCCGGCACGGCCCGGTTGAGCGCGTCCAGATCGTCGGCCGGCGGGGTGTGGCGGAAGGCCGTGATCGAGGTGGTGACCGGCGAGAGCAGCTCGAAGTCGGGCGCCTCCTCGACCATGGCGGCCAGCGTGCGGGCCAGCCCGGTCGTGTGGTCCACCAGGCGCTTGACGCCCGCCCGGCCCAGGTGCGACAGCGTCGCCCAGGTCTTCAGGGCGCGGAACGGGCGGGTCTGCTCGGGCCCATACTCGGCGAACCACCCCAGATCGCCCGCGTTGTCGTCGACCAGGTAGGACGGCACGAGGCTGAACGCGGCCCGCGCGGCGGCCGCGTCGCGCAGCAGCGCGCAGCCGCAGCCCACCGGCACGCCGAGCCACTTGTGCGGGTCCAGGGCCAGCGAGTCGGCCCGCTCCAGCCCGGCGTAGTGCCGGGCGGCCCCGTCGGCCAGGATGCCGAGCGCGCCGTACGCGCCGTCCACGTGGAACCAGAGCCCGTAGGAGGCGGCGACGTCGGCGATCTCGTCCAGCGGGTCCACCGCGCCGGAGTTGACGGTGCCCGCGCTGCCCGCCACGCAGAACGGCCGCAGCCCCGCGTCCAGATCCTCGGCGATCATGGCACGCAGCGCGCGCACATCCATCCGGTACGCCTCGTCCACCGGCACCGTACGCACGTTCCGCGCCCCCAGGCCGAGCAACTGGGCGGCCTTGTGCAGGCAGGAGTGCCCCTCCTCGGTCACGTACATGACCAGGGGAGGCCGCCCCGACAGCCCCTCCTCGCGGGCGTCCCAGCCGTCTGCCAGCGCCGCCCGCTGGCGGGCGGTGGCCAGGCAGATCACGGTGGCCATGGACGCGCCGCTGGTCAGCAGCCCGCCGCCCGGCGGGTGCGGGAAGCCGACGAGCCCGGCCAGCCAGCGCACCACCGTACGCTCCAGGTGCGGCCCCGCGTGGTCGCCGCCCGCGCAGCTCGGGTTCAGCGCGGCGGCCAGCGGCTCGACGAGGACGCCCGCCGGGTTGGGCGGCGAGTTCACCCAGCCGAAGAAGCGCGGGTGCCCGTTGCCCATCGGGTACGCCAGCACGTGCTCCCGCGTGTCCTCCAGCAGCTCGTCGAGCGGACGCCCGGTCTCGGGCAGCTCTTGTCCGGTCAGCCAGGCCAGCTCGCCGTCCGGCACCGGCCGCCACACGGGCCGGTCGCCGACGCCCGCAAGGTGGTCGGCCATGATCGCGGCCGCCTTCACCCCGGCCGGCCGCAGCTCGTCGGGGTGGTCGGCCGCCTTCGCTGCGGCCAGGCGCGGCTCATCCATCGGGCGTTTCCCTCCGTGTTTCGTGGTGCCCGACTGTCCCTGTCTTCTGGCCCAGCTCCATGGCCAGGTAGTAGACGCAGTCGGTGGTGCCGTCGTTGGCGAAGGCGTGGTGACAGTCGCCCGGGTAGTAGGCCGAGTCGCCGGCCGCCAGCTCGTACGGCCTGCCGTTGATCGTCAGACGCAGGCCGCCGCGCTCGACCGCGAGGTACTCCCGCGAGCCAGGCGCGTGCGGCACGAACTCGCCCGCGTCCACGCCCGGCCCGATCGTGGTGCGCATGAACTCGAACTCCACCTCGCCCAGCACCGGCGAGAGCACCCGCCGTTCCCAGCCGGACGGGTCGCGCAGCACCCGCTGCTCGGCGTGGCGCAGCACCCGCATCGCCCCGTGCGCGGGCTCGTCGAGCAGCCGGGAGATCGACGTGGCCAGCGCGGTGGCCAGCCGGTCGAGCACGAGCACGGTCGGGGTCTTGGCGCCCCGCTCGACCTCGGAGATCATGCTCCCGCTGATGCCGCTCAGCTCGGCCAGCCGCGCCAGGGACAGCCCGCGCGCCCGCCGCTCGCCCCGGATCCGCAGGCCCAGCTCGGCCATGGACAACCCGCTGGACAGGACCCCATCGCCTTCCATTCCTCCACTATAGCGGCGCTTTGTCCGCTTTAGTGGATTCCTCGTACGCCGCCAGCACCTGCTTGCGCCGCTTGGCGGGAAGACGGTCGATGTACAGATAGCCGTCGAGGTGGTCGGTCTCGTGCTGCAGGCAGCGGGCCAGCAGCCCGGTGCCCTCGACCGTGACGGGCTCGCCGGCGGCGTCGAAACCGTGCACGGTGGCGCGGTCGGGGCGGGGGAGCGGCGCGAACTGGCCGGGCACCGACAGGCAGCCCTCCTCGTCGGCGTCGAGCTGCCGCTCGCCGATCCCGGGCAGCTCCAGCTCGGGGTTGACCAGCACGCCCTTGTGCTGCTGTCCGTCCGCGTCGGAGCAGTCGTAGACGAAGACGCGCAGCGCCACGCCGATCTGGTTGGCGGCCAGGCCCACGCCCTCCGCCGCGTACATGCTCGCGAACATGTCCTCCACCAGCGCCGCCAGGTCGCCGTCGAACCGGGTCACCGGCTCGCACGGGTGGTGCAGCACGGGGTCCCCCACGTGCACGATCGGCCGGACCTCTCCCACGACCAATGCCTTTCCAGGATTGCGAATGGTTTGCGTCAAGTGTACGAGCGGGCGGGGATGACTCGCCCGTGTCTCACAATTCGAGACGCTCTCTCTTGAATGGTGAGACCGCGCTAAGGTGGCCGCCATCGTCGAAACGAAGGAGTTTGCCGATGGACGCCGTATACACGCATGGCCACCACGAGTCCGTGCTGCGCTCGCACCGCTGGCGCACCGCCGCGAACTCGGCCGCGTACCTGCTGCCCCACCTCAAGCCGCACATGAAGGTGCTGGACGTGGGCAGCGGCCCCGGCACGATCACCGCCGACCTGGCGGGGCTGGTCGGGCACATGACGGCGTCCGAGGTGAGCGAGCAGGCCCTTGACCTGGCCAGGGCCGAGGTGGCCGCCAGAGGCGTGGACAACGTGGACTTCGCGGTGGCCGACGTGCACGCGCTGGACTTCCCCGACGACACGTTCTGCGTGGTGCACGCGCACCAGGTGCTCCAGCACGTGGGCGACCCCGTGCGCGCGCTGCGGGAGATGGGCCGGGTGACCAAGCCGCGCGGGTTCGTCGCGGCGCGCGACAGCGACTACCACGCCTTCACCTGGTATCCGCTGCTGCCGGAGCTGGAGGAGTGGATGGAGCTCTACCAGAAGGTCGCCCGGGACAACGGGGGCGAGCCGGACGCCGGGCGGCGGATGTTGTCGTGGGCCCGCGCGGCGGGCTTCGAGGACGTGACCGCCACCTCCTCCACCTGGTGTTTCGCCACGCCTGAAGACCGGGCGTGGTGGGGCGGGATGTGGGCGGAGCGCGTCCTGCGCTCGGCCATGGCCGAGCAGGCGCTGGCCACCGGCGCCGCCACGGAGCCGGACCTGCGGCGCATCTCAGAGGGGTGGCTGAAGTGGGCGGCGGCCGAGGACGGCTGGCTGTCGCTCCTGCACGGCGAGATCATCTGCCGGGTCCCCGAACGCGCGTAGAAGCGGTCCCTGAACGCGCGTGGAACCGGGTTCCCGAACGTGTGTAGAGCCGGGGTCCGGGAACGCGCATGGAACCGGGTCCCCGAACGCGCGCCGGATCCGTGGGCGCGTTCAGATGCCGAGGGTGCGGGCGCGCTGCCACTGCGGGTCGCGGTAGAGGACCATGTCCGTGCCGACCATCTCGTCCGGCGCCGACAACATGGCGATCTCACCCGCGGCCTGCAACTGCAGCAGCAGGTCGCGCACCCGGGGCCCGACCGGCAGCCGCCCCGCGGGCAGCCCCAGCCCGTTCCTGACCGTGTCGGCGATCTCCGACAGGTGGAACGGGCCGTCGAACCCCGCCACGATCCCGCGTACGACGGTGATCGTGATCAGATGCTCGGCCTCGGCGTGCGCGAGTTGCCAGGTGACCTGCTCCCTGCGCCGCCCGGTGCCGGCGCAGGAGGTGCAGCCGCGCTCCAGGCCGGGCGCCGCCTCCTCCTCGGCCGCGCCGAGGCAGGACGAGCACAGCCCGCTCTCGGCGGCGTGCAGCTCGGCCGCCATCCGGCCGCCCAGGATGACGCCGCAGTCACAGGCGAAGGCCTCGCCCAGGATTCCGTTCTGAGGGGTGATCACATGCTTGGTCACCAAACCGACCCTATCGGGATCACCCTCGTACGTCCGCCAGCCCGCGCAACCGGCGCAACGCCTTGCGGGCCGCGGCCGCCACCCGCTCGTCCGGATGGTGCTCGATGAACACCCGCAGCACCTGCCCGGTCCACGGGTGATCCCCGAACGCCAGGATCGCGATCGTGCCGGCCTGCTCCTCGGCGTCCATCCCCATGGCGATCGACTCGATCACCTCACCGGTCTCGCCCCCGAACTCCAGCAGCGCCGCCGCCATGTCCACCAGCACCCAGGCGATCTCCTCCGGCGCCGGTTGCCGCTCGTCCCGCCCGGTCCTGGCCGCGATCACCGCCCCCAGCTTCGGCTCCTCCAGCAGCCTGGTCAGCGCCAGCCGTCCCTCGTCGCCGAAGCTCGTGGACAGCAGCTCCACGCCGACCGCCCGGCCCAGCGGGCTCACCGCGCCCAGCACGGAGGCCAGGTCGGCCACCGCGCCGGAGCCGTCCCTGTCCTTCAGCCACCCCGCCAGCTCCTCGCCGCGCTCGGTCTCCGGGTAGGCCCGCAGCCCGTGCAGCAGGGCCGCCGCGTCGGCGTCCGCGAGCGAGCCCATGACGGGGATGTCCTGCCCGGTGGTCTCGGCGATGATCTGCCGCGCCGCCCACAGGCCGAGCCAGCTCAGCGTGTACGGCTCCGCCTGCCGTACCAGGCCGAGGCCCGTCAGCGTCTCGGGGGACTCGCCCGTGAGCGGCTCCCTGGACAGGAACATCCTGATCAACTCCAGCAGCAGCCCCTCGTCCTCGGCCAGCCGCGCGCGGCACAGCTCCGCCCAGGCGGCCAGCACCTCCGCGTCGTCGCCTTCCGGGTTCTTCAGCTCCCCGGCCAGGGGAGCAGCGCGTACGGCGGCCGCGAGCGTGGCCTCGCCGGGCAGCCGGATCGGGGGCTGCAGGGGCAGCGTGTCGTCGTCGTAGGAGCTCACTCGCCCATCCTGTCGCGATATCTCCGCTAGAGTGCTCGCTGAGACCGAAAAGTCAGAAGAAAGGAGGCGCTGAGATGTTCCGCATTTGCCCGGGCGCTCATCGCGCCCGCTTCTACTTCTCGGAGAAAACATGCGTTTCCGCCTTGCCGTCGAGGACGATCTAGACCGCCTGCTCGGCTGCGTCGTCGACGAGTCCGTCAGCTGGTCCCATCCCGAACGGCTGCTCTCGTACCTGGAGAGCGGCAACTACCGCTTCGACCGTATCTGGCTCGCCGAGGATGAGCAGAGCGGCGAACTGCTGGCCCGCGCCGTGTGGTGGAGCTTCCCCGACGGCGCCACGCCGCTCGCGCTCGACTGCCTGTACGTTCATCCCTCCGTTCCCGACCGTGTCGGCCTGGCCGCCGAACTGCTGCGCAGGGCGCACCTCGGGTACGGTCAGGCGCCCGCGTACCACGTCTTCGTCTCCAACGGCTGGCGCGAGGATCGCAAGGCGAGCGCGGCCGTGGCCTGGCGCTGGGAGGCCGCGGGGCGCGCCGGGCTGACCGAGGAGCTGGAACGGCTGCGCTACGAGTGGACGGACGCGCCCGTACCCGAGGCCTCCGAACGGCTGGTCTTCAGGGGGGAGGCCGACGACGAGGCGTTCGTGGCGGCGTTCATGCGGGTGGCGGCCGGGACGCTCGACTTCCACACCCGGCAGGCGCTGGCCACCATGGACCCGGAGGAGCAGGCTCGTGAGGACGTGCGCGACAACGCGTCGATGCGGGGCGAGCGGGCGTGGTGGCGGCTGGCCTACGACAAGGGCGGGGACCTCGTCGGGGTCGCCCTGCCCTCCGCCAACGACGGCGGGCCCGTGGTGGGCTATCTCGGGGTGGTGCCGGAGTGGCGCGGCCACAGGTACGTCGACGACCTGCTCGCCGAGATCACCCGCTTCCACGCGCTGCGCGGGGTACGGCGGATCGTGGCGGACACGGACTCGGGCAACGTGCCGATGGCCAGGGCGTTCGAGCGGGCCGGGTACCGAAATTTCGCCATAAGGCTGGTCTTGTCGGAGAAGCCGGAGAATCACGTGAACGCGTGATGTGGGGCGGGGTACGCACGCGCCATCGTTGAACCCATGACGTGGGACATCGAGAAGCTCGACCTCAACGCCTATCTGGCGCGAATCGCATATGACGGGCCGCGTACCCCGACCGCGGAGACACTGCGCGCCGTCCACCTCGCGCACGTGCGCTTCATCCCCTTCGAGAACCTGGACGCGCTCCTCGGGCGGGAGATCCTCCTCGACCTGGGGAGCATCCAGGACAAACTGGTGTCGGGCGAACGCGGCGGGGCCGCGCTGGAGCCGGGGGTGTGGTTCTGCCCGCCCGCCAGGAGTCAGGCGGACAGGTTCTCCTTCCGCACCCCGATCAGGAACTCCTCCACCCGCTCCCGATCCGGCCGCTCCGGCAGCACGCTCCCAGCACCGGCCGGTTCCCCGGCCAGCTCCGCCGACAGTTCCGCCGACAGTTCCGCCGACAGGGCGGCCCGCCAGGCGTCCACCTCGGCCCACGGCACCTCCCCGCGCCGGATCGCCAGCAGCCGCTCCCGGTAGGCCCCCACTTCCACCAGCGGCTCCCCATGACGCGCCAGATGCAGTCCGCTGAGCTGGAGCCGGATCATGTGCATGGCCTGCTTCCACCGTGGCCGGTCCGGATCGAGGCGGCGGAACTGGGCCTCGGCGTACCCGGTGAACGACTGGTGCGCCCGCTGCGACAGGAACGCCTCCCGCAGGTCCCGCAGCCGCCGCCCCGCGGGCGTGATCACCTCCACGATGGGCGACCACAGGCACTCCAGGACGGTGGGGTTGGCGTCCAGGGCCAGGGCGCAGAAGCGCTCCACCTCCCACGAGAACTGCTCGGGCAGCGGCCCGTCCCGGTGCGTGGGCGGTTTGTCCAGCCGCCAGAACGCCGCGGTCGGCGCCACGAACACGCCGCGCCGGTCGGTGTCGGAGGAGGAGGTCTCCAGCCCGTAAGCCCGGGAGCCCACCACCACGGAAAGGATCAGATCATCGCTCACCCGCCATATCTTGCGCCATGGGGCCACCGGCTGTTCTGATCGACAAGTGAGCGCTTATGACGAGGCATACCGGCGGAGCGTCGAGCGGCCCGAGGAGTTCTGGGGTGAGGCGGCGCTCGGGATCCAGTGGGACGTGGCGCCCGCCACCGTGTACGACGGGGGCCGGTGGTATCCCGACGGGCGGCTCAACACCTGCCACAACGCCGTGGACCGGCACGTCGCGGCCGGCCGTGGCGAGCAGGCGGCGCTGATCTACGACAGCCCGGTCACCGGCACCACCCGCACCTACACCTACGCCGCGCTGCTGGATGAGGTGGCCAGGACGGCGGGCATGTTGCGCGGGCTCGGCGTGACGGCGGGGGACACCGTGGTGATCTACATGCCCATGGTGCCCGAGGCCGTCGTCGCGATGCTGGCGTGCGCGCGGCTCGGGGCGGTGCACTCGGTGGTGTTCGGCGGGTTCGCGGCCAGGGAGCTGGCGCTGCGGATCGACCATGCCAGGCCCAAGGTGCTGCTGTCGGCGTCCTGCGGGATCGAGCCGAGCCGGGTGGTGGCGTACAAGCCGCTGCTGGACGCCGCGCTGGAGCAGGCCGGGCACCGCCCCGACCGGTGCGTGATCCTGCAGCGGCCCGAGTCCGTGGCGGAGCTGACGGACGGGCGGGACCTGGACTGGGCGGCGGCGGTGAGGGACGCGGAGCCGGCCGCGTGCGTGAGCGTGGCCGCGACCGACCCGCTCTACATCCTCTACACCTCCGGCACCACCGGCTCGCCCAAGGGCGTGGTGCGTGACAACGGCGGGCACGCGGTCGCGCTGAACTGGAGCATGTCCAACGTGTACGGCGCCGCCCCCGGCGAGGTCTACTGGGCCGCCTCCGACGTGGGCTGGGTGGTCGGCCACTCCTACATCGTCTACGCGCCGCTGCTGGCGGGCTGCACGACCATCCTGTACGAGGGCAAGCCCGTCGGCACCCCCGACCCCGGCGCGTTCTGGCGGGTGGTGGCCACGCACGGAGTGCGCACGCTGTTCACCGCCCCGACCGCGATCCGCGCCATCAAAAAAGAGGATCCTTCCGGAAATTTCGCGAAAAAGTGGGACCTGTCTGGGTTGCGGTACCTGTTCCTGGCCGGTGAGCGGCTCGACCCCGACACCTACCACTGGGCCTCCGACCTGCTCGGCATCCCCGTCATCGACCACTGGTGGCAGACCGAGACCGGCTGGCCCATCGCCGCCAACTGCGTCGGCATCGACCCCCTGCCCCTCAAGCCCGGCTCCCCGACCAAGGCCGTCCCCGGCTGGGACGTGCACATCCTCGACACCGACGGCAAGGACTGCCCGCCGGGCACGGAGGGCGCGGTCACCGTCAAGCTCCCGCTCCCGCCCGGCGCCCTGCCCACCCTCTACCGGGACGAGGCCCGCTTCACCCGCTCCTACTTCGAGCGCTACCCCGGCCACTACCTGACGGGCGACGGCGGCCACCTGGACGACGACGGCTACCTCTACGTCATGGGCCGCATCGACGACGTGATCAACGTGGCCGGCCACCGGCTCTCGACCGGCTCGATGGAGGAGGTCATCGCCGCGCACCCCGACGTCGCCGAATGCGCCGTGATCGGCGTGGCCGACGAGCTGAAGGGCCAGCTCCCGATGGGATTCGTGGTCCTGAAGGCGTGCGCGGAACGCGACCCGGAGGAGATGGAGCGGGAGCTGACCGCCCTCGTACGCGAGCGCATCGGCCCCGTCGCCGCCTTCCGCCGCGCCGTCGTGGTGACCCGGCTGCCGAAGACCCGCTCGGGCAAGATCCTGCGCGCCACGATGCGGGACATCGCCGACGGCAACCCGTACACGACACCGTCCACCATCGAGGACCCGGCGGCACTGCCGGAGATCGCGCAGGCCATGAGCACGGGTCATGAGCACAGGCCATGAAGGGAACATGACGGGCGGGTAACGTTGACGAAGGAGCCTGCGGCGATCGGGGCGTACAGCGCATGATGGGACATCCCAGTCCTCGGGAGAAGGCCATGATCGATACCCCGAGCTACGCCGACGCCCTGAGGATTCTCGGGTGCAAGGACGGCAGGCTCGTCAAGGTGATCGGGCTGGCCTCGGCCGCCGAACGCACCGGCTGGGCGCTGGCCGGCGGCACCCGGCTCACGACGAACCTGCGCGACATGCGCGACGGCATCGTCGCCTACGGCGAGGACGTCGTACGCCGGGTGCCGGAGCTGAAGAGCGGCGTGGACCGGATCACCCGCACGCAGCGGCTGGCGGCGGCGCACGCCGCGGTGGTCGTGGCCGCCTACTTCGAGGCGCTCGGCGAGGCGAAGCTGCCGTTCACGCTGGACCAGCTCGACCACGGCGACACGATCTCGCACGGCGTGCCGACGCAGGAGCGCTTCGCCCGGCTGATCGCGAGCCTGCTGCTGGAGCGGCTGCCCACGCCGGAGCCGCACGTGCCCCACTCCGAGACCCGCGCCGCCGTGGAACGTGCCTACGTGCGCATGTCCGAGGCCATGGCCGCCTACGTGGGCGGCCTGGCCGTCTGGGACGGGCTGCCGGTCGACGACCAGCTCCTGTTACCCCGCGTGCTGGCCGAGGGGCCGCCCGCGCACGCGCTGCGCATCTACGACGAGGACTACCGGTCGCTGGCCCTGGACAGCCACGAGTTCGGCGTGCGCAGCCTGGTCACCGAGCGGCCGCAGCCGGCCACGGCGCTGTCGCGGGTGGCGTGGCTGCTGGCCGAGCTGGCCCCGCCCCGGGTCGGCGACCGCCCCATGATCCACCAGGTCAGGATGGCCGCCAACGCGCTCGACCGGCCGCTGCTGCTGGCCGGCAAGCTGCCGGAGGACGTCTCGCTGCCGCTGCTCGGCGAGGGCTACCTCAGCCCGCGCTGCCGGGTGGCCGAGCTGAGCCTCGAGTCCTCGCCCTCGCTGCGTGACTGGTGGGAGCGGCAGCGGTTGCTGCCCGACGCCGAGGCGTTCCTCGCCGGGCACCTCACCTCGCTGCGCGCCACGCGGGCGCCGCTGCTCGTGCTCGGCGAGCCTGGCTCGGGCAAGACCAAGCTGACCGAGGTGCTGGGCGCGCGGCTGGCCAGGTCGGAGTTCCTGCCGATCAGGGTGGAGCTGCGCGGCGTGCGGGCGCGGGCGGATGTCACCGAGCAGATCGAGCAGGCGGTGGCCGAGGTGCTGGGTGAGGAGGTGGCCTACGCCGACCTGGTGGCGGCCGGGGACGGCGCGATGCCGGTGATCCTGCTGGACGGGTTCGACGAGCTGGTCCAGGGCGGGCTCGACCGCTACGACTACCTCGAACGCGTCCGCGAGTTCCAGGACCGGGAGGCCGGGCTCGGGCGGCCCGTAGCGGTGATCGTGACCAGCCGCACGGTCGTGGCCGACCGCGTGCGCTTCCCCGAGGGGCTGCTGGCGCTGCAGCTCCAGCCGTTCGACGACGACCAGGTACGCCAGTGGCTCGACATCTGGGACCAGGCCAACCGCGCCCTGCTGGCCAGGCGCGACCTGAAACCCCTGCCCGCCGACGCCGCGCTCGTCCACGGCGAGATGGCCAGGCACCCGCTGCTCCTGCTGCTGCTCGCCCTCTACGACGCCGGCGGCAACGCGCTGCAACGCGACCACGGCCCCCTCGGCCGGGCCCGCCTGTATGAGGTGCTGCTGCGCGACTACACCGAACGCGAGACCGGCGGCGCCCGCCGGGTGGCGATCGACCAGGAGCTGGTGCTGCTCGGCGCGGTGGCGCTGTCCATGCTGGCCCGGGGCAGCCAGGTCATCACCGACGAGGCGCTCAACCGGGACCTGCCCGCACTGTGCCACGGCGGCGAGGACGACCCCTCCGACGAGGAGGAGCGCGTCGACTGGGCGCGCAAGGCCACCGAGCGCTTCTTCTTCGTCCGCAGGAAGGGTCACGCGTTCCTGCACTCCACGTTCGGCGAGTTCCTGGTGGCCTGGCTGACCATGTACGCGCTGCGCGACCTCGACCGGCGCCGCCGCCTGGCCGGGGATGAGCCGCTGGCCGTGGTCCAGGCCGTGGACGACGACCTGCTGTACGCCGTCACCTCCCACTCCTGCCTGGCCGAGCGGGGCGCGACCGTCGGGTTCATCCTGGAGCTGCTGGAGGAGGTGCCCCCGGCGGTACGGGCCCGCTGCGTGGACCTGCTGGCCGGATTGCTGCGCCGCTCCCTCCACGAGCGGCCTCGCCGCCACTTCACCGGTTTCCGCCCGCTGCGGCACACCTTGACCCGCCGCCTGGCCGCGTACTCGGCGAACCTCACGCTCCTCATCGTCACCGCCTCCGAGGAGCCCGTCCGGGTCTCCCAGCTCCTGCCGGGGCCCGACCACCTGGAGCGCTGGTTCTCCCTCACCCACCTGTGGAAGGGCCAGCTCGGCCCTGAGGGCTGGACCGGGCTGGTCACCGCCTTGTCGGCGCATCGGGTGATGGAAGGAGGTGGGGAGGATGTCGTGCTCGGGGGCGGCACCGAGCCCACCGGCATGGGGGACGTCGTGGTCGCGGTCGCCACCGGGCACGCGCCCCGCCATCGCAGGCTGCTCGACCTGCTGCTGCGGGCGCTGGGTGAGGGGCGCGCGCTACCGTACCGGGATCGGGTGGCCATCCTGGAGGAGCTGCTGCGCACGGTGGCCGTGAGGTCGCCGGCCATGCATCGCGCGCTGGGGGCCATGTGGTGCGAGGAGGGCGCCGACCGGGCCGCGCTGCGGCCGCTCCTGCACGCCCTGCTCGCCGACCCGGCCGAGCGGGTGGTGACGTGGGAGCAGCTCGTCAAGGCGGGCATCCCCGAGTCGGCCCTGTGGGAGATCCACCAGAACGCCGTGATCCAGGGAATGGGCTGACCGCGCTCAGGTCCTGGTCCGGCGCTCCACCGGCCGCCTGTGGAGCCGGGGCCGATGGGGCCCGCGACCCCCGGGATGGGCGCCGCCGAGCGCGAAGCGGCGGCGCACCCGGGACACGCGGCCGCTCAGCTCCGCCCGCAGCCGCGCGGGCACCGCCTCCCCGCTGAGCTTCAGCTCCAGCGCCGGCGCGCGCCTGGCCCGCTGTCTCCACCACCGTTTCCAATCGGTCATCGAGGCGGCGATGGCGACCAGCGTGACCATCGCCACGACGGAGATGAGCAGCACCGCCGCGACGAGGAGCAGGAGGACGACCACCAGGGACCCGATCGTGCCGAGCACTGTCATCATTCGGCCAGCAATGCCCGTTCACCAGCACTTTATGCAAGAAAATGGGGATATAACGACCTTACTCTGACCCGCCGTTGAGCTGGTCGAGCCGCCCTGGCAGCAGGTCGAGCCGGCGCAGTATCACTCCCTCGCGCAACGCCCACGGGCACACTTCCAGCCGGTCCACCTCGAACAGGTCCATCGCCGCGTCCGCGACCACCGCCCCCGCCGCGAGCTGCGCCGCCCGCCCCTCGGACACGCCGGAGAGCTCGGCCCGCTCGGCCGATTCCATGGTGGTGAGCTTGACGGCCCAGTCGGCCATGTCCTGCCGGGACAACGAGCGCGAGACGTACGGGCCGTCGCTGGAGGGCGCCGCGCCGGCGATCCTGGCCAGCTGTTTGAAGGTCTTGGAGGTGGCGACCGCGCGGTTGGGCACGCCGTACCTGATGACGTCGCCGACCCTGCGGGCGATCTCGGCGCGTACGTGCTTGCGCAGCTTGCGTACCTCGTCCGGCGACGGCGGGTCGGCGGTGAACCAGTCGCGCGTCAGCCGCCCGGCGCCCAGCGGCAGCGACACGGCCGCGTCGGGCTCCTCGTCCACCCCGGCGGCGATCTCCAGCGAACCGCCCCCGATGTCGAAGGCCAGCAGCCGCCCGGACGACCAGCCGAACCACCGACGCACGGCCAGGAACGTCAGCCTGGCCTCGTCGCGCCCGGACAGGACCGCGATGTGCACGCCGCAGCGCTTGTCGATCTCGGCGAGCACCTGCTCGCCGTTGGCGGCCTCGCGCACGGCGGAGGTGGCGAAGGCCAGCAGGTCCTCCACCCCCTTGTCCTCGGCCAGGTGTACGGCCTCCTCGACGAAGTTGCCGAGCCGCTCGATGCCCTGTTTGCCCAGCTTGTTGTCCTTGTCGAGGTGCTCGGTGAGACGGAGATCGACCTTGTGGGAGTAGGCGGGCATGGGCCGCGCGCCGCGATGGGCGTCGACGACCAGTAAATGAACGGTGTTCGAGCCGATGTCCAGCACGCCGAGTCGCATGGGAAAACGCTACCGGTCTGCGGCTTTTACGGCGAAACGGAGTCTGAAGTGGTCAAGGGTTGCGGGCACCGGGTCCTCCAACGTGACAGACGGTGTGACTGAGCGCTCACGCAGGAAGGCGCCGAGCAGCGCGGCCGAGGTGGACAGCACCAGATCCTCCCCGGGGCAGCGGGCGAACCCGGCGCTGAAGGGCACCCCTGTCCACTCTTCGCTGCCGAGCCACAACCCCGGGCGGTAGGAGTCGCCGGGCTCGGCTCTGTTCACGTACGGGCTGTAGATCACCGTCATCGTGCCCGTCGGGACGTCCCATCGCGTCGGGCCGGTGACGTCGCGCAGGATGGCGAGCGTGGTCGGCCAGAGCCGTACGGACTCCAGCACGGCCGCGCGCAGACGATCGTGGCCGAGAGGGCCGGGATGGGCGGCCAGCAGGGCCAGGGCCCGGTAGGAGGCCATGGCGCCGGCGTCGAAGGCGAACAACCAGTGCGGGACCTGCCCTTCGGCGTGCACGTCGGCCGCCGCGTGCGCGCCGGCGAGCACGGCGGCCAGGCTGCCGGGCTCGGCCCGCGCCAGATGCCTGGCCAGACGGCGCCGGAAGGCGTTGCGCACGTCGGTGCGCCGCCCGCGCAGCCACGACCAGTTGGCGTCGCGGCGCAGCAGGTCGAGCTGCCTGGTGAGGATCACGTCGTCGCGGGCACCGTCGCCGAGCACGACGCGGCGGACGATCCGCCAGTGCGCATCGTGGAAGCGCGGCCAGGTCAGCACCCCGTCGCGGGGCAGCGTGGCCACCTCCTCCTCCACAACCCCGGCGAACCGGCCGGAGTCGGCGCTGGAGCACAGCACGTGCTCGTTCAGGGCGCGCCGCCGATCGCGCAGGTCGGATTCGGGGGTGATCAGCACGCCGTCGGGCTGGAAATGCGCCAGCGCGCCGCGCTTCTCCCTGCTCGCCGGGGTGAGCGCCCGATCCTCCAGCACCTCGCGCACGTCATGGGAGGCCAGCGGCACCATCGCCCAGCCCCGGCCGGGCACCCGGACCAGCAGCGGGCCGTCGCCGTGCTCGGCGCGCAACCGGCGCAGGAGCGCGATCGCACGGGCCTCGGCGCCGGCCAGCGCCGCCAGGCGCACCATGGCAGGCCGCCGCACCACGACGCCCTGCGCCAGAGCCGGCAGCGCCAGGACGGCGGCCACGGCCAGCGCCTGAGCGGGGGTGACCCGGGGCGGCCGTGTCATCGTGGGCATGCTTCAGGGACTACCCTTCCTTGGTGTCATGACACGTTTGGGGGATCTTTGAGCGCTTGTTGTGGCCCCGGCAGGGATGCTGCCGCGGGGCCGTACCAGGAAGCCGTGGAGATCGCAGCGCCGACCAGCGCGCGGGCGGTGCCGCGCGGGATGGTAAAAGTGCCGCGCGGGATGGTGAAGGTGCCGCGCGGGATGGTGAAGGTGCCGGGAGGGACGTTCACCATGGGCGGGGACGATCCGGACGGGCGGCCAGAGGACGGTGAGGGGCCGGTGCGGGAGGTGAGCGTCGAGCCGTTCATGATCGATCCGGCGTGCGTGACGAACGCGCAGTTCGCCACGTTCGTCAAGGACACCGGCTACGTCACCGAGGCCGAGCGGATCGGCTGGTCGTTCGTGTTCCACCGGTTCGCCACCGGCGGCGTGATGGAGGCCGGCGTGCCGGACGCGCCCTGGTGGGCCGGCGTCGAAGGCGCCGTCTGGCGCTCGCCCGAGGGGCCCGGCTCCTCGATCGGCGACCGGCAGAACCATCCCGTCGTGCACGTGTCCTGGAACGACGCCACCGCCTACGCCACCTGGGCGGGCAAGCGGCTGCCCACCGAGGCCGAGTGGGAGATGGCGGCCAGAGGCGGGCTGGAGCGCATGCGATACCCGTGGGGCGACGAGCTGGCGCCGAAGGGGCGGCAGCGGTGCAACATCTGGCAGGGCCGCTTCCCGACCGCGCCGAGCAAGGGGACGATGCCGGTCAAGTCGTTCCAGCCGAACGGCTACGGGCTCTACAACGTCTCCGGCAACGTGTGGGAGTGGACGGCCGACTGGTGGGGCACCGACTGGGAGCCGCACGCCGACAACCCCACGGGCCCCACGGAGGGCACGGCGAAGGTGATCAGGGGCGGCTCGTACATGTGCCACGACTCCTACTGCAACCGCTACCGGGTGGCCGCGCGCACCTCGAACACGCCCGACTCCTCAACCGGCCACACCGGCTTCCGCTGTGCGGCCATACTCTGATCGCATGTCACGAACCCTGCGACTGTTGATCACTGGCGGCGGCACCGGTGGTCACACCTATCCGGCCCTGACGACCCTGTCGGCCGTGCAGCGACGTCAGGTGCCGCACGACGTGCTCTGGGTGGGCACGGCCAACGGCCTTGAGGCGCGGATCACGGCCGAGCACGGCATCCCGTTCAAGGCGATCACGACGGGAAAGCTGCGCCGTCGCCCGAACCTCAAAGAGCTGGGCACCAACATCGCCGACGTGTTCCGCATCCCGATCGGCGTGTTCCAGGCGGTCGGGCACGCCGCCCGCTACCTGCCCGACGTGGTGCTCTCGACCGGGGGCTACGTGGCGGTGCCCATCGGGGTGGCGGCCAAGCTGATCCGCCGTCCGCTGGTGATGCACGAGCAGACGACCGTGGTCGGGCTGGCCAACCGCATCCTGGCCAGGCTGGCGACCAGGATCGCGCTGTCCCACGAGTCGTCGCTGGCGCACCTGCCCGCCTCCGCCAGGGCGAAGGCCGTGGTGACGGGCAACCCGATCAGGCCGGAGCTGCTACAGGGCAACAGGGCGGCGGCCTACGACCTGTTCGGGCTGACGTTCGAGGTGCCGCTGATCTACGTGACCGGCGGCGCGCAGGGCAGCAAGCAGATCAACACGCTGATCGCGGAGATCCTGCCGCGACTGCTGCCGCACGCGCAGATCGTGCACCAGTGCGGGCCCGCCTGGATCGACCAGATGCGCGCCGTGGCGCTGCCGCCGGGGCTGGACGACCGCTACCACCCGGTGCCCTACGTGGGCGCGGAGCTGGCCGACCTGTTCGCCGCGGCCGACGTGGTGATCTCACGCAGCGGGGCGGGGACGGTGTCGGAGCTGACGGCCATCGGCAAGCCCTCGGTGCTGATCCCGCTCATCCCGACCGGCGGTGACGAGCAGCGCAAGAACGCCGCCTACCTGGCCGACGCGGGCGCGGCGCGGGCTCTGCTGGAGCCGCGCCCGACAGGTGACATGTTGCTGGCCGAGCTGATGCCGCTGCTGGCCGATCCCGGGCTGCGGCACGCGATGGGGCAGGCGGCGGGCGGCCTGGGGCGCGTGGACGCGGCCGACGCCGTGTGCGACGTGCTGCTGGAGGTCGCGAATCACGGATCGAGGTAGCGGAAGGCCTCCTGGGCGGAGCTCACGCTCCGCCTGAGCGCCTGCTCCAGCAGGTCCGCGTCCTGGGCCAGGCGCTCCAGCTCCGGTACGGCGAACCCGTCCGCGCCCGTCTCGGCCACCAGCTCCTCATACTGGTGCACCCGCCCACGCAACTCCTCGATCTGGTGGTGGGCCACGTAGGCGCGCTCGGCGTCGATGACGTTGGCCGCGTACCGCTCCAGCGCCTCGACCCGGGCCAGCACCGCCTCCTCGCTGCTGTCGAGCGCCCGCGCCAGGGGCTCGGCCACGGCCGCCACCTCGGGCGTGAGCCCCTGCGAGACGGTCTCCCTGTGCTTGGTGCGCAGGGCCGACAGCTTGGCCAGCAGGCGGGCGATCTCCCACTCCTGCGCGGGCAGCATCACCGTGTTACGCACGTCGTCGAGCAGGCCCTCGGCGTTGACTCGGGAGCCGGTCACGGTGGCGATCGCGCGCTGGGCCCTGGCCAGGAGGCGGGCCGCGGACTCGTCGAGGTCCTCGGTGAGCACGTAGCGGCCCTCGTACCAGCACAGTTGCTCGTAGACCTCGCGCTCGTACCCGTCCTCTTCGTCCTCGGGCATGTCGTTGCGGACGAACAGCACGATCAGCAGGGGGATGCCGAGCACCACGAACAGGAGCAGGCCGAAGCCGAGGCCCAAGACGCCCGCGCCCAGCATGAGGCCGAAGAAGGCCGCGCTCCCGAACGCCGCGATCATGCGGTAGTGCGCGCTGGAGACGCTCCGCCGCGGCTCGGGGACCCAGCCCAGGCGCATCTTGATCAGTACGCGCCGGCTTTCCCTGAGTAACTGGGCGTCCTCCGGCGGCACCCCGGGGTCTACCACCACATCCGCCACGAATTCGGATCCTATGGGAAGTCAGCCACTTAGGTGGCGAAACGCCTCGTGTGCTGAGCTGACGCTGTCACGCAGCGCCTGCTCAAGGCGGTCGGCGTCATCGGACAATCGGCTCAGCTCCGGCACCGTGGACCCGTCCGCGCCGGACTCGGCGAGCAGTTCCTCGTAGCGGGGCAGCTTGGCGCTCAGGCGCTCGATCTGGTGCCTGGCGCGGTAGGCGCGCTCGGCGTCGGCCACGTGGCCGGCATAGCGTTCCAGCGCCTCGACGCGGGCCAGCACCGCTCGCTGGCTGCTGTCGAGGGCGTGGGCGAGAGGCTCGGCGACCGCGGCCACCTCGGGGGTGACGCCTTCGGAGACGACCTCCTGGTGCTCGGCGCGCAACTCCGACAGCTTGGCCAGCAGGCGGGCGATCTCCCATTCCTGCGCGGGCAGCATCACGCCGTTGCGTATGTCGTCGAGCAGTCCTTCGGCGTGCACGCTGGAGTCCATGACCTGGTCGATGGCGGACTGGGCGCGCGACATCAGGGTCCTGGCGGAGTCGTCGAGCCGTTCGCGTACGACGTAGTGGCCCTCGTGGCGGCGGGCGGCCTCGAACACCTCGCGCTCCAGGGCGTGCCGCTTGCCCACCTCGGCGTCGGGCCTGGGCCTGAGCAGGACGCTGACGATCAGCAGCGCCGCTCCTGTCATGATCACCACGAAGGGCGTGTAGCGTCCTGCGACGAAGAGCGCCAGTCCGTACACCGCCGCCGCCAGCGCCGTCATGGTGGCCGCCAGCCGGGCCACGACACCCGCCACGGGTAAGTGGCGTTTGTGCGCGGGCTCCCAGCCGGCCTGGATCCGCAGGAGGAGTTTGCGGTTGTCACGGAGTAAGGCCGCGACATCGTCGGGCACCGCCGGATCGACTATCACCTTCGCATGACGTCCGGGCACATTATTGATCCTATGTGCCCATCTGTCCGAGTGTCAGCTCTCCAGGTACCGGAACGCCTCGTGGGCCGACTCGACGCTGCGCCGCAAGGTGCGCTCCAGGACGTCGGCGTCCTCGGCCAGCCGCTCGATCTCCGGCACGGCGAAGGAGTCGGCGCCCGACTCGGCGAGCAGTTCCTCGTAGCGGGGCAGCCTGGCGCGCAGCTCCTCGATCTGGCCGCGGGCGTGGTAGGCGCGCTCGGCCTCGGCGACGTGCCCGGCGTACCGTTCCAGTGCCTCGACCCGGGCGACCACCGCGGCCTCGCTGTTGACCAGGGCCCGTTCGAGCGGCTCGATCACCGAGGCCACCTCGGGGGCGATGCCCCTGGCCAGCAGCTCCCGGTGCTCCTGGCGCAGCGCCGACAGCTTGGCCAGCAGGCGGGCGATCTCCCACTCCTGGGCGGGCAGCATGATCGCGTTGCGGGCGTCGTCGAGCAGGCCCTCGGCGTTGACATGGGAGCGCAGCACGGAACCGATCGCGCGCTGCGCCCTGGTCAGGACGATCCCGGCCTCGTGGTCGAAGTCCTCGGCCATCAGGTAGCGGCCGTCGTACCAGCGGGCCTGCTCGTACACGCCGCGCTCGTGCGGCCGGTCGTCCTCGGGCACCTCGCTCATCGAAGCGATCTTGACCAGGACGATGAACACGTACGTGCCCAGCAGCACGAACCCGGCCCACGCGACCTGCGAGGCCAGCAGGACGGCCATGAGCGCGATCACGACCGGGGTGGCGGCCAGCAGCAGCGCGCTGGAGGGGCTGTGGCGGCGCGCCGGGGGAGCGGGAGCCGCGGGGGGCACCCATCCGGCTCTGACCCTGGACAACAACGGGGCGTTGGCACGCAATAATCCGGCAACCTCCGGCGGCACCGCCGGATCGACGACCACACCCACGTTATGTCCTGGCACCCTGGCGCCCCCAACGCTCGTGATGTTCGGAATATTACGTAACATCCCGCCGTATTGGCAGCCTCCGAAAGGTCAGTGAGGGTATCCACCAGTTACGCTCACCGAGCACTTCCATGACGGCAGGCACCAGAACCAGCCGGACCACAGTGGCGTCTACCAGCACCGCGACGGCCAATCCCACCCCCATGATCCGCAACGCGCGGTCGTCGAAAGCGCCGAACGCGGCGAACACAAAGAACATGATCGTAGCCGCGGCGGTAATGACCCTGGCGGTCTTGGCGAGCCCATCGGCGACCGCGCGGCCGTTGTCGCGGTCCTTCATGTACTCCTCCCTGATGCGCGACAGCAGGAACACCTCGTAGTCCATGGACAGGCCGAACATGATCGTGAACAACATCATCGGCACCCACGCGTCGATCGGCCCGGCCGTGCCCAGGCCGAGCACGTCGAGCTGGAAGACGGCCACGATCACGCCGTAGGCGGCGCCGATGGACAGCAAGTTCACCGCGATCGCCTTCAACGGCAGGACCAGGCTCCTGAACACGGGTATCAGCAGCGCGAACGCCGCCAGCAGCACCGCGCCCACCACCCAGGGCAGGCGGCCGGCGGAGTGGCGGGCGTAGTCGAGTGCGGCGGCGGTCGAGCCGGTGACCAGCACCGGCTCGGGCAGGCCGGCGCGCAGCCGGTGGATGAGGTCCTCCGTGCGTTCGTCCTGGGGGCCGGTAGCGGGGATCACGATCGCCGAACGCTCCCCGGCGGGGAAGGCCCGCGCGACGCCCGGAGTCTCGGCGGCCTGCTGGACCGCCCGGGTGAGATCCCCGTCACGGGAGGCCAGGATCAGGGGCCCCGCCATGCCGGGGCCGAAGCCCTGGGCGAGCAGGTCGTGGGCGCGGCGGGTGGTGTCGGTGACCGGCCGGTCGCTCGCGTCGGACCAGCCGGCGCGCAACTGGGTGGCGGGCAGGGCCAGCGCGACGAGCGCCACCAGCGCCGCCACCCCCGCCGTCCATGGCCTGCGCTGGACGACCAGGCTCCACCGGTACGACAACGGGACGCCCTGCGTACGACGCGGCAGCGCGAACCTGTCGATCCTCGTGCCGATCATGCCCAGCAGGGCTGGCAGCAGGGTGAGGGCGGCGAGCATCACCATGAGCACCCCGCACCCGGCGGCCAGCGCCACGCCACCGCCCAGGGACGGGCCGAGGAAGAGCATGCCGGAGCCGGTGGCGATCACGATGAGCCCGGCGAACAGCACGGACCTGCCCGCGGTCCGCATGGCCTGCTCCACGGCCTGCCCCACAGCCTCCTCCACTGGCGTCGCGCCCTCCAGGGCGGTGCGGAAGCGGGTGACGATCAGCAGGGCGTAGTCGATGCCGACCCCGAGGCTGAGCATGATCGTGAGGTAGACGGCGAAACCGGGCGTGCTGACGACGTTGGACAACAGGGTGAGCAGCGCGACGCCACAGGCCATCCCGGTCACGCCGATGATCAACGGAACCGCGGCGGCGATCAGGGACCGGAAGGCGACCAGCAGCACCACGGCGGCGGCGAGCAGCCCGGCCGCCTCGGTGAGGCCTCCCGGGGTGAAGTCCGCGAAATCGTCCCCGGACAGCTCGACGCTCACCTGTCCGGGCGGCCGGAAGGCGTCGCGGAGTTCCCTGAGCTTCCGCGCGGCGGCCGGATCCGGGTAGTCGATCGGGATGGAGGCGATCGTGCCGTCCTGGGAGACGCGCTGGGCGGCGGTGGACACGTGGACGCCAGGGACGGCGTTCATGCGGGTGACGAGCACGGTGACGAGCGCCGTGATGGAGTCGCCCGCCCGGCCGGCTCCGGAGACGACCAGCGCGCCCGGCGCCTGCGCGTCGCTCTCGCCCAGGAGGCCGGCGGCCTGGGCGCTCTCGGAGTCCGGCAGCGAGAAGTCGTCGTCAGAGGGGCCCGGCCAGGTGGCGGCGGCCGCGATGAGCGCGGCCGCCAGCACCGGCCAGAGCACGGCGACGAGCCGTCTGTGACGGAAGCAGAAACGGATCATGCGGCGACGTTAGGAAGCGCGGCCGCTCCCGGTCGTCGTCCGTACGCGGGCGACCCGCTGCTCCGATCGCGGTACCCTCCCTCAGCCGCCGGCGCGGACCAGGCCGGATTCGTAGGCGATGACGACGAGCTGGGCCCTGTCGTGGACCGACAGCTTGGTCATCATGCGGTTGACGTGCGTCTTGACGGTGAGCGGGCTCATGAAGAGCTCCTCGGCGATCCGCGCGTTGGTCAGGCCACGGGCGACCCGGGCCAGGACCTCGCGCTCGCGCCCCGTCAGCGGGGCCAGCCGGCCGGCGTCAAGGCTGACGGGCCGGGCGGTGAACTCCTCGATGAGGCGTCTCGTGACGCCGGGTGACAGGAGCGCGTCACCCCGGGCGGCCACGCGGACGGCGTGGCGGATCTCAGCCGGTTCCGCGTCCTTGACGAGGAAGCCGCTGGCGCCGGAGCGGAGCGCCTCGTACACGTACTCGTCCAGGTCGAAGGTGGTGACCACGACGACGCGCACGCCGATGGCGGTCAGGGCGCGGGTGGCGGCCAAACCGTCGAGCTCCGGCATGCGGATGTCCATCAGCACGACGTCGGGCTGCAGCCGCCGTGTCAGGCGCACCGCCTCGGCCCCGTCGGCGGCCTCGCCGACCACGCTCAGGTCGTCCTCGGTGTCCAGCAGCGCCCTCAGCCCCGCCCTGACGAGGGGCTGGTCGTCGGCGAGCAGGATCGTGATCACGCCGGCAGCCGCGCCGTGACGCGGAAGCCGCCGCCGGGGACGTTCGCGGTGGTCAGCAGGCCGCCCACGGCGGCGACGCGCTCGGCCATGCCGGTCAGGCCGTGCCCGCGCGGCGCCCTGCTACCGTCGCCGTCGTCGTCCACCCGCACGGTCACCGCCCCCGTCTCGTACGTCAGCGTCACGGCCGCCGCGGTGGCGCCGGCGTGCCGCATGGTGTTGGTCAGCGCCTCCTGAACGACACGGTAGACGGTCAGCTCGGCGGCGGGCGCGAGCGGACGGCGCTCGCCCTCGACGTCGAGAGTCACCGGCAACCCCGCCGTCTCCAGCAAGAGGGGAAGCTGCGCCGACCCGGGCTGAGGCGCGGTCTCCCGGGCCTTCAGCAAGAGGGGAAGCTGCGCCGACCCGGGCTGAGGCGCGGTCTCCCGTCCGGCGGCCCCTGAGCGCAGGACGCCGAGCACGGCCTTCATCTCCGCGAGGGCCTGCCGGCTGGATCCGCGGATCACCTTCAGGGCGGCGGCGGCCTCGGGCGGTCCGCCGGCGCGTTCGACGGCCTCGGCGGCGACGGCGGCGTGCAGGGCGATCACCGACACCGTGTGCGAGGTGACGTCGTGCAGTTCCCTGGCCACCCGCAGCCGCTCCTCCTGGGCCCGCCGCAGCGCCTCCTCCTCCCGGGTACGCTCGGCGTCGGCGGCCCGCCGCTCCACCTCGGCCGTGTACGCGCGCCTGGCCCGTGACACCTCCGCCGGCTGCGCCACCGCCAGCACGACCAGGGCCCACACCAGCACGGCCACCCAGACGTCCGCCTCCGCGCGCACCACCCCCGCCACCCCTGCCACCCCCACCAGGAACGCCGCCCCCGCCCACCCGGCCCTCCTGCGCCCGGCGGCGATGGCGGCGAACAGGGCGACCAGGGCGGGCGCCGCCCACAAGGAGAGCGCGTAGCCAAGGGCGAAGACGACCGCCGCCGTCCCCGCGCAGACGGCCAGCGCCACCTCAGGCCGCCGCTGCCACCAGGCCAGCCCGAGCGACGTGGCCGCCAGCAACGCGTACCCGAGGAGGTCGAGGGGCCGGGCGCCGGGCTGGTTGCCGTACGCCATGACGGTGGAGGCGAAGACGGTCAACCCCATGCCGCACACCACGGCGATCGTCCGCATACCGGCACGGTAGTGCGCCGTCCGGGCCCCGCGCGATACCGCCGTCGCAGTACCCGGAGTACGGCATGCGCATGACGTACGTCATACGGCCCTGGCTGACGTACGGCACTACACCCGCCCCTGCCCGCCCGAGCAGGCTGGCGGTATGGGAAACGCACTGGAACTCAGGGCCGTCACCAAGACGTACGGCCCGGTCAAGGCGCTCGGCGGCGTCGATCTGGTCGTCGGCGAGGGCGAGACGGTGGCGGTGCTCGGCCCGAACGGGGCGGGCAAGAGCACACTGCTGTCCATCGCGCTCGGCCTGCGCGCCCCCGCCTCGGGCACGGCCAGGGTGCTGGGCCGCGCGCCGCTGGAGGCGTTGCGCGCGGGCCGGGTCGGGGTGCTGCCGCAGGAGTCCGGCCTGCTGGACGACGTGCGGGTGGGGGAGCTGGTGGCGGCGGTCGCCGGGATGTACCCGGACCCGTTGACACCGGAGCTGGCGATGCGGGCCGCGGGCATCGAGCCGATCGCCGCGCGGCGCGTCGGGCAACTGTCCGGCGGGCAACGGCAGCGGGTCAGGTTCGCGCTGTGCGTGGTCGGCGACCCCGACCTGCTGGTGCTGGACGAGCCGACCGTCGGCCTGGACGTGGAGGGCCGCCGCGCCCTGTGGCACGAGGTACGCGCCAGGACCGCGCGCGGCCGTACCGCCGTCTTCGCCACCCACTACCTCACCGAGGCCGACGACTACGCCGACCGGGTCGTCCTGCTGGCCGGGGGCGAGGTCGTCGCGGACGGCTCCGTGGCCACCGTCAAGTCGCTGGTCGGCGGCAGCGAGGTGCGCTGCGTGCTCGGCGCGGCGGACCCGGCCGAGCTGGAGATCCTGCCCGGGGTGCGGCAGGTGAGCGTCGAGGGCCGGGCGGTGTCGCTGCGCACGAACGACTCCGACGCGACGCTGCGGGCCCTGTTCGCGAGGTACGACGACGTCAGCGACGTGCGCGTCGAGAGCACGGATCTGGAGAGCGCATTCGTGAGCCTGACGGGAGGACGGGGCTGATGGGGTTGTACCTGAGGCTGACGGGAGGACGGTACTGATGGGGTCGTACCTGAGGCTGGAGCTGATGCGCGGCTTCCGCAACCCGGTGGGTCTGGTGATGCTGACCGTGTTCCCGCTGGGGCTCTACCTGGTGTGGACGAAGGTGCTGCCGCCGGGGCAGGGGGACGGCTTCGCCGCGTACTCGATGGTGTCGATGGCCACGTACGGCGCGATGGGCGGCGCGCTGTTCATCGGGGGCGCCATCGCGCTGGAGCGCGGCAAGGGCTGGCTCGACCAGCTCGCGGTGACGCCGTTGCCCGCGCACGGCTACGTGGTGGCCAAGCTGCTGAGCGGCGCGGCGACGGTTCTGCCCAGCATCGTCGTGGTCCTCGCCGGCGGGGCGGTGTTGTCCGGCGTACGCCTGCCGCTCGCCACCTGGCCGGCCCTGGTGGTGCTGATCTGGCTGGGCGTGCTGCCGTTCGCGGCGCTGGGCGTCGCCTTCGGCTACAGCATGAAGGGGCCGACCGCGACCCTGGCCATGATGATCGTCTACTTCTGCCTGTCGATCCTGGGCGGGCTGTGGCTGCCGGTGGAGTCGATGCCGGAGGTGATGCGGACGCTGGCCGAGTACAGCCCGGCCTACCAGGCGGGTTCGCTGGGGTGGCGGGCGCTGGACGGGCTGGCGCCGACGGGGACCTCGCTGGCCGTGCTGGCCGCGTGGACGCTGCTCTTCTGCGCATTGGCCGCGTGGCGTTACCGTCGGGCAGTGTGACGGTTGCTGGAATGAGGCCGGTGCGCGACCTCGACGCGGGCGGAGGCTTGGTGCGCGATCCCGACGCGGGTGCGGGTTGGGTGCGCGAGCTCGGCGTGGGCAGGAGCAGGACGGTGGCCCGCGCCGGGTCCTGCGCCTGGCTGCTGCTGATCTGCTGGCCGCTGTGGTCGTTCCTCGGCTCCGGCCCCGCGCCCCTGCTCGTGGCGGTGACGCTGGGCGCGGTGGCGGTGTTCGCGACCTGCTGGTTGCTGATCATGTGGCGGATGCTGAGCGGCCGGGCCCTCGCGCCCCGGCCGTGGGCGCTGGCGGGGCTGGTGGTGGCGGGGCTGGCGCTGCTGCCCCTGTTCGGGGTGCCGTGGGCGTACACGTCGTTCGTGTTCGCGATCAGCGCGTTCGCCGCGTCCCTGCCCACCCCGGCCTTCGTCGCGGCGGCGGCCGCGACCGCGGCCCTGGAGGTGCTGGTCCTGCTGGCCGGCGACGTGCCACTCAGCCAGGTCTGGTGGGTGCCGCTCGTCGTCGCGGCCCAGACCGGGGCGGTGTACGCGATGAAGAGCATGGGCCTGCTGCTCGCCCGCCTGAACGCCGCCCGCGCCGAGGTGGCCAGGCTGGCCGTGGAGAACGAACGGCTGCGCTTCGCCAGAGACCTGCACGACACCCTCGGGCACACGCTGACCTCGATCACCATCAGGAGCCAGCTCGCCGCCCGCCTCGCCGCCGCCGACCCCGGCCGGGCCGCCGAGGAGATGACGGAGGTGGAGGTGGCCTCGCGGCGGGCGCTGGACGAGGTGCGGCACGCGATCGCGGGATTTCGGGCGCCGTCGTTGTCGGAGGAGCTGGAGACGGCGTCGCGGATCCTGGGGGTGGCCGGGATCGAGCTGACGGTCTCTCCCGCCGACGGCCCCATCCCCGCCGCCGCCGAGACTCTCCTGGCCTGGTCCGTACGGGAGGCCGCCACGAACGTCCTGCGCCACAGCCGCGCCCGTCACTGCTGGATCGACCTCCTGGTGAACGCCACGTCGGCTGCCCTGGAGGTCCGCGACGACGGCCGCCCCACACCCCCCGCCGACGACGGGACCGGTAACGGGGTCGGCAATGGGACCGGCAATGGGACCGGCAATGGGACCGGCAACGGGACCGGCAACGGGACCGGCAACGGGACCGGTAACGGGCTGGCCGGGCTCGCCGAGCGGCTCGGCGACGCCGGTGGGCGGCTGGAGGTCGGCACGCTGCCCGGCGGCGGCTACCGGCTGCACGCGCAGGTGCCCCTGGAGGCGCCGTGATCCGGGTGCTGATCGCCGACGACCAGGATCTCGTCAGGGGCGGTCTGGCCGCGCTGCTCGGCCTGGAGGACGACATCGAGGTCGTGGCCGAGGTGGGCCGGGGTGACGAGGTGGCGGCGGCGACGCTCCAGCACGGCCCCGATGTGATCCTGCTCGACATCGAGATGCCCGGCATGTCCGGACTGGAGGTGGCCGAGCGGCTGCGCGACCAGCGGGTGATCATCGTGACCACGTTCGGCAGGCCCGGCTACCTCAACAGGGCCCTGGAGGCGGGCGTGGCCGGGTACGTGGTGAAGGACGCCCCGGCCGCCGAACTGGCCGAGGCCGTGCGCAGGGTGATGGCGGGGGAGCGCGTCATCGACCCCAAGCTGGCCGTGACGGCGCTGACCACCGGCCCAAGCCCTCTCACCCAGCGGGAGGCCGAGGTCCTGCGCGTCGCCGCGGGCGAGCCCACGGTGGCCGCCATCGCCCGGCGCCTCTACCTGACCGAGGGCACCGTGCGCAACTACCTGTCCTCGGCCATCGGCAAGACGGGCGCCCGCAACCGGGCGGAGGCCGTACGGGTGGCGGAATCGCGCGGCTGGCTCTAGCCGCCGGGGGTCAGTGGGCCATGAGGTGCGGGCCCGCGGCCCCCGGGGCGTACCGGAGGCGCTTCTCCAGGCAGACCATGGCCCCGTGCTCGCGCCTGTTGGTGAAACGGATGTCGTCGGCGAGCGCCCGCATGATCTGCAGCCCTCGTCCGTACTCGGCGCCCGGCTCGGGGTCGAGCACCTTGTTCGGGTCGAAACCGTTGCCGGTGTCGACCACCTTGATGACGCACAGGTGATCGTGGACCGCCGCGCTCACCGTGTAGTCGTCGCTGGGCGCGGCGTGCTTGATCACGTTCGAGCACGCCTCGGTGAGCATCAGCTCGATGTCGTCGCGGATCTGTGGTTCGACGCCGAGCGACCGCAGCGTGCCGTCCAGCATCTGCCTGATCAGCGGGACGCTCGCCGCATCCCTGGGCAGTCGGAGCGCCATCGTCGCCTCCACTGCGCCTCCCTCCCGTTGGATGCGTGCGAAGCTCCTGCCCACAATGGCGTCCGGCAATCGTCCCTTTAAAGCTCGGAGGCCCGAAACCCGGATGGTTCGAGCAGCCGGTAGGCCACTTCCAGGCACGCCTTGTGGATCTCCTCGTCGGAGAGCTCACCCTCCTTCATCAGCCACTTTCCCGCGTGCAGGGCGAACAGCGCCAGCGCCTGGCTGACGCGGTCGGCGGGGGTGGCGCCCGGCTCGCTGATCTCCGTGGTGAGCTCCATCATCCGCTCGCGGATCTTGATCAGCGTGGGGTGGTCGCGCAGCGCGGTCTGGTTGCGCTCCAGGAACCTGGCGATCCCGAGATTGCGGGTGGCGCGGACGCTCTCGGCGTACCGCTCGACGAGCTCGCGGCGCATCTGCGGGGTCTTCGGCCGGCTCCTGACCCATTCGAGCAGCTTCTCCAGGTCGTCCAGGCGCATCTCGACCAGGCTCGCCACGATGTCATCCTTGTTCTTGAAATGGTAGTAGAGGGCCGCCTTCGTCACCCCGAGCTCCTCGGCGATCTCGCGCAGCGAGGTCGCCTCGTATCCTTGCTCGGTGAAGAGCCTCAGCGCGATCTCCTGGATCCGGGTTCGCGTGTCTTCCCGCACTTCACACCTTTTCGACTTGACGGCCGGTAAGTGAGTATCTCCTGCATTCTACGGTTCGCGCACGAGGGAAAATGAGAGGCGGCCGGCCGGAGGTTTGTGGACAATCCTCCTCATGCACTCCATCAGCCGGCCGAACGCGGACGACGCCGTGGCCATCCACGAGCTCGTCTCGGCGTGCAACGTCGCCGCCATCGGGACACCGGACGCGACGCTCGGCGACATCGCCGACGAGCTCGCCGAGCCCGGCTTCGACCCCGGCAGGGACGGCTGGCTGGCACATGACGCCGACGGCCGGCTGAACGGGTGGGCCTGGGCGTTCCGCAACGGTGACAGCGACCTGGTGGACGTGGAGGTGATCGTCCGCCCCGGCGTGAGCGGCCTGGCGGAGGAGCTGTGGCCGGCCGTGTTCGCCCGCGCGGCCGAGCTGGGCGCCGAGCGCGGCCACGACGCGGTCACCCTGCACGCCGGCGTCTACCGCGGCGACCACGCCAAGCAGGCCAAGGTGAAGGAGCTGGGCTTCGAGCCGGGAACCAGCTTCCACCGCATGCGCATCGACCACGACGGCCCGATCGAGCCGCCCGCCGCGCCGCCGGGACTCATGCTGCGCACGGGGGAGAGCGAGGAGGTCCGGCGCGAGGCGCACCGCGTGCACCAGGAGGGGTTCGCCGAGCACTTCGGCTTCGTCAAGGTCGGCTACGAGCACTGGTACGAGCGCCGCCAGGCGATGAGCGTGACCGACTGGGGCCAGCTCGCGCTGGCCCGGCTCGACGGGCGGCCGGCCGCGCTGGCGATCGGCAGCGACCAGTTCCTGAGCGACGAGGGCTGCGGGTACGTCGCCACGCTGGCCGTGCTGCCCGAGTTCCGGGGGAGGGGGCTCGGGCGGTTCCTGCTGCGGCACGCGTTCGCCGCCGACGCCGCCCGCGGGCGCAAGGGCACGATCCTGCACGTCGACTCCAACAACACCACCCCGGCACTCGGGCTGTACGAGTCGGCCGGGATGCGCCAGGTCATGGCCATCGACGTCTGGCAGCGCCGCCGCTGAGCCGCCTCTGAGCCGCCGCTGTGTCGTCTCTGGGCCGCCGCCGGCCTTCCTTCAGTTCAGACGCGGTCAGTTCAGACGCGGTCAGTTCAGACGCGGTCAGTTCAGACGCGGTCAGTTCAGACGAGGTCAGTTCGGACGCGGTGCCGGGACAGGTGCTCCAGCACCGACTGGTTGGCCTCCCAGCCGTCCGGGAACTTCACCGGCACCCCGAGCTGCACCGGCTCCGCTGACGGGTGGGCGTCCAGCAGTTCGGCGATGCCCGCCCTGGCCACCACCACGCACGCGTGCCGGTGCCGCGACGCCAGCACGCACAGCCGCCCCGACTCCAGGTGGAAGGCCGTGGCGTCCCTGCGGCCCGACAGCGGATGCAGCACGATCGTCACGTCGTACTCGCGGCCCTGCAGCCGGTTGGCGGTGTCCACGGTGATCTCCGGCGGCAGGCCCGCGGCCCTGATGGCGGCAACCTGGTCCCGGTGCGCCGCCCCGACCGCGATCCGGTCCGCCGTCACCGGCCGCTCGCCCTGCTCCGAGCCCGCCACCGCGCCGCGCTGCAGCAGCCGCTCGGCCAGCAGCGCCACCGCGCGGACGGCCTCCCCGTCGGTGCGGACCGTGTGCCGGTTCGGCAGCTCCAGCAGCGCCCACCCCGACCTGGCCGCCTCCTCCAGCGCCCGGTCGTGCACCGTGCCCATGCCGCCGGTCGCCAGCTCCAGCCACCGGTCCCCGTGATCGGTGCCGGACCGGAACCCGGTGAACGGGTAGAACGCCCGCGACACCACCGGCGCCGCCGACGCGGGCAGCCGCCACGACACCGGCAGCCGGTGCACGGGCAGGTCCGGGTTGTGCCGCAGCAACACCGACACGGCGCTCTGCAGCGGGTCCCACGACAGCCCCGACCAGCGGTCGCCGTCGACGATCGAGAACGGGTCGAGCTGCCCGGGATCCCCGACGAACAACGCCCGCTCGAACAGCCCCGCGATCCGCAGCAACTTGTCCGAGCGCATCTGGTATGCCTCGTCCACGATCGCCCACGGCCACACCCGGCCGGCGATCCACGCCCATTTGTCGGCCGTGGCGATGACGATGTCGGGGTCGCCCAGGTCCTGGATCCGGGTGCCGACCCGGACACCGGGCAACTCCAGCATGCGCAGCGGCGGCACGTACCCGCCGGCCGACAGGCGGCCGACGGTCAGGTGCGGATGCTTGTCGCAGATCCTGGCCACCAGGTCGTCGACCTGCTCGTTCGTCTGGGCCACGATCATCAGCGGCTCGCCGGTGGCGGCGATGTGGGCCGCGGCGCGCACCACGAGGGTGGACTTGCCCGCCCCCGGCGGGGAGTCGACCACCACGCCTCGGTGGCGGGGCAGGTCGGCGAGCACGGCTCTGATGACCTGCTCGGGGGTGCCGGTCACGACCACTCCTCCTGTGCGTCCTCATCGTCGGGCACGTACTCCTGCGGCGGCCCTCCGTGCGTCCACGGTGTGGCCTCGGCGTCGGGCAGCACGGGCGAGCCCTGGAAGTCGTCGGTCAGCGAGGTGTAGCAGACCCGCTCGCCGACCTCGGGGACCGCGCCGGGGGCGGGCGTCTTTCCCCTGCCCATGCCTTTGGTGATCTTGAGGGTGACGAGTCCCTGGCCCGCCTCCACCAGTTCGGCGCCCTGGCCGCGGCGCTGCGGGGTGCCGAGTGAGGCGCGGGGCGGCAGGCGTACCGGGTCGTCGGTCTTGATCACCACCAGCGGGCGGAGCTTGCGTGAGCGGCCCTCGCCCTCGGTGTTGTCGGGGACCGTCTCGACCACCTCGCCCGCGAACGCCTCGCCGGTCAGCCGGAACTCGGCCATGACCAGGGGGTCGTCGTAGGCGCGCTGCACGTCGTACGCGGCCTGGGCGCGCTCCATGCGGGCCAGCTTGGCCGCGGCGGCGATCGCGCCGTCGCGCCGGGCCTGCGGCGGCGCGCCCTCCGCGATGTGCACCGCCATGCCGCTGAAGGAGCCGCGGTCCTGCTCCCACCGCTGCGTCACGCTCGGGCCCGCAGGCAGGGCGGCGAGCAGGTCGATCGCCTGCCACATGAGCCGCCAGGTGGGCTCGACCTGGGTGCGCAGCGCCTCGGTGATGCGCTCCGCCGACCCGCTCTCGATCGCCGGGGCGAGCACCTCGGAGTCGAAGCCGGGATCGGTCGCGGGCCCGGCGGGCGGCCAGATCAGCGGGTCCTCGGCCTCGTCGCTCGGCCCCGCGGTGATCCAGCCGAGCAGCGCGGCCAGGTTCGCGTCCTCCAGCGAGCTCTGACCGCTGGCCCAGTGCCGGCCCAGCTCCTCGGTCGCGGCCAGCGTCAGCGACGAACCCGGGTAGGCCGCCCGCTCCGCGAAATACGTCAGCCACCGCCCGAGCAGCGGCACCGCCTCCGGCACCGGATAGGGCCCGTCGGCGCGGCGGAAGCGGGTCGAACGGCCGAGCAGCCGGGTGAAGGACACACCAGGCAGGTTCGGGACGACGATCTGCGGCGCGTCGAGCGCCCGCTCGTAGGGGTCGGCGTTCTTGCGCTCGACGGTCTCGGTGTCGTTCAGGAAGCTCTCGACGTACGGGAGCAGCACCCCGGCCAGCTCGGCGGCCCACGCGAAACGCAGGTCGCGGTTGCGCGGCTGGGTCACCACCAGCAGGCGCGGCCGGTCGCGGTCGGTGCCGAGCAGCGCGGCCAGCGGCGCGGCGGCCTCACCCGACAGCTTGAGCGGGATGAACACCATCGGCCGGTCCGACAGATGGCAGTGCCTGACGGTCGCGACGGGCTGCGCGATGCCCTCGTCCAGGGCCCGCAGCCGGGCGAGCGAGGTCAGCAGGCTCATGTCGGGCTTCTCCGCGGTGTCGGCAGGCTCACGTCAGGCACTCCCTGCGCAGGCGTTCGGCGTTGCGGAGCAGCCGCGCGATCTCCTCCTGCCCCTCGGCGGGGTCGCGGGCGGCGTCGGCCAGGCCCAGCGCCTCCGCCACCGAGGCGACCCCGCCCAGCTCGTCGCGCACCTGCCGGCCGAGCTGGTCGGAGGCGCCCTCCTGGCGGGCCTCGTCGCGGCAGAAGAAGCACATGTCGCACGTGGACAGGCAGTCGGGCGCGTAGCGGGCAGTCGTCCTGCGCAGCGCGTCGGCCAGCTCGGCGACCGGCCTGGTGGCCCGGCCGTCCTCGTCGGGCCGCAGGTCGAAGGTGAGGTCTTCGGGCAGCCCTTCGAGCAGCCGGTCGAGCGTGGTCATGCGGGTGAGCTGGCGGCGCAGGACGGCGAGCTGCTTGCGTACGTCGACCAGGGTCGCGACCGGGTGGTTGGCGAAGTTCTCCGGGCAGACCAGCACCACGTCGTGGGAGACCTTCGCGGGGTCGTGGCCCAGCTCCTCCAGCAGCGTGCGCAGCGCCAGCACGTAGACGGCCGCCTGCCGGGCCGCGGCCGCCACCGCCGACGGCTCGGCCTGCCCGTCGATCACCGCGAAAGACTTGATCTCCACGATGTGGAAGCGCCCGCCGAGCTGGAAGGCCACCACGTCCGGCTCCAGGTAGGCGGTGTGACCGGCGATCTCCAGGCTGAGCAGCGGATGGTCGTAGAGAGTGCCCGCGTCGTGGCCCTCGGCCGCCGCCCGGTCGATCAGCGCCCTGGTGTGGGCGTGGCGCAGGTGGGCGCCGACGTTCTCCACGTCGTGGTAGGACGCCTCGGCGATCGGCAGGCCGAGCAGCTCGCGCAACATGCGCAGCAGCTCCGCGCAGCCGTCGGCCTTGACCAGCGCCTCGAACATGTTGCCGCGCGTGATCGCGAACGGCGACTGCCCGAACGGCGCGGGGAACCCCAGGTGCCGGGCGGCGCTGTCCTTGTCGATGCCGGCGCCGTCCATGAGGGCCCGCCGTGTGCACCCAGGGTTCGCGGCCAGGGCCGCGATGGCGCGGGCGTCGTGCGGCTGCTGCGGCGTGGTGCCGCGCAGGGCCTCCAGCCGGTGCACGTGGTCGCCTTCGCGCTTCAAGCCGCTCACTTGGTCGTCTCCTTCTTGATCGTGCTCAGCGTAGCGGCGCCGAACAGGCGCGCGGCGTCACCGAGCTGCGCGGCGGCGCGTTCTGCCAGCTCGGCGCGATCCCGCGTGTCGCGATCTTCGTGTACGCGCAGCTCCGCGCGGGCCGCCTCGGCCACCCGCGCGGGATCGGGCGGGCCCAGCGTGCCGTCGCTCGCGCCCGGGATGTTCCTGGCCATCCTGAGGAGTAACCGGGAGGCCCGCTCATCGCCCGTCTCGTCGCCCGTCTCGTTCTCGGCGATCGCGATGGCGCAGGCCAGGAAGTCGACGCGGGGGCTGAGCGGGCCGACCACGCGCCGCTCGGGCGGCCAGGTGCTGAGCGTGAGCAGGCCGCGGGCGGGGGAGAGGCGGTCGGTGAGCGCGGCGCACAGATAGTACGGCCGCCCGAACGGCGAGGACCTGAACGAGCGCTCCTCGTCCCTGCGCAGGCTGGTGAGCTGGCTGCTGCGGATCGTGCCGCCGAAGAACGCGTCGCTGACGGCCACGATCAGCCTCGGCTGGGCGGCGGCGCCGAGAAGCCGCAGCCCCTGGTGCACCTGCTCGCGCACGGTGACCATGCGCGGCGGCTCCTGGGCGGCCTTCGGCTGCCGGCCGCTCACGAGGGCGTCCCAGGCGCGCTCGGCGCTGCGCAACTCGGCCCGCAGGATCCGGGCGGCGCCGCCGTCCCTGACCCGCATCGCCTTGCGCACCCCGGCCCGCAGCTCGTCGATCCGCCGTTCGAGATCGTCCAGCTGGTCACTCATGGCGCGAGCGTACCAACAGTCCCAGCATTTTCCAGTAAATTTGCCGACATCGTGGCGATTATGTGATCTACAGCGTAAAGGGGCGGGCTCGGGTCAGTCCGGGACGGCGAGCACCCACATGCGGTTCTCGGTGAGGAAGCGCTCCAGCCTCAGCCCCTCCGCCGCCAGGTCGGCGGCGAGGTCGGCGTCGGTGAGCCGCTTGGAGGAGAACGACTGCGTCCACACCTTGTCCTGCCCGTACGTGTAGCGCATGGTCGCCTCGAAGACCCCCGGCGTCACCTCGTCGACCGCCACCATCGTGATCGAGATGCCGTCGTCCTCGCGCCCCGTGCCCGCGCGCCACTGGTCGTGCGCCTCGGGGGGCATCCACTGGATCAGCACCGAGCCCGCCGGCTTGACGTGCCGGGCGCAGGCTGCCAGCAGTTCGCGGCGGGACGGGTCGTGCACGGTGTTGACAAGCTGGGAGGCCAGCGTGACCGTGTCGAAGCGCTCGCCGAGCCGCAAGTCCTGGACCTGGGCCAGCACCGTGCGGGCGCCGCGCACCTCGGCGAGCATCTCGGGGGACTCGTCCACGGCCACCACCTCGAAGCCGAGATCGAGCAGCGGATGCGTCACCCGGCCGACGCCCGCGCCCAGCTCAAGGACGGAGCCACCGGGCGGGGTCACCTCGGCGACGATCTCAGGCTCGCCGTTGGGCTTGAGGTGGGTGTAGAAGTCGACAGGGGATCCGTCAGGGGTGATGGCGCCGGGGCCTGTGCCGGTATTTTTCATGTTCTGACGCTAACTCCTTGATCACCAATGCGGGCGCGAGTGACGGAGGAGACTGCCCACCGCGACGCGGGAGGCCCATGCTGGCGGCATGACTCTTCGATTAAGGACGCTCGCCCGGCGGCTGGGAGCCGTGATCCTCGCGCTGTCCACGGCAGGGGCCCTGGCGAGCCCGGCCGCCGCCCAGGACGGCGGGCTCGACCGGCAGGCGCTGCGCCAGAGCCTCGACGCCGTGCGCGACGCGGGCATGTACGGCATCTACTCCAACGTCGTGGACGGCCGGCAGAGCTGGAAGGGCGCCTCCGGCGTCGCCGACGTCGAGACCAGCCGCCCGATGCGCGCCGACATGGTGCACCGGGCCGGCAGCATCACCAAGACCTTCACCTCGGTGGCCGTCCTGCAGCAGGCCGGCCGCGGCACGATCGAACTCGACGCCCCCATCGGCCGCTACCTGCCCGGCCTGGTGCCGGGCGAGCGCGGGCAGCGGATCACCGTGCGCATGCTCCTCAACCACACCAGTCACATCGCCGACTACGACACCCTGGTCTTCACCTCGGCCGAGACGCTGGAGGCCTACCGCTTCCGCACGTTCGCCCCGGAGGAACTGGTGAACCTGGCGCTCGCGGCCCCTGCGACGGGTGAGCCTGGGACGGCGGGCACGTACTCCAACACGAACTACATCCTCCTGGGCCTGCTGCTGAAGCGGGTGACGGGCGTGAGCCCCGAGCGGTACATCACCGACAACGTGATCCGCAGGGCAGGGCTGCGGCACACCTCGTTCCCGCGGACACCGTTCATTCCCGGCCCGCACTCCAAGGCCTACGAGTCGTTGTTCGGGCTCATCGACCCGCCCAAGGACTTCAGCGTCTACAACCCCTCCGTGATGGGGATGGCGGGCTCCATCGTCTCGACGATGGAGGACCTCAACCGGTTCTACCGGGCGCTGCTGCGCGGCGAACTGCTCGGCGCCGGCCTGCTCGCCGAGATGCGGAAGACCGCGAGCGTGGACGGCGCCGCGTACGGCCTGGGGATCTTCCCCGTCGATCTGCCGTGCGGCCGGTTCTGGGGGCACAACGGAGGCGTCTTCGGCATGGCCACGTTCTCATTCTCCAGCCCTGACGGCGGCCGTCAGCTCTCCTTCGGTTACAACCTCACGGGCTACCAGCGGCTGGACGAGAACGGCGTCCCCGTGCCGAGCCCGATCGACGCGGCGGTGCTCCAGCACCTCCTGGTGGCGCTGTGCGGGCCGGGTACCGCGCGGACGTCCACGCTGGACGGGATCATGATGAGACCGCGTCAGCCGGGAGTCGTCGCGGGCTGGTAGCGCGGCTGCCACATCGCGTCCTGCACCTGCTGGACCGGATTGTCCAGCTCCACCCGTGCCAGGTCCTCCTTGGCCGCCGCGACACGACCGTGCCCAGCCCCACGCCTGGGTACAGCAGGGCGTTGTTGGCCTGGGCGATCGCGTGGTCCACGCCGTCGTGCGGGATCGGGTCGAACGGCACCCCGGTCGCCGACCTCTCCGGCCGGGCGGGCGTAGGGCTGCTGGAAGTCGCGCAGCTCGTGCAGGTCGTCGGTCAGCAGGCCCGGCTTGTCCACCGCCCAGATCCGGCGCGTGGCCTCCTCCCGGTCCAGGCCGTCGCGGACCATCGCGTCCCGCAGCTGGTCGGCGATGCCGATCCCGGCCGTGCCCGCGCCGAAGATCACGACGCGCTGCTCGCGCAGGGGTGTGCCGGAGACGCGGACGGCGCCGAGCATGGCCGCCAGCACGATCGCGCCGGTGCCCTGCATGTCGTCGTTGAAGGTGGGGAGGTGGCCGGTGTACTTCAGCAGGATGCGCCGGGCGTTCGACGGGCCGAAGTCGCGGCTGTAGGTCTTGATCACCTGGATCAGCCCGTCCAGGCCCAGGCCGGCCCGCTCCTCCTTGCTGAACGCGGTGTCCTTGTTCAGCAGCGGGTCTTCCAGCGCGGCCGGTGTGTGGTGCCTCATGCGGTCCTGGCTTCCCGGCCCTGAGCATGGAAAACCTCTCCGGCGCGCCGGGGGCGGCGCCGGGAGGAACCCGGCTTACGTTGGAGACATGCAGGCAGAGACCCGATACCTGCCGATCGGGGAGCACGGGCTGATCGGTGACCTGAGGACGGTCGCGCTCGTCGGCACCAACGGCACGATCGACTGGTACTGCTGCCCGCGCTTCGACTCGCCCAGCGTCTTCGCCTCGATCCTGGACGCCGACCGGGGCGGCTCGTTCGAGCTGCGCGCCGACACCCCGGCGACGACCAAGCAGTTCTACTTCCCCGACACCAACGTGCTCATCACCCGCTTCTTCGCGGTGGACGGGGTGGGGGAGATCCAGGACTTCATGCCGATCTCGCACGACCCCCGCGAGGCCGACCGGCACCGGCTGATCCGCCGGGTCACCTGCGTACGCGGCACGCTCCCGTTCCGCGCCCGCGTGGCGCCCCGCTTCGACTACGCCAGGCAGGAGCACACCGTCAGCCAGGAAGGATCGCGCACCACCTTCGAGTCGCGCGAGCTGTCACTGGCCCTGTCGGCCAGCGTGCCCGTGGAGACCGACGGGCGCGACGCGTGGAGCTCGTTCGAGCTGCGCGAGGGGGAGCACGTGGTGTTCGCCCTCGACCGGATCGGCGCCGGGATCACGCCGCGCGGCTGCGCGATCGAGGAGGCGGAGGAGCAGTTCGCCGACACCGTGCGGTTCTGGCGCAAATGGTTGTCCGCCTCCCGCTACCGGGGCCGCTGGCGGGAGGTCGTGCACCGCTCCGCGCTGACGCTGAAGCTGCTCACGTACGCCCCCACCGGCGGAATCGTCGCCGCCCCCACGACCAGCCTGCCCGAGCGGCTCGGCGGCGGCCGCAACTGGGACTACCGCTACGTCTGGGTACGCGACGCCGCGTTCTGCGTCTACGCCCTGCTCAGGCTCGGTTTCACGGAGGAGGCCGAGGCGTTCATGGGCTTCCTGTCCGATCACGTCCCGCTCGGCGGCGACGGCCTCAACGGGCCCTTGCAGATCATGTACGGCATCGACGGCCGCGCCGACCTGCCGGAGTCCGAGCTGCTCCACCTGGAGGGCCACCGCGGGTCCGCCCCGGTACGCGTGGGCAACGCCGCCGCGGGACAGCTCCAGCTCGACATCTACGGAGCGCTCATCGACTCCGTCTACCTCTACAACAAATGGGGCGATCCCATCTCCAGCGACCGCTGGGACGAGGTCTCCACGCTGGTGAACTGGGTCTGCGACAACTGGGACCAACCGGACGAGGGCATCTGGGAGACCCGCGGCGGGCGCAAGAACTTCGTCTACTCGCGGCTGATGTGCTGGGTGGCCATCGAACGCGCCATGCGCATGGCCAACCAGCGCGGCCTGCCCGCCGATATCCCGCGCTGGCGGGCGGCCCGCGACACGATCTACCGCGACGTCATGCGGAACGGCTGGTCGGAGCGGCTGGGGGCGTTCATCCAGCACTACGGGGAGGACGTGCTGGACGCCTCGATCCTGATGATGCCGCTGGCCAAGTTCGTCTCGCCGACCGACCCCAAGTGGCTGTCCACACTGGACGCGCTGGGGAGCGGGCTGGTGTCCGACTCGCTGGTGTACCGCTACGACCCCGAGGTCAGCCCTGACGGCCTGGAGGGGCCCGAGGGCACGTTCTCGATCTGCTCGTTCTGGTACGTCGAGGCCCTCGCCCGTGCCGGGCGCGTCGACGAGGCCCGCCTGGCCTTCGAGAAGATGCTCACCTACGCCAACCACCTGGGCCTGTACGCCGAGGAGATCGGCCACACGGGGGAACAACTCGGCAACTTCCCCCAGGCCATCACCCACCTCGCCCTCATCAGCGCCGCCTTCAACCTCGACCACGCCCTCGGCTGATCCCGTATCCGGCTCCCTGCAAGAGACCTTTGCCGAAGTGCGGTACGGATTTGGATAATCGCAGGTCAGCCTGGCTATTCTGACGAGATGGGGCCATTCGCACCACAGGTGGAAGAAGGACATGGCCGCTCCTGACAACATCGCGGTCGCCGTGATCGACGTCGAAGGCATCGTGATCGGCTGGACGCGGGCCGCGGAGGAGCTGTCCGGATACCGGGCCGCCGACATCCTCGGCCGTTCGGGCACGATCCTCCAGCTGCCCGGCGACAACAAGCTCTGGACCGGCCACCTGGCGGACCAGGAGCGCTGGTCGGGCCTGGCCGAGCTGCGGCACCGCGGCGGCGAGCGCCTCCTCGTACGCGTCGAAGGCTCCAGGCTGGGCACCGCGGAGGCCGGCGACGCCTGGCTCCTGGCGATCACGCCGGCGGCGGCGGACCTGGCCGGGGGTACGGGCTCGGTGCTGGAGTCGCTCATCAGCCGTTTCCCCGTCGCAATGGCCATCTGGGACCGCGACCTGCGCTGCGTCTGGCTGAACACCGAGGCGGAACGCCTGAACGGCGTCTTCCCCCACTACCGCATCGGCCTGTCCCTGTCGGAGCCCATTGCGGACATCGACACCCGGGCCGCCCAGGAGGCGATGCGGCGGGTGATCTCCGACGGCGAACCCATGATCGACCGCGAGGCCCGCTGGAGCGCCGCCGACCACAGCGAGGCACGTACCCTGTCCACCTCCCTGTTCCGCCTGGAAGGCGTGGACGGCCGCCCGCTGGGCGTGTGCTCGCTGGCCCTGGACATCAGCGACAGCCGGGCCCGCCTGGCCCTGCTGCGCGAGGCCAGCATCCGGATCGGCAGCACCCTCGACGTCAGGCAGACCGCGCAGGAGGTGGCCGACCTGGCCGTGCCTGCGCTCGCCGACTTCGTCACCGTCGACCTCGCCGAGTCGGTCCTGCCCGAGGAGGAGCCCCTGCAACGGCTGGCCGCCACGGACGTGAGCATCCCCGTGTTCCGCCGGGCGGGCATGGCCTCGATCCATGACGGGACCCCCGAGTCGCTCTGGCCCCGCGGGCAGCCGGTGTTCGTGCCGCCGTCATCGCCGTTCACCAAGGTGCTGTCCACCAGGCGATCCCATTTCGAGCCCGTGCTGGACACCTCGCCAGGCACCTGGCTCGACAAGGACCCGGACCGGGCGCGGATCATCCACGGCACCGGGATGCACACACTGATCATCGTCCCGCTGCTGGCCCGCGGCGAGATGCTGGGCGTCACCGTGTTCGTGCGCAACGAGAATCCGGTGCCGTTCACCCACGACGACCTGCTGCTCGCCGAAGAGCTGGTCGCCCGCGCCGCGCTGAGCCTGGACAACGCCCGCCGGTACACCCGCGAGCGCACCGCCGCGCTCGCCCTGCAGCGCGACCTGCTGCCGCGCAACCTGTCCGGCGGCGCCGCCCTCGACGTGGCCTCGCGCTACCTGCCCTCCGACCGCCACGAGGGCGTCGGCGGCGACTGGTTCGACGTGATCAGGCTGCGCGACTCCCGGGTCGCCCTGGTGGTCGGCGACGTGACCGGGCACGGCATCAACGCCGCCGCGACGATGGGCCGCCTGCGCACCGCCGTGCGCACACTGGCGTACGTGGGCCTGCCGCCCGACGAGCTGCTCGCCCAGCTCGACGATCTCGTCGTACGGCTGGCGGAGGAGGACGACCACTGCGGCCAGCCCTTCGACGCCGCGGGCGCCACCTGCCTGTACGCCGTCTACGACCCGGCCACCCGGCACTGCGCGATGGCCGGGGCCGGGCACCCGCCGCCCGCGCTCGTGGACCCGTCGGGCGCGGTCACCTTCCCCCTTCTGCCCAGCGGCACCCCGATCGGCCTCGGCCTGGGCTCCTTCCAGGCCCTCGACGTCGAACTCGCGGCCGGCACCGTGATCGCCCTCTACACCGACGGCCTGATCGAGACCCGCCAGGCCGACCTCGGGGCGGGCATGGACCGGCTCGGGGCCGCGCTGTCACGGGCCGCGCCTGCGCTGGACAACCTGTGCGCCTCGGTGGTCCGCGCCATGGTGGGCGACACGCCCGAGGACGACGTCGCCCTCCTGCTGGCCCGCGTGCTCGCCTAGTCGCTCCCGGTCACGAAGCTCTGGATGGCGACGACCGCGCCCCCCCGGGCCCACTGGCGGAAGTCGTCCGCCTCGATCAGCACCTCGACCGAGCCGGGCACGTCGCGCCGGTTCGCGGTGAGGGACAGGCCGAGCTCCTCCTTGCCGATGCGGGCCAGCTCCACCCCCTCGCCCGCCAGCACCACCGTCTTGACCATGGAGACGGTCGCGACGTGCGCGATGAGCCGGCCGAGGGCGGCCGCGGCCTCGCGGACCACGCCGAGGCACACCCGGTCGCCGTTCGCGGCCAGCCGGATGACCTCCTCGTAGGTGACCGTCCTGCGCAGCCCCTGCCCGGCGCCCGCCTCGATGGACCAGATCGACAGGTACGCGGCGGCGCACCCCCGGTGGCCCTCTGGGCACATGGGGCCGCCGGGGCTCAGGATCAAGTGGGCGAACATCCCCAGATCGGCCTCCGTGGCGGCCACCAGATGATCGTGCATGATGAGCGCGTACCCGATGCCCGCGCCGATCGTGACGAGCGCGAAGTCGCGCAGCCCGCGACCCGGCCCGAACCAGTGGTGCTGGTGGGCCAGCGCCGCCACATCGTTCTTGACCACGCACGGCACCCCGAGCTCCCGCTCCATCAGCGGCTTGAGCTCCACCTGCCACCAGCCCAGGTACGGCGCGTCCACCAGCGGCTCGCCGCCGACCTGCGCGGAGGCGCGGGCGTTGCCGCCGACCGTGACGCCGGCCGCGACAGTCACGCCGGCGCCACCCGACGGGCCGCCGGACAGCTCGTCGAGCAGCCGTTTGGCCTGGCGGCAGACGGCGTCGGGGCTGTGGTCGGCGATGGGCTCGTCGCGGGCCGCGATGATCTCGGCGCGCAGGTCGGTGACGACGGCGTGCACCCGGCCGGCGGTCAGCTTGAGCCCGAGGAAGCGGTGCTCGCCGGCGGCCACGTCGAGGGGGCGGGTGGGACGGCCGTTGACGGGGTCGTGCACCACCTCGCCCTCGACCAGCAGCCCGGCGTCCACCATCGGCTTGGTCAGCCGGGTCAGGCTGCCGGTCGACAGGTGCAAGGTCTTGGCCAGCGCGGTCCTGGACTGCGGGCCGTGGATGATCAGCTCCTTGACGATGGAGCGCGCGGCGTCGGGCAAGGCGTCCCACATGCCGCCCCATCTTCGGGGCCCAACGGCCATCTACGCCAGCCTCCCTTTCTTGGCTTCGCGGCAAAGCTAACATGTCGCTCGCGTTACGCCTCTCGCACATAACAGCTGTGAAATCTCTGCACAAGTAGTGACATGAACCTCACTTGTTCCTTAAGTTGGCTTTCCTGCAAAGCCAACTCCCCGCTTTGCGTGGAAGGAGACGCGGATGCGTATCAGAGGGGTCTCCGGCTCGATCGCGGCGCTGGGCCTGGCCGGGCTCCTGGCCGCCTGCTCATCGGGCACGAGTGGCACGGCCAGCGCCCCGGCGGCCGAAACCGGGCCGGTCACGCTGCAGTTCTGGTGCTGGGGCGCGGGTCAGAAGGACAAGGTCGCGGCCTTCAACAAGACCCACCCGGACATCCAGGTGCACCACACCGACGCCGGCGGCGGCACGGACACCGCGACCAAGCTGGTCACGGCCAGCCGGGCGGGCAACGCCCCCGACGCCGCGTGCCTGGAGTACCAGACGCTCCCCGCCATGATCGTGGCCGGCGCGCTGGGCGACATCTCCGCGCAGACCGCCGACATCAAGGACGCCTTCAGCCCCGAGGTGTGGTCGCTGACCAGCTTCGACGGCGCCGTGTACGGCGTGCCGCAGGACGTCGGGCCGATGGTCTTCGTCTACAACAGGAAACGTTTCGAAGAGCTGAAGATCGAGGTCCCCGCCACGTGGGAGGACTTCGCCACGACCGCCGCCGACGTGCGCAAGAAGGACCCCGAGGCCTACCTGGCCACGTTCGCCCCCGCCGAGTTCGGCAACTTCGCCGGGCTGGCGCAGCAGGCCGGCGCGTCCTGGTGGAAGGTGCAGGACACGACGTGGAGCGTGGGCATCGCCGACGCGCCCTCCCTGCAGGTGGCCGGCTTCTGGCAGGGCCTCATCGACAAGGACCTGGTCAAGGCCGAGCCGCTGCTCACCCCCGAGTGGAACAGCCGGCTCAACAAGGGCAAGATCCTGAGCTGGCCGAGCGCCCTGTGGGGCCCCGGCGTGTTGTACGGGATCGCGGAGAAGCAGGCCGGCGACTGGGCCATCGCGCCGCTGCCGCAGTGGACCAAGGGCGACGCCCGGGTGGCCTTCCAGGGCGGCAGCGCCATCGCCGTCACCAAGAACTCCAAGCACGCCCAGGCCGCGGCCACGTTCGCCAAGTGGATGAACACCGAGAAGACCGCCTACGAGATCCAGATCGCCGCCGGCGAGTATCCCGCGTCGGTGGCCGGCCAGCAGGCGGCCGCCGCCAGTGAGCCGCCCAAGCTGGTGTCCACGCAGAAGGACTACTGGGACGTCGCGACCAAGGCCGCCCAGAGCACGATCCCGCACCTGAGCTGGGGCCCGAACGTCAGCACCGCCCAGAGCGCCTTCGAGGACGTCGTGGGCGCCGCCGTCCGCGACAAGACCCCGCTGGCCGAGGCGCTGAAGAAGACGCAGCAGGTCGTGGTGGACGACATGAAGTCCACGGGCTTCAAGGTCGCCGGTCCGTGACCGCCGCCACCGGCGCCCGCCGCGGGTCGCGGGCGCCGTACCTGTTCGTCGCCCCCGCCGTGCTGCTCTTCCTGGCCTTCCTGGCCGTCCCCATCGGGTACGCCGTCTACCTCAGCGCCCGTGGCCTGCGGCTGAGCGGCAAGGGCATCTTCGGCACGCGCGAGGAGGTCTTCGTCGGGCTCGACAACTACGTCAAGACGCTGACCGACCCCGAGTTCCTGGCCGGGTTCGGCAGGCTCGCCCTCTACGGGCTGATCAGCGTGCCGCTGACGCTCGGGCTGGCGCTGCTGTTCGCGCTGCTCCTGGACTTCGCGGGCTCGCGCGGGCGCCGGTTCTCGCGTACGGCGATCTTCCTGCCGTACGCCATCCCCGGCGTGACGGCCTCCCTCCTGTGGGGCTTCATGTACCTGCCCTCGACCAGCCCCTTCAGCCACATCACCCGCGAACTGGGGCTCGGCGCCATCCCGTTCCTGGACGGGGGAGCGATCTACCCGTCACTGGCCAACGTCGCGGTGTGGGGCGGCGTCGGCTTCAACATGATCATCATCTTCACGTCCCTGCGCGGCATCCCGTCCGAGTTGTCCGACGCCGCCCGCATCGACGGCGCCTCGGAATGGCGGATCGCCTGGCACGTCAAGATCCCGCTGGTGGCGCCCGCACTCGTGCTCACCGGGCTGTTCGCCCTCATCGGCACCCTTCAGGTGTACGGCGAGCCGACCACGCTCAAGCCGATGACCCCGGAGATCTCCCAGTCGTGGGTGCCGCTGATGCAGATCTACCGCGACGCCTTCGTCCGCGACGACCTGTCGCTCGCCTCGGCCTCCTCCGTCATCCTGGCCGTCGGCACCCTCGTCGTCTCCGTGGTGCTGCTGAAGATCACGCAGCGGCGGGCGTACGGAGGGATGCAGTGAAACCTCACCTGCTGCCGCACCAGCGGGCCAAGATCCTGCCCACCCTCGTCCTGCTCGTCGGCGCGCTCTACTGCCTGGTGCCCGTGGTCTGGGTGATCACGGCCTCCACCAAGTCGAGCGCCGACCTGTTCTCCACCTTCTCCTTCGCACCGGGGACGGGGCTGCTGGACAACCTGCGCGACCTGTTCGCCTACGGCGACGGCCAGTTCGTGCGCTGGGCCGCCAACAGCGCTCTCTACGCGGTCGTGGGCTCGGCCGCCTCCACCCTGATCTCGACGCTGGCCGGGTACGCCATGGCCAAGTACGAGTTCCGCGGGCGCGGCGCGCTGTTCTACGCCATCCTGGCCGGCGTGCTCGTGCCCGGCATGACGCTGGCCGTCCCGCAGTACCTGATCATGTCGGAGCTGAACCTCGTCGGCAGCTACTGGTCGGTCCTGCTGCCGGGCCTCATCTCGCCGTTCGGCATCTACCTGGCCCGCGTCTACGCCCTCTCCTCGGTGCCCGACGCCACCCTGGAGGCGGCCAGGATCGACGGGGCGAGCGAATATCGCATCTTCGGCGCCATCGGGCTGCCCATGATGCTCCCCGGCATGGTGACGATCTTCATGCTGCAGTTCGTGGGGACGTGGAACAACTTCCTGCTGCCGTACATCATGCTCTCGGACGAGTCCAAGTTCCCGATCACCGTGGGCCTGTACACGCTGCTGTTCAAGGGCTCCTCCGAGCCCGCCATGTACAGCCTGGCCATCGTCGGCGCGGCAGTGTCGGTGATCCCGCTCGTCGCGCTGCTGCTGTTCCTGCAGCGCTTCTGGCGGCTGGATCTGCTCAGCGGAGGCTTGAAGGGCTGACGTGAACGAGGTTCGGTTCCTCCTTGAACGGCGGCGGATTCGGGCGGATCCTGGTCACTAGTCCGATCATCCCGACGTCGACAAGGCCCTGCCCGGCTCGCGAGTGCGGCGCGTGCCGGCCCCGGCGCGGGCGCCGCGCTGCCCACCGGTCGGCCCGCCGTCCCGCGCGCAAAGGAGAAACCAGATGAGAACGGGAGTATGGCTGATCGGGGCACGGGGCTCGGTCGCCGTCACCAGCATGGTCGGGGCGCTCGCCATCCGGGCCGGCCTCACGGGGCCGGCCGGGTGCGTCCTGGAGACGCCCGCCCTGCGCGACCGGATCCGGCCCGGCATCGGCGACCTCGTCTTCGGCGGCCACGACATCACCACCGTCCCCCTGGACAAGAAGGCCGCCCAGCTCGCCGAGGCCGGGGTCGTCCCCGCCGCCCTGGCGCGGGCCGTACAGGGGGAGTTACTCGCGCTCGACCAGCACGTACGCCCGCTGCCCGCCGCCGCCACCCAGGCCGAGACGGCCCAGGCCATCGGCGCCGACCTTCACAGCTTCCGCCGCCACCACTCCCTCGACCGCGTGGTCGTGGTCAACGTCTCCTCCACCGAACCCCTCCCCCCACCCCACCCCGCCCACGCTCATCTCGACGCGCTGGGGCCCGCGCTCACGGGCCCCGACCCGGTCCTGCCGCCCAGCTCGCTGGCCGCCTACGCCGCCCTGCTCGCCGGCTGCCCGTACGTCGACTTCACCCCCTCGACCGGCGCCCGGATGCCCGCCCTGGACGCCCTCGCCCGCGCGCAGGGGCTGCCGTACGCCGGCCATGACGGCAAGACGGGCGAAACCCTCGTCAAGTCGGTGCTCGCCCCGATGTTCGCCCAGCGCAACCTGACGGTACGCACCTGGTCCGGCGTCAACCTGCTCGGCGGCGGTGACGGCGCCAACCTCGCCCGCCCGGGCGCCAACGCCGCCAAGGCCGCCAGCAAACAACGCGTCCTGTCCGAGACCCTCGGCTACGCGCCGCAGGGCGAGACCCGCATCGACTACCTGGAGGATCTCGGCGACTTCAAGACCGCCTGGGACCTGGTCACGTTCGAGGGCTTCCTGGGGACCGGGATGCGCATGGAGTTCACCTGGCACGGCTGCGACTCGGCGCTCGCCGCGCCCCTGATCCTCGACCTCACCCGCCTCACCGCCGCCGCCCATCACGCCGGCCGGACGGGGCCGCTGACCGAGCTGGCCTTCTTCTTCAAGGACCCTCTGGGCGAGGTCCCGCACGGACTGGCCGACCAATGGCGATCACTGTGCGACCTGGTCACCGCCCTCACCCCCGGGACCACCCCGTGAACCCCACCCCCCGCCCCGCCCGACTACCACCCACAGCCCACACCTCATGCCCCAACCCCACCACCTTGCGCGCCTCATGCCCCCACCCCAACCCCACCACCTTGCGCGCCGAGTGGCGCCGACCCGGCCTCAGCGCCACGCACGGCACGTGGCGGCGAAGCACCATGTGCGGCTCATGGCCCCGCCCTCGCCTCAGCACCATGTGCGGCTCATGGCCCCGCCCTCGCCTCAGCGCCTTGCGCGGCTCATGGCGCCGACCTGGGCTTAGTGCCTTGCGCACCGCGTGGCGGTCACCCGGCTTCGGTGCTCTACGTGCCGCGTGGGCGGGCGTGGCGATGGCCGGGCAAGCCGGCGTCGCCGTACAGGATGGTCGGAAGGGCGAGAGAGAGGCATGTCCGTGACGGCGCTTCGAGATCTGATCGAACTCGTCCGGGCCCCGGCGGCGCTGTCGGTCCCCGGCGACGTGCTCGCGGGCGCCGCCGCCGGGCGGGCGATCGGCGGCCGGACGCTCGGCCTGGCCTGCTCCTCGATCTGCCTGTACTGGGCCGGTATGGCCGCCAACGACTGGGCCGACCGCCACCTCGACGCCATCGAACGCCCCGAACGCCCCATCCCCTCGGGACGGGTGCCCCCGGGCACGGCCCTGGCCGTGGCGGCCGGGCTCACCGTCGCGGGCGTGGCCATGGCCGGCCTCACCGGAGGCCGCCGATCCCTGACGGTCGCCGCACCCCTGGCCGCCGCCATCTGGACCTACGACCTGGCCGCCAAGAACACCCCCGCAGGCCCCTTGACCATGGCCATCTGCCGCGCCCTCGACGTCCTGCTCGGCGCCACCCCCAGCCACTCACCCGCCGCCACGGCGCTGTTCTCGGCGCTGCCCGCCGCTCTCAGCGTCGCCGCCCACACGTACCTGCTCACCGCCCTGTCCCGGGACGAGACGTCCGGCACCACCCGAGGCACCCCCGCCACGACCCTGGCCGGCACCATCGCCCTGGCCGTCACCACCGCCCTCCAGCCCGCGCTCCGGCCCGCCACCCCGCCCGC
>NZ_JBHSPA010000049.1:0-70474 GCF_042656245.1 Nonomuraea insulae
GCGGGAGCGTAGCGACCAGAGCGGGGGAAGGTGGCGGCATATGGCGACCGAGCCCGCCTCACTGAGTGAGGGTGCATGAACGCGGTGCAGGGTCAGCTTCCGCTGGAGGGGATGCCGCGGCGGCTCTATTCGTGTACGCCGTCGCGGTTGAACACCTGGCTCGACTGCCGTCGCCGCTACCGGTTCACCTACCTGGACCGGCCGCAGCCGTCCAAGGGGCCCGGCTGGGCGCACAACAGCGTCGGGGCGAGCGTGCACAACGCGCTGGCGGCCTGGTGGCGGGAGCCGTATGAGCGCAGGACCCCGCTGACGGCCTCCATCCTGGTCACCAACGGGTGGATCACCGAGGGGTTCATGGACGAGGAGCAGTCGGGGCGCTGGCTGGGCCGCGCCCGTGACCTCGTGTCCGGATATGTCACCACCTTGGATCCGTCCGACGACCCGGTCGGGGTGGAGCGCACGGTCGCCACCCGTACCAAGGTCATCGCCATGTCCGGCCGCATCGACCGGCTCGACCGGCGCGGCGACGAGCTGGTCGTGGTCGACTACAAGACCGGCCGCCGCCCGCTCACCCAGGACGACGCCCGCTCCTCACTCGCCCTGGCCGTGTACGCCATCGCCGCCTCGACGATGATGCGCACCCCGTGCCGTACGGTCGAGCTCCACCACCTGCCCACCGGCGAGATCATCGAGTGGCGGCACACCGAGGAGTCCCTGGCCCGTCACCTGGGCCGCGCCGAGGAGCTGGCCACGGAGGCGGCGCAGGCCGACGACCGCTACCGGGAGGCCGTTCCCACGTCGGGAGGCAGGCGCCGCGAACCAGGCGAGCGGCAGACGGTCGGGCCCGCGGCGGTGCCTGACGACGTCGACAAGCTGTTCGCGCCCAGCCCCGGCCCCATCTGCTCCTGGTGCGACTTCCGCCGGCACTGCCCGGAGGGCCAGGCGGCGGGCCCTGAGCGTCGCCCTTGGGATGGTCTGGCGGAATAGACGTCAGTCAATGCGCGCCGTACGTGGCGGGGCGCTCCTGTCGCCGGTCGGTCGTGCGCGCCGTGCCGCCCGTCAGGCGGCCCGTGGCCAGCGACGGGGGTCGGTCAGGCCCTTGAGCCCCCTGCCCACGTCGTAGCCCGCGGCGCCGAGGCGTTCCCTGGAGGCCCGCAACATCTGCCGGGTGGCCGGCATGAAGGCGTGGTCGTGCACGGACTCGGGCACCGAGTTCAGGCCCAGCCTGAACGCCTTCAGCGCCGCCGTCACGGTCGCCCTGGGGACCTCGGGCAGCGCGCCGTACATCCGCCTGGCCCAGTCGGGCAGCGTGTAGTAGCAGAGTGCGCCGAAGGGGAAGTAGGCGGGCTTGCCGGGGGACAACATCCGCAAGTCGTGGGGCAGCCGGGGCCACAACAGGAACCGCACGGTGGCCGCCGCCTCCGGGGTCACCCGCAGACGGGCGCGGGCCTGCTTGAAGTAGGCGTCCATCTCCGCGCACGAGCCGGGCACGTCGTCCAGGTGCAGGCCGACGTAGGTGGCGCTCTTGCGCTGCTCGTGCAGGTAGCGGTCGGCCTGCCGCTCGGTGAGCCCCAGCCCGCCGCGCCTGGCCACCTCCAGGTACGACGACACCTCCGCGCAGTGCACCCACAGCAGCAACTCGGGATCGTCCACCCGATGCGTCCTGCCGGTCTCCGGATCGTGGATGCGCAGCGCCTTGTGGATGCCGCGCACCCGCCTGCCGATCTCGTCGGCCTCCTCAGGACTCCCGAACGTCACCCGCCCCACGAAGTCCGCGGTCCTGCGCAGCCGCCCGAACGGGTCCTCCTGGAAGTTGGAGTTCTGCCAGACGCCCAGCATGGCGAGGGGGTGCAGTGCCTGGAGCATGAGGCCGCGCACGCCGCCCAGCCACATCGAGCGGTCGAGGTGCACCTGCCAGGTCGCGCTCTGCGGCGGCTGGGCGACGAGGTCATCGACGGCCGTCATTGCCGCGTGTCCAGATAGTGCTTCTCCGCGGTGTTCCAGAACCGGACCAGGGCCGCCGCGGTCGTCTCCGGCGCCTCGACGGCGGGGGAGTGCGCGGCGCCAGGCACGACGACGCACTCCGCGCCGAGGCCGGCGGCCATCTCCGACTGCGCGTCGGGCGGCCAGCCGTCGTCGTGCTCGCCGTACAGCACCAGCGTGGGCACCTCGATCTCGCGCAGCTCCTCGGTGCGGTCGTGCATGGTCAGCACCTGCCCGGCCATGCACGACAGGGCGGTCGGCGAGTTGGTGAGCAGGCGCTTGTGCAGGAACTCCACGATCTCGTCCGGCACGTCGTTGGCCAGCGCCTCGGGCTCGAACCTGCTGTGCCACACGTGCTCGAGACCGAGCACGGGCACCTCTTCCATGATCTTCCTGCCGTTGCCGGCCCGCCTGCCCTCGATCGCGCCGGGGCCCGAGCTCATCAGCGTGAACGAGGCGAACTTCGTCAGCCCGTCGATCACCGCCTCCCTGGACACCAGCCCGCCGAAGGAGTGGCCCACCAGGTGGACGGGGTCGCCGTCGCCGACGACCTGGGAGAGGGCGTCGACGTCCGCGCCCAGGGCCGGGCACGTGTAGGCGTCGGGGTCGTCGGGGCCGGGGGTCTCGTACTGGCCGCGCAGATCGATCGCCACGACCCGGCGCCCCGACTGGGCCAGGGTCATCAGGACCGCGATGAAGTCCTCTTTGCTGCCCGTCAGGCCGGGGACCAGGAGTGCGGGCCATCGCTCGACCACACCACTGACCGGAAGCGCCTCCAGGGCCGCGAACGTGCCCAGTGGCGTCTCGATCTTCTGGGGTGCAACGCCAGGAGGCAGGTCGAGGAATCGCGGCGTACTCACGTGGGGCAACAATACCCAGAGGTCAGCGCCTCGACACCGGCATGCCGATTACGGTGGTGCGAGTTCTGGGGAGACGCACGGTATGCGCGATCTCCTCGTTCACGTCCCGGACGCCGTACGGAGGGTGCCTCAGAACCTCGTGCGGGGCTCTGAGCCCGCGTCTGAGGTGCCTGGGGCGGCTGGGTGGCCTCCTGGGTGGGGCGGCGCATCGCGGGGCCCCTGGGGGGCGTACACGGCCGCGCCGGCTCGGGCGTGCGAAACGATGAAGGCGCGCACCCTTGTTCGGGTGCGCGCCTCTCGATCTACCTGTGCGGCGTCGTCAGCCGGTGCGACGGCGGTTGCCGCCGCCGCCTCGGGGCTGGCGTCGCTGCTGCTTGCGCTCGGTCGCGGCGGACGGGGCGATGTCGTCGTCGTCCGTGGCCAGGTCCGGCGACTGGAAGATCACCGAGAACGGGCTGGCCGGGATGATCCGCTCCTGCTCCTGGCGCACCGGTGGCGGCGGCGTCGTGAAGCTCGGAGCGGGCACGGACTGCGCGGCGGGCTGAACGACGGGCGGAGCCTGAACTACGGGCGGAGCCTGACGTTCGGTCACCGGCGCCGCCTGGCGCTCCGTCACCGGCGCGGACGCCGGCTCGATGAGCGTCTCGGCACGCTCCGGTTCGGGCGCGGCGGCCCGGCGGGTGCGCGTGCGCTTGACCGGAGCCTCCTCGACCTGCTCGGCAGCGGTCCGGGACTCCATCGGCGACTCCTCGGCGGCCCGGCGCGAGCGGGTGCTCTTCACCGGCGACTCGGGAGCCTCGGCGAGCGCCTGCTCGATGGCCGTGGACGCCGCGCCTCTGCGCGTACGGGTGCGCTTCGGCTCGGCGGCCTCCTGGATCTCGTCCGCCGTGAAGATCGCCGGAGTCTCCTCCGTCTTGGTGCTCACGACTTCGACCTCCGGCTTCTCGGCGGGTGCGTTGTCCGCCAGTTCTCTGCCGCCGCGGGTGCGGCGGCGCTGGCGTGGCGTACGGGTGGGGCGCTCCTCGCGCTCCTCACGGCGCCGTCCGTTCCCGCTCCGTGTGCGGGTCCGGCCGGTCTCACCGAGGTCCTCGATGCGCTCCGCGGACAGCCCCACACGCGACCGGTTGGCGTGCGGCAGGACTCCCTTGGTGCCTTCGGGGATGCTCAGCTCCGAGTAGACGTGCGGCGAGGTGGAGTAGGTCTCCACGGGCTCGGCGAAGTCAAGCCCGAGCATCTGGTTGATCATCTTCCAGCGGGTCAGCTCCTCCCACTCCACGAACGTGACCGAGATGCCCGTGCGCCCGGCCCGGCCGGTACGGCCGATGCGGTGCACGTAGGTCTTGTCGTCGGTGGGGCAGTCGTAGTTGACCACGTGGGTGACGTCGTCGATGTCGATGCCGCGGGCCGCCACGTCGGTGGCCACGAGCACGTCGATCTTGCCGTTGCGGAACGCCCGCAGTGCCTGCTCACGCTGGCCCTGGCCGAGGTCGCCGTGGACGGCCGCGACCGCGAACCCGCGGGTGTCGAGCTGTTCCGCGACCATGTCGCAGGCCCGCTTGGTCTCACAGAAGACCATGGTGAGCCCGCGGCCGTCGGCCTGGAGCAGGCGCCCGACGATCTCGATCTTGTCCATGCGGTGGGTGCGCCAGACGATCTGGCGTACCTGGGGCGGCATGGTCTCGCCGCCCTCACCGGTCTCGTGCTCGGCGCGTACGTGCGTCGGGCGGTTGAGGTATTTGCGCGACAGCGAGACGATCTCGCCCGGCATGGTCGCCGAGAACAACATCGTCTGCCGCTCCGCCGGGATCAGTTTGAAGATCCGCTCGATGTCGGGCAGGAAGCCCAGGTCGAGCATCCGGTCGGCCTCGTCGAGCACGAGGGAGGTGACCTGGCTCAGGTCGAGGTGCTTCTGCTTGACCAGGTCGAGCAGGCGGCCGGGGGTGCCGACGATGACGTCGACCCCGGCCTTGAGCGCCTCGATCTGCGGCTCGTACGCGCGGCCGCCGTACACGGTCAGAACTCGGGAACCGAGTTTGCCCGCGGCGGTCACGAGGTCTTCGCTGACCTGCACGGCCAGCTCACGGGTCGGTACGACGACCAGCCCGCGGGGCTTCTTGCGGTTTTTGCGCGGCTTGCCGATGCTCTGGAGCATCGCGATGCCGAACGCGAGGGTTTTTCCCGTGCCCGTGCGTGCCTGGCCGATAAGGTCCTGGCCGCTCAGTGCGAGCGGGAGTGCCATCTCCTGGATGGGGAACGGTGTCACGATGCCCTCGGTCTCGAGGGCATCGGCGATCTCTGGTGTGACTCCGAGGTCTCGGAAAGTCGTCAGCGTGGCCTGCCTCAGTCTCAAATGAAGGCGGGCCTGCCGGGACCGACGGGCGGAAAACAGCCCCGTGTCGTGGGTCCTCGCGGTAGAGCCAGCCCTCTCGCGTCATCAGCGACCGCGCACCCGGGGAATCGGGGGTATTCGGGGGAATCCCCCGAATTAACACAGTGCGGTCGCACTTTCACAGAGCAGTGTACTCGATAGCACAACGCTGACCGAGCTTGCGTATGTTCCCGAAGTTTCTCCGAAGTACGCTGCCTTTCATGAAGGAGTCTCCTGGAGTCGTCGACCTGCTCGGTGTGCTGGCCTACGCGGAGCTCAGCGCGTACGCGCGCATGACCGAGGACGCGGCCACGCTGGCGCCCTCTCTGGGCGATCGGGCGGCGCTGAGTGAGCTGGCCGTGACCGAGTACGCCCACTTCCGCCTCCTCCGCGACCGGCTGACCGAGCTGGGAGCCGATCCGGACGCGGCGATGTCGCCGTTCGTGGACGCGCTGGAGGCCTGGCACGCCCAGACGCCGCCGGGCGACTGGCTGCAGGCGCTCGTCAAGACGTATGTGGGGGACGGCATCGCGCTCGACTTCTACCGCGAGGCCGCCAGGCACCTCGATCCGTCGATCGCCAAGCTGGTGGACGAGGTGATGGTGGACGAGGGACGCTCGCAGTTCACGGTCGACCGGGTCAGGGCGGGCATCGAGGCCGAGCCGTCGGCGGCCGGGCGGCTGGCGCTGTGGGCGCGGCGGCTCGTCGGGGAGGCGCTGAGCCAGGGCCAGCAGGTGGCCTCGGCGCGTCCCGGCCTGGCGCTGCTGCTGATGGAGTCGCTGGGGGAGGGCCAGACTGATATTTCACGACTTTTCGCCAGGCTGACCGAGGCCCACAACAAGCGCATGGCGGCGATGGGCCTCTGACGGCTCACTGCCGGTTCCGGTCATCGAGCGGCGCGAGGGTACGAAACGGTTGTACCGTGCGAGGCATGAGGGCCTCGCGCCGCTATGGCAGTTCCTTGACGAGATGTGGGCCGAACCGCTGGACTACGCGCGCCGTGCTGCGGAGGGGGAGCGCGGACTGCCCGGCCACCGAGCAGAAGCGGGACGACGTCTCCCGCCGCCGCCGGCCTCCCGGCTGCCAGATGGGCGAACCACCAGCCCGACCCTGACCTCTCACCGGCCCCGCCGATCCGACGGGTGGCGGCGGTGCGCGGCGCGATCGGGCGCACGGGCCCGACGCGCGTGCGCTCCCGACGACCTGCCCTGAGCACCGCGTGAAGGATGCGCGAAGGACGGAGGGGCACGGCGGGTGGAGAGCCGTGCCCCTTGGAGCCCTTAGAGCGTGCCGCCGAACCCCACCGGACGGGACTCATCCTCGCCGAGCTCGATGAACCCGAGCGCGGCCACCGGCACCACGACCCGCCTGCCCTTCACGTCGGTGATCGCGAACACACCGCCGCGATCCGCCGCCAGGGCGTTTCTGATCTCCTCTTCGACCTGCTCTGCGGAGAGGTCGGTCTCGACAACGAGTTCGCGGTGTACAGAGCGTACGCCGATCTTGACTTCCATCAGTGGCTCCCTAGTCGACGGGTTGGCTCACTCCCATCGTGGCGGCTCGGACCCGCGAAAACGCGAATGATCGCGACCAGCGAACGGGGTTATGCCGTACGCGGAACTTATGCCGTGCGCGGGAAGCCGCTGATGCCCCGCCACGCCAGCCGCGCCATGAGCTGTTCTGCCGCGTCCTTGGGGATCGAGCCGTGTGTCGTGACCCAGTAGCGGGCGCTCACCTCGGCCATCCCCACCAGGCCGACCCCGAGCAGGTGCGCCTCGTCGCTGGTGCAGCCCGTGTCCTCCTGGATGAGCTCGCTGACCATCTCCGCGCACTCCTGCAGCGACCGCTCCACCCGCTGCCGCACCGGCGCCACGTTCCGCAGGTCGGACTCGAAGACCAGGCGGAACGCCTCGCCCTGCGTGGAGACGAAGTCGAAGAACGCGCTGAAGGTGGCCTGCACGCGCAACTTGTTCTCGGGCGTGGCGGCCAGCGCCTCCCTGCAGCGGTTGACCATGTCGTCCACGTGCAGGTCGAGCAGCGCCAGGTAGAGCTCCAGCTTGCCGGGGAAGTGCTGGTAGAGCACCGGCTTGCTGACCCCGGCCCGGTCGGCGATCTCGTCCATGGCGGCCGCGTGATAGCCGTTCTCCACGAACACTTCCTGCGCGGCGCTCAGGAGTTGCCTGCGGCGGGCCAGTCGGGGCAGCCGGGTGCCCCGGGGCTTCGCGTCCGGGGTTGCGGTCACGCGGGTCTCCATTTGCTCTCTCAGCGGAACTGTGCGGACATCCTACGTGCGGGTGGCCGCGCCACGGCTGTGGCCGCCCGCGACGGGGGCCCTTTCGCGCAGGTCAGCGATAGTCGTCATCGTCGAGCTCCACGACCCGGTCCTGGTCGGCCGCGTCCGCGGGATCGACGTCCAGAGGCAGCTCACGGCGTAGCCGCCCCACGCTCTGGAGCATCTCGCGGTGCTGCTCGACGGCGTCGGCCTCGGGTGTCTCGATCGACAGCTCCCCCTCTTCCTCGTCGTAGGTGATCTCGTCCCCGCGTATGTCCATCTCCGACATCATGGGTCCCCCTCTAGGTCCGGACGGAACCAGCCTACGCCCGGCCGAAAAGGTCGCCGCGCTTCTCCACTCTGGCGAGTACGTCGGGCGCGGTGAAGACCAGGTCATCAGGGCGTTCGCAGTCCTCGACCTCCTTCCACGTCAAAGGAGTCGAGACCGTCGGCCGCTCCCTGGCCCGCAGCGAGTAAGGGGCGACCGTGGTCTTGGCCGGGTTGTTCTGGCTCCAGTCGATGAACACCTTGCCCGGCCGCGCCTTCTTCGTCATCACGCTGACGACCTGGTCGCGGTGCTCCTTCTCCAGGAGCTGGGCCAGCCTCTTGGCGTACACGGAGGGCTCCTCGCGGCAGTCCCAGTCCGCGTACAGCTGCATGCCCTTGCCCCCGCTGGTCTTCGGCCGGGCGGTCAGCCCGTCGTTCTTCAGCACCTCGCGGAGCAGGAGGGCCACCCTGGTGCACTCGACGATGTTCGCGGGCGCCCCCGGGTCGAGGTCGAACACCAGCGTGTCGGGCGGCAGCGCCTGGCCGTCCTCGTCCACGCGCCACTGGGGCACGTGCAGCTCCAGCGCGGCCAGGTTGGCGTAGTAGACGAGCGTGGGCAGGTCCTCCACGACGGCGAAGTCGATGGTCTCGCGGTTCTTGGTGCTGCCAGGGGCGGGCAGGTTGACGCGCCTGATCCAGTCGGGGGTGTGCTCGGGGGCGTTCTTCTCGAAGAAGGACTGGCCGGTGACCCCGTTCGGGTAACGCTTGACGGTCAGGGGCCGGCCCTGGAGATGGGGCAGCAGTACGGGGGCGATGCGGCTGTAGTAGTCGATGATCTCGGCCTTGGTGAAGCCGTAGTCCGGGTAGAGGACCTTGTCCAGGTTGCTCAGCGTCAGCTCGCGCCCGCCCACCTTGACCGGAACTTTCACAGGATCACCTCCGAGGGGAGCTTGTCGGGGCGCAGCCCACGCCACACCGGGTGCCGCAGTCGCTGGTCGTAGGTCAACATCGTGTAGGCCACCTCCCCGACCAGATCCGGCCTAACCCATCGATTTTTCCAGGGAACCTCATTGCAGAACGGGCTGCGCGAGATCTCCAGGGGACGCAACATCCGGTACAGATCGTCCAGGACGGCGTCGGTGAACCCCGTACCGACATGTCCGACGTATGTCAGCCCCGCGTCCGTGAACATCCCCATGATCAACGACCCGATCCCGCCCGCGCGGCGGCCCTTGCCTGGTTTCCAGCCGCCGATCACGACCTCGCAGGTGGCCAGGTTCTTGACCTTGATCCACGACGGGGAGCGGGTGCCGGCCCGGTAGGGGGAGTCGAGGCGCTTGGCGACCACGCCTTCGAGGCCCTGTTCGTGGGTGGCGGTGAGCAGGTCGGAGTCGCCGGGGAAGTACGGGGGCGCGCCGATGTCCAGCTCGTCGAGCAGCGCGCGGCGGTCGCTGTAGGGCAGGTCGAACAGCGGCGTGCCGCCGAGGTAGAGCAGATCGAAGGGCATGTACGTGATGGGGTACAGCTCCAGCATGGCCGGGTCGGGGTCGGTCAGGTGCATGCGGTGTTGCAGGCGGATGAAGTTGGGCAGGCCACGGGAGTCCAGCGCCACGACCTCGCCGTCGATGATCGCGTTCTTTATCCCAAAGTGCGGAATTTCCGGATAACGACGGGTGTATTCGGCTCCATGCCTCCCCGACACCCGCATGCCCCCGTCAAGATGGATGATGGCGCGGATGCCGTCCCACTTGACCTCCAGTCCGTACCGGTCGCGATCTGAGGGTAGCTCCCCAGGTACGGCCAGCATTGGTTCGATTGGGTATGGCATTGGTTGCCCCATGACGGGTATGTCCCCATTGGTGTGCCGTTGAGATCTTGAGGAGTTGCCCCATGCGCAGCATCTGGAAGGGTGCGATCTCCTTTGGGCTGGTCACGATCCCGGTGAAGCTCTACTCCGCGACCGAGCAGAAGGACGTCTCGTTCCATCAGGTGCACCGCAAGGACGGTGGCAGGATCCGCTATAAGCGGGTCTGTACGCAAGATGGCGAAGAAGTCCCTTACTCCGACATCGCCAAGGGCTACGAACTTCCCAGCGGCGAGATGGTCGTGCTCACCGACGAGGACTTCGAGGACCTGCCGCTGACCACGTCGCGCAGGATCGACGTCCTGCAGTTCACGCCCGCTGAGCAGATCGACCCCATCTACTTCGCCAAGTCGTACTTCCTGGAGCCCGACGCCCAGGGCGCGAAGCCGTACGTGCTGCTGCGCAACGCCCTGGAGAGCTCCGGCCAGGTGGCGGTGGTCAAGGTGGCGCTGCGCCAGCGCGAGTCGCTGGCGACGCTGCGGGTGCGCGACGGCGTCTTCGTCCTGGAGACGATGCTCTGGCCGGACGAGGTCCGCACGCCGGACTTCGGCTTCCTCGAAGAGGACATCGACGTACGCGCCCAAGAGCTCAAGATGGCCGAATCCCTGATCACCACCATGGAGTCGGACTTCGACCCCAGCGAATACCACGACACCTACCGCGAGGCGCTGCAGCAGGTGATCGAGGCCAAGGTGGCGGGCAAGGAGGTCATCGCCGCCCCGGAGGAGGAAGAGGCCGGGCCCGCGGTGGACCTCATGGCGGCGCTGAGGGCGAGCGTGGAGGCGGCCAAGCGGGAGCGCGAGGGCGGCGAGCCCGCCAAGCCGAAGAAGGCGGCCGGCAAGGCCTCCTCCAAGGAAGAGGAGAAGGCCCCGCCCAAGCGCAAGACGCGCAAGTCCGCTTAAAGCGCCACAGAACCTGGGACCGGGCCCCTGCGGCCCGGGCCTGGGGCGGGGAACCAAGCCTGTGACCGGCCCCTGTGACTGGGCCCTGTGACCCGGACCCCCGTGACCCGGACCCCCGTGACCTGGGCCTGGGGCGGGGAGCCGAGCCTGTGACCGGGCCTCTGGGACCCAGCATGTGTGTCCGGGGCCCTGGACCGAGCCTCGGGTCGAGTTGTGGGACGGGTCTTGGAATGAGCCGCTGCGGGCCGGTCGCATCGTCCGTGATCGCGTCCGTGATCGCGTCCGCGGTCGTGAGCGGGATCGGTGTGGACGGGTCAGTTCACGCGAGCGCGCCGGTCTGTCGTAGGAGGCTCACCGCGTCGGCGACGGCCCAGTGTTCGGCCATCTGCCCCTCCCGGTAGCGGACCAGGTCCATCACCCGGAACTCGACCTGGTTGCCCGACGGGGGAACGCCGAACCACGGACCGGTGTGCCTGGCGCGGAACATCTTGTGGGTGGCCACGAGATCGCCGTCACCGACACAGTGCAGGATTTGTACGGTGAGGTCGGAGAAGGCCGCGCGCACGGCCGCCATGGTCGCCCGGACGCCTTCCCGATCGTGGCCCTGCCCCGGTCCGACCGTGTGATCGTGGTAGTCGGCATGAACGAGCTCGTCGATCAGCTCGAACCGCCCGCTCTGTTGCACAGCGTTCGGCTCAGCGCGCCGGGCGGGTGAAGCCGCTGCTGACGGTGGTGACGAAACCAGGCGGGGACGCCGGCCTGCTCGAATCGCTGCTGCCTCGTTTCGCCGCCCACCCCGACGCGGTGGACGTCGAGGTGCTGATCTGTGGCATCGGCGAGGAGAAGGCCTTGCCGCGCGACGGAACCGCGGACGTCGCGCTGATTCGCCTGCCGCAGGACGACCTGGCGGCCTGGCCACCGAGGAACTGCTGACCGAGCGCGAGCCGGTGCTGCCGCCTACCCACCGGACGGCCGGGCGCGCATCCGTGCGCATGGCCGACCTGGCCGGCGAGATCCTTCCCCGCTGGACCGCGGAGTCGCCGGGCGGTGGACCGATCATCAGGGACACCGGACAGGTGGCCGAACTGATCGCTCTCGGCCGCATGGTCGCCGTGCTGCCCGAGTCGGTCGGCTGTCACCTCGGCCGCGACTTGGTCGCCATCCCCGTCGAGGGTCGCCGGACGACCCTGCTCGCGGCCTGGTCCGAGGATCGCCGCGACCGCGCGCTCGCCGGGTTCATCCGTTCGGCGGCCGAGACCGCCGCGATGCGCTCCGCGCACCGGCGACCAGCCTCGTGATCAAGGAGAACAGAACCACCACCCTGCCCTCGGCTGCGCCCTTCTCGCCGCCGCGCGGGGAGCCGTCCGGCGGTGGCCAGCAACGATCATTAAATAGGACATATCGGGATAATTCGTGTTATTTCATTGGATAAATCTTTAATGCAAGCAATAACATTGTTAATGCAGAGCAAAATGGAGTCATAGCTGTTTGTCCGTCCCTCTGTCGGAAATGACACCTTCTGGATGACTCTTCAGCAGCCGTCCAAGACCTGTTTCCGGGACATTCGGAAACGTCGAGAACGGGGCAATCGATCCTTTAGGGGGAAACTCAATGCCCAAGCTCAAGAGTGTTATCGCGGGTCTCGCCATCAGCACCGCGCTGACCGGCGGCGTGGTGAGCGCGGGGGCGGCGACGACCGCCGCCAGCGCCGACGCCGCCACTCAGATCAGCACCGGCACGTCCGTCCTGACCGGGTGCGGTTGGGGCTGGCGCCGCAGTCGCTGCGGCGGCTGGGGCGGTGGCTGGGGCTGGCGCCGTCACCGCCACCAGAGGACTCATGTCAGGGTCAACATCCGCAACCATAACGTCAATCGCAACCACCACCACGACCAGGACCATCACCATCACCCGAGGAATGTGACAACTCGTTGATGGCGGCCGTGTGTTGATAGTGCGGGGATGAGCGCCCGTTCCTTAGTGGGCGGGTTCTCGGGAGCGGTCCGCATTTCTCTCGCGGTTCGTCCTGAGGTTTCATTTTCTCCTCGTCTCCACGGCAACTTGGTGAGGGCTCTCCCGGCTTGGCCGGGGGGCCCTCACTGCGTGTTCTCCGGACAATGTTTGTATTTGGGTAAAAACAGACAATTCCTGTTAGTTGGTCTTTCGGCGGGAAATATGGATGATGCGGATGATTTGCTAGTTGTCATCCGAGGGGGCAATCGATCCTTTAGGGGGAAACGCAATGCCCAAGCTCAAGAGTGTCATCGCAGGTCTCGCCATCAGCACCGCGCTGACCGGCGGCGTGGTCAGCATGGGGGCGGCCACGACCGCTTCCGCCGCCGACGCCGCCACTCAGATCAGCACCGGCACGTCCGTCCTGACCGGGTGCGGTTGGGGCTGGCGCCGCAGCCGTTGCGGCGGCTGGGGCGGGGGCTGGGGGTGGAACCGCGGCAACCGCTGGGGCCGCCGCCACCACGGCCACGGACGCATCCGGATCGTCATCGTCAACCGCAACCACAACCACAACGACAACCACCACCGCGACCACGACCGTGACCGCGGCAGGTGGTAGAAACCCCCGGGCTGAAGAGTTCGCCAAGGAGATGAACTCCGGCCCCACCTAATTAAGTGCCCGTATTCGCCGTGAGTCGAATACGGGCACTTACGCGTTTCCGGGGCGTGCGGAAATGCGGTGATGGCTGGACGCCTGGCGCATTGCGGGGTCGGCGGCCGGCCGGGCAGGCGGACGGCACGAACGGGGCTGGGACACGACATGCGGGCTCGGCCTGGATCGCTCGCGTGACGGGGTGGCGAGCGCCGTCAAGCCTCGCGGTGAGACGTCGCGCGTCCTGGCGTGGCGACAGGGGTGCCGGATGGTGTGCGTGGCGGGTTGGCATGTGTCGGCCGCACGGACCGCAACCGCAGTGCCGCTTACATGTAGCCGCGTACATGTATGCGTGCGGCGGTCGCTGATGCCGGCCCGGCCCTGGTAGGCGCCGGTGAGCAGGGCGGCCGACCTGCTTTCCGCGATGCCGCAGGAACGAGGATCCACGGCCCGGTTCGCCATCCTCGACCGTGCGCGCCGTCGCCGCGCAGTAGGAGGACTGCTGATCACGTGCCAAGGTGGGACGGCGGGATCGTCGGCGACGATGTACGAGGCGGGGCCGCGGAGGACCGCGACGTCGCCGGGGCCGATCGCCACCGCCTCACCGTCGGGCGGGATGATCCAGGCCTGCCCCTCCAGCATGGACAGGAGGGGTCAGTGGTGCGCCACTGGCGAAACGTAGGGACCACGGTGAGGCCATGATCGACCGATGGATGGGGACCGGCGGATCGTGTCCCACCTTCGGCGCGGGAACGCGGCTGGACGATCACCTGTCCGACGGAGTGCAGCGCGCCTTGGGCCGTCCGCCACGCGACTTCGCCCGTTTCGTGAAGGACGCGGCCGCCGCCGGCGCATGGCTGGACCGATGACAGCGTCTGGGCTTCGTGGGGCTGGGCGCGCGGGCTTACCGGGGGAGGGATTCAGCCTTAGGTGGGCAACATGGGCCCGCGTGACGGCGGCTCGCCACTGACGTGTCAGAGGGCGTTTCCTGGAGGGTCGTCGGCCGGAGTGCGGCGGGTGGCGGGCCACGGCAGCGCGTAAAGGATGGTCGGATACCTGAAGTGCCCGTATTCGTCGGAGAATACGGGCCACTCATCTGGTGTCGCCTGAGCTCGTCGCCAGGGACGGACGTGTCAGCCGTGGCGGGCCGCGGGCTCAGGTTGTAACGGGGCTTCTACCACCTGCCGCGGTCACTGTCGCGGCGGTCATCGTCGTGGTTGCGGTTGTGATTGCGGTTGTGGTTGATGATGACGATCCGGATGCGCCCGTAGCCTTGGTGGTGGCCCCAGCGGTTGCCGCCGTTCCACCCCCAGCCTCCGCCGCCGCAGCGGCTACGGCGCCAGCCGCAGCCATACCCAGTGAGGGTGGACGTGCCGGTGCTGATCTGGGTGGCGGCGTCGGCGGCGGAAGCGGTCGTGGCCGCCCCCATGCTGACCACGCCGCCGGTCAGCGCGGTGCTGATGGCGAGACCTGCGATGACACTCTTGAGCTTGGGCATTGCGTTTCCCCCTAAAGGATCGATTGCCCCCTCGGATGACAACTAGTAAATCATCCGCATCATCCATATTTCCCGCCGAAAAGCCAATAAACAGGAATTGTCCACTTTTAGTCAAACATAAAGCATCGTACAGAAAAGACGCAGCGAGGGCCTCCCGGCCAAGCCGGGAGAGCCCTCACCAAGTTGCCGTGGAGACGAGGAGAAATGAAACCTCAGGACGAACCGCGAGAGAAATGCGGACCGCTCCCAAGAACCCGTCTAATAGAAGAACGGGCGCTCATCCCTGCACCATCAACGCACGGTCGTGTCACCAGTTCCCGTTGTTGTCGTTGTTGTTCCTGTGGTGGTGCTCCTGCTCACGGTCCCAGTTGTCGTTGCGGTTGTCGTTGTGGATGACGATGCAGATCTCGCCGCCACCGTGGTGGCGCCGGCCGCCCCAGCCGCCCCAGCCGCCGCCGCCCCAGCCACCGTTGTGACGGTTCCTGCAGCGCTGGTGGTGGCGGTTGTGGTGGTGGTGGTGGCGACGTCCCCAGCCAAAGTCGTCGCCGAAGTCGTCCGACGCGAGGACGGACGTGCCGGTGCTGACCTGCGTGGCGGCGTTGGCCGCGGTGGTCGTCGCGCCCGCGCTGACCATGCCGCCGGTCAGTGCGGTGCTGAAGGCGAGGCCTGCGATAACAGTCTTGAGCTTGGGCATTGCGTGTTCCCCCTAAAGGATCGATTGCCCCGTTCTCGGCGTTTCCGAATTGCCAGGAAACTGATCTTGGACGGCTGCTGAAGGCGCATCCATGGAATGTCATTTCCGGGCCGGTGGACGGGCAAACAGATACGACCCTATTTTGCTCTACATTAACAATCTTATTGCTCGCATTAAACATTTATCAAATGAAAAGAGATGATATGTCCGATTGTTCCGCGAATGGCGTGGCGAGCGCGCGAGGCAATGGACTACTCACCGGCCGCCGGCCGATTCCGGGCGTTCCAGTGGCGATGCGATGCGCAGGCGGTGGCCGCCCGAGGACGCGAAAGTCCGCGGGCTGACAAACCGGCTGCAAGGTACGCGCTTATGCCGCCGGCCGCATTCGCAAAAATGGTGATGCGTACCCGACTGGAATGCGCGTGATTCTCCCTGTGGACTTCCGGACCGCCTCGAAGTTAACGGTGAGTAGGTCAGTCGTCACTCTGGGTATCGTCATGGTTTCCGGCCGTGGGGCACATAAACGGCATGCGGCAGCTTTTGCCACACCTTTGGGGTGCCATGAGATCGATTAGACATGTATGCAGTCAAATATCCCTACATGTCCGAATCCCGGAATCCGGACCCCACCCGCGGACGATGGTTATCGTTGAAGGAACGGGAAGCGAGGAACAAGGAGGGGGAGCCATGCTCGCGGAGCCGACCCCACACTGGCCGGGACGCATGATCGGTTCGGTGCACGTCCGATCCACCCCGGAGGGCCCCGGCGACCAGGCGGTGTTCGTCCACGGGCTGGCCGGGGCGGCCACCAACTGGACCGACCTCATGGACGAGCTCAAGGACACCGTCACCGGCCACGCCATCGACCTGCCCGGCGCCGGCTTCTCGCCCGCGCCGGAGGACGGCGACTACACGGTGGCGGGTCACGCCAACGCCGTGATCGGCCTGCTGGAGCACACCGGCCCGGCCCACCTGTTCGGCAACTCGCTCGGCGGCGCGATCTCCGTCAGGGTCGCCGCCGTCCGTCCCGACCTGGTCCGCTCGCTCACGCTCATCTCGCCCGCCCTGCCCGACCTGCTGCCCCGATACGGTCCCGTCCGCGTGGCCGCCGCCGCGGTGCCCAGAGTGGGAGAACTGGTGGCGTCCTGGATACGCCTGCTCCCGGCCGAGCAGCGCATCACCGCCTCCATGGCCATGGTGTGGGCCGACGCCGACGCCGTGCATCCCGTACGCCTGCGCGACGCCATCGAGGAGCAGCGCAGGCGCGACGACCTGCCCTACGCCGGAGACGCCATGATCGGCTCGGCCCGGGGCATCGTGGCCGAATACTTCCGCCTCGGCAAGGACACTCTTTGGAGCCAGGCGGCTCAGGTCAAGGCCCGGACGCTGATCATTCACGGCCGGCACGACCGGCTGGTGCGACCGGCCATGGCCAGGAAGGCTTACCGTACGTTCCGGCAGGTCAGGCTCGTCCTGCTGCCGACGGCGGGGCATGTGGCGATGATGGAGATGCCGCAGGTGGTGGCGGCGGAGGCACGCCGTCTGATCGGTGAGACGCGATTGGGGAATGCCCCACTGCCCGGCTAGGTTTCACAAGGAGATAAGACCCCTGGAAGCGGGAGTGTAGAAAGTGTCGTTGCCACCGCTGGTCGAGCCGGCCACAGAGCTGACCGTCGACGAAGTGCGCCGCTACTCGCGCCACCTGATCATCCCCGATGTGGGCATGGCGGGGCAGAAGCGGCTGAAGAATGCCAAGGTGCTGTGTGTGGGCGCCGGGGGCCTGGGCTCGCCCGCGCTGATGTACCTCGCGGCGGCGGGCGTCGGCACCCTCGGCGTCATCGACTTCGACGTGGTCGATGAGTCCAACCTGCAGCGCCAGATCATCCACGGCCAGTCCGACGTCGGCAGGCTGAAGGCCGAGAGCGCCGCGGCGTCGGTCCGCGAGATCAATCCGCTGGTCGAGGTCGTGATCCACAACACGGCCCTGACCACCGAGAACGTCATGGAGATCTTCTCCGGCTACGACCTCATCGTCGACGGCACCGACAACTTCGCCACGCGTTACATGGTGAACGACGCGGCGGTGCTGCTCGGCAAGCCGTATGTCTGGGGCTCGATCTACCGCTTCGACGGCCAGGCCAGCGTGTTCTGGGCCGAGCATGGCCCCTGCTACCGCTGCCTCTACCCGGAGCCCCCGCCTCCCGGCATGGTGCCGTCGTGCGCCGAGGGCGGCGTGCTCGGCGTGTTGTGCGCGTCGATCGGCTCCATCCAGGTCAACGAGGCCATCAAGCTCCTCACCGGCATCGGCGACCCGCTGGTCGGGCGGCTGATGATCTATGACGCCCTGGAGATGAAGTACCGCGACGTCAAGGTCCGCAAGGACCCCGAGTGCGTGCTGTGCGGCAAGAACCCGACGGTCACCGAGCTGCTCGAGGACTACGAGGCGTTCTGCGGCGCGATCTCCGACGAGGCCGCCGAGGCCGCGACCGGCTCCACGATCACCGCGCAGGAGCTCAAGGCCATGCAGGACAACGGCGAGAACATCTTCCTCGTCGACGTCCGCGAGATCAACGAGTACGAGATCGTCTCCATCCCCGGCGCCACGCTGATCCCGAAGGGCGAGTTCCTCAACGGCTCGGCCCTGGAGAAGCTGCCGCAGGACAAGAAGATCGTGCTCCACTGCAAGTCGGGCGCCCGCTCCGCCGAGGCTCTCGCGATCGTCAAGAGCGCCGGCTTCTCTGACGCCGTGCACGTCGGCGGCGGCGTGCTGAGCTGGGTCAAGACCGTCGACCCGAGCCTGCCCAGCTACTAGGGGTTTTTGGGGATGTTCACAAGGACGCCCCTATTAAGGTCGATGGAGTGAACTCCGCCCGCCCATGGCCCACTCTCGTGGTGGCCTCCGCGCTGACTCTGATCTGCGCGGTGGCCGCCGGGGTGGCGGGCAGCGCGGCGGGCACGGAGCTCACCCGCGGTCCCAGCACGGCCGAGTTGCACGCGGCGGCGAAACGTGAGGTCGCCGAGCGCTGGCACGCGTGGCCCACAGGCCGCATCTTCCCCGCCACCCTGCCCTACGCGGCCGAGCAGGGCGGGCAGGAACGTGCCAGCAGGATCGGCATCTCCCCGCGGATCGCGTGCGGCGACGCCTCGGTGGACGCCAAGGCGGTCAAGGCCCTGCGCAAGGCGGGCTGCAAGGGTGTGTTGCGGGCCACCTACATCGACGCGCTGCGCGGTGTGCTCGTCACGATCGGCGTGGTGGCGCTGCGCGACGAGCCGGGCGCCGTACGCGCCAAGTCCGCCTTCGCCGACACCGGCAAGCCCTCTCCGGGCCTTCAGCCGCTGGCTTTCCGCGGGACGGTGTCCGACCGGTTCACGTCCGCGGTCCGGCAGACCGGATCGGTACGTCAGGCGGGGCCCTATCTGGTGCTGACCACCGCCGGCCAGGTGGACGGCAGGCCCGCGAAAGCGGCGGGCGAGCCGCGGCCGGCGATCTTCGCCTTCGCCGCCGAGATCTCCGAGCACGTGCTGACCGATCTGAGCACGCCCAAGATGCCCGACTGCGCCGCGAGCGAGTGGCAGTGCTGAGGCGCGCCGCGGTGGCCGCGGTGGCCGGGGCGCTGCTGTTCGCGGGGCCGCCCGCGATGGCCGACGACGTACGCGGCGGGCAGCAGGCGGTGATCAAGACGTTGCGCCTCACCGAGGCGTGGCGGACCAGCAAGGGCGCCGGGGTGCTGGTGGCCGTGCTGGACTCCGGCGTCGATCCGCACCATCGTGACCTGGCCGAGTCCGTACGCGTGGGCAAGGATTTCACCGCGGGAGCGAATCCGCCGGGGGTGAGTCCCAGCAGGTTGCACGGCACGTACATGGCCTCACTGATCGCCGGTCATGGCCATGGGCCCCAGGGAAAACGGGGGATCATCGGCGTCGCGCCAGAAGCGGACGTACTGTCGGTAAGGGTCATCCTTGAGGATGAGGAGCCGGGTTTCCGCGAGTTCAATTCGGCCGAGCGCTTCGAGAACGTGGTGGCCCGTGGCATCCGCTACGCGGTGGACGAGGGGGCGGACGTGATCAACATGTCGATCTCCAAGGAGCTGGCGACCCGGGAGGAGCGCGCGGCCATCCGCTACGCCATCTCCAAGGGCGTCGTGCTCGTCGCCGCCGCGGGCAACGAAGGCGACAGGAAGATCGACGGCGACTTCGCCCCTTACTCCTACCCGGCCGCCTTCCCCGGCGTCGTCTCGGTCGGAGCGACCGATCGCAGGTTGCGGCGGGCCACGTTCTCCAACTGGAACTCCTCGGTGCTGGTGGCAGCCCCCGGCGTGGACATCATGGGCGCGGGCCCCGGCGACGAGTACTGGGTCGGCCGCGGCACCTCACAGGCCACCGCGCTGGTGTCGGGCGTCGCCGCCCTCCTTAAAGCCAAATATCCGGATATGTCGCCGCTGCTGGTCGCCCGCGCCCTCGCCGACAGCGCCGACGACCGGCCCCCGGGCGGCTACGACACCGCGACCGGCTTCGGCGTCGTCAACGCCGCCAACGCCCTGGCGCAGGCGGCCAGGCTGGCCGGGCACACCGAGAGCGCCACGGGCGCCGAGGCCCAGGATCCCGCCGTGCCGCTGGCCGGCGGCCAGGCCGGTCCTGTCAAGGTCATTGTCAGGGACGAACGACGCGTCACGGTGTACACAGCCATCGCCGCCGCGGCCGCCGTCGGAGCACTGGCATCGTTGGCTGTCATATTCATCCTGGTCAGACGCGTACGCCGGGAGCACATCTCACAAGACGCATGATCCGCCCACCAAGGGGGACGAAATAGACAGGAGCGAGAGCGGGAACGAGGCGGTGGTGAAGGCACGTAGGTCAACCTCAGGGCTGCCGCGCGCCGGGGGAGAAGCCACGCAGGGGCAGAGGAACCCGCTTGGCGCCACCACCGGCCGCCGATCACGTGTGCGCGCGTGGCCCGCGGCGGACTCGCGCAGGCGGACGGCCGCCAAGGAACGGGCCGACCTGGCCACGCTCCAATTGGGCGTCCGTTACCGCCGGGTCTTCGTGTTGCTGCTCGGCGTCATCATCTCCGTGTCGGCGGTCGTCGTCCTGATGGGCACGATCGGCCTGTTCGCCGAGACACGTTCGCGCCCGCTGACGCCCTCCGAGCAGAACCAGTACAAGCAGGAGGAGATCGCCCGGCGCTGGCAGGCATGGCCGGCCACGGGCGTCTTTCCCGACGAGGTGAAATACCTCGGGCTCGACCGCGCCCAGCAGTACGCCAAGCGCGTCGGCATCGCCCCCGAGACCGAGTGCGCCAAGGGCGTGGACGCCTCCGTCGCCGGAGTGCTCCAGAACCACGGCTGCGTCACGATGTTGCGGGCCACGTACATGGACCAGACGGCCTCCTTCGTCATCACGGTCGGCGTGGCCGTGCTGAAGGACGAGGAGGCCAGGGTCTCGGCCGGCGAGGAGCTCACCCAGGACGACCGCGTGGGCGTGCTGCCGGTCGCCTTCCCCGGCACCGTGAGCGAACGCTTCGGGCCCGACCAGCGACAGCGCACGAGCTGGGTGGGGGCGGGGCCGTACCTCGTGTTCTCCACGGCGGGCTACACCGACGGGCGCACCAGGGCCGCGATCCCGCCCGAGGAGATCCTGCACAGCGAGCTCTGGCCGGCCGCCAAGTCGGTCGGCAACCAGATCGCCTACTTCCTGGCGGACCCGCCCAAGGTGCCGCCCTGTACCCAGGGGAACGTGTGCTGAGCGCCGTACGCGTCGTCACCGCCGCCCTGCTCGTCTTCACGGGCCCGGCCGCCGATCCGGTCAGGGACCAGCAGCAGTGGGTGCTCGACGCGCTCAACATCGAGCAGGCCTGGTCGGTCACCAAGGGCGAGGGCGTCACCGTCGCCGTCGTGGACAGCGCCGTGGACAGAGAGGTCAAGGAACTGAAGGGCCGCGTCAACGCCGGCCCCGACATGACCACCGGCACGGTCGAACGCGAGCTGCCGGCCGGCAAGCACGGCACCGCCATGGCGGCCCTGATCGCCGGCTCCGGCGAGGGCGACGGCCTCATCGGCGTCGCCCCCGGCGCGCGCATCCTGTCGCTGCCCATGATCATCGACGATGAGCCCGGCTTCGCCGTCCCGCCTCAGGCGAGCGACGACATGGTCGCGGAGAGCCCGCTGGCCCGCGCCCTCCGGTACGCCGCCAACCACGGCGCCCAGGTCGTCAGCATGTCGATCGGCTCCTACGGCCCCCTCAGGTCCGAACGCGAGGCCGTCTCGTACGCGCTCGGCAAGGGCGTCGTCCTGGTCGCCGCCGTGGGCAACGACGGCCTGACCGAGTACGCCAAGGAGAAGGGCACCTCCTACTGGAGCTTCCCGGCCGGCTACCCGGGGGTCATCGGCGTGGCGGCCACCGACAAGCAGGGCAAACGGGCCACGTTCAGCAGCGACAACCTGTCCGTGCTCGTCTCCGCGCCCGGCGTGGACGTGCCGGTGGTCAAACGTAAGAGCGGCTACGAGTTGTCCGAGGGCACCAGCTCGGCCGCCGCCCTGGTCGCCGGCGTGGCCGCGCTCATCAAGTCGCGCTACCCGGCCCTGCGGCCCGAGCAGGTCGCCCAGGCCCTGTCCTCCAGCGCTCGCGGACGGCCCGCCGCCGGATACGACGACCAGACCGGCTTCGGCGTGGTGGACGCCGCTGCCGCGCTGAACGCCGCGGAGCGGCTCACGGGCGCGCAACGCAGCGTGGCGCCCGGGATGGAGCATTTCGGCCAGGGTGAGGACTCGCCCGTGCCGGAGCGGCCGGGGCCCGATCCGCTGCGGCTGTGGTTGTACGGGGGAGGGGTGCTGGTGGCGCTGATCATGTTCTGCGGCGCGATCGTCGTACTCAACCAGCGCAAGGAAGAATGACCCGATCAGGCGTTTCTGGTTGGCCGGAAGATCCGCTATGGTCGCGCGTCATGGGATACGAGCTGCGGGTGGTGCGCGATTCGCCACTCGCCTTCGCGGAGCTCGCGAAGGCCATCGCGCCGGCCGGTTTCGAGCTGCGCGGATCTGACGAGATCGTGGCCGGCCACGGGGGTGGCACGCATCCGGTGGCGAGCTGGCAGGGCCAGCTCGTCGGCGAGCCCGGCTCCGACTGGCAGGTGGCCCAGCTCCTGAGGCTGGCGACCGCGCTCGGCGCCCGCCTCGTGGGCGAGGACGGCGAGATCTACGGGCTGCGCGACGGCGTCATCGAGGTCGCCGCGGCCGGCAGCGTCGTGGAGATCGGCAAGTTCGAGCAGATCATCGACGCGGGCCCGGCCGCATGGAGTCCGTGAACCCCTTCGCCGAGCGGGTGCTCGACCTCGTCGAACGCATCCCGCCCGGCAAGGTCATGGCCTACGGCGACATCGCCGAATACCTCGGCGAGGGCGGCCCCCGTCAGGTCGGCAAGGTGATGTCCACCTGGGGAGGCGGCGTGCCCTGGTGGCGCGTCGTCCATTCCGACGGCACCGCCGCCGCCCCTGACCACCTGCGACGCTGCCTGACCCACTGGCGCGAGGAGGGCACACCCCTGCGCGGCGAACGCGTGGACATGCGCCTGGGCCGCTGGGACGGGCGTTCAGCGGATTTTCAGTAACCCATCTGACCTGCGGCTTCGCTAATCGAGCGATCCGGTGACATGTGACTCCCATTACCATGGGCAAAACACTCATGGCGGCCCGAAAGGCGGTGCCACCCCTATGGCCACCGGCGTCACAGCCCAAAGCCAGGGCGGCGATTCGCTCGCCGACCGCCTGAAGGCTGTCCAGGATCTCTGTGACCGTGGAGAACCCCTCGAAGCGGTCATGCGAGCGGTCGGCCCCGGCGGTCGCGACGCGGCGTTCGACACCGAGGTGCTCAGCGGTCCCCTCGGGGCCCGCATCGACCTGGCGGTCAAACGTGGCGCCCCGCGACGGCGCGAAATGCTCGACCTCCTGCGCCCCTACCTCGCGGGCGTGGACGCCGGCGTCAAACGTGACCTGCCGGTCGCGCGACGCGTCATCTGCCACCTGATCGAGCATCGGCCCGACGACGAACTCGTCGAGGGCGAGACGCTCACCAAGGTCGTGGCCGCGGCGGCCGAGCCGTCCAAGCGCATCCGCAAGGGCCTGCGCTGGTACGCCGACCTGCCCTTCCGCGACGAACTGCCGCCCGACCTCTACCGCCTGCGGCGCGCCGACCTGGTGCCGGTGACCCACATCGACGACATCGTCTGGGTCGACGGCAAGCTCCGCGTGAGCGGCTTCGCCTACCTGGCCGGGCTCTCCGTCCGCAGCCGCAGGTTCAACTGGGCGACCGTGGTGCTGCGCGGGCCGCGCTGGCTGCCGCCCATCCGCATGCGCACCCGCCGCCTCCTGGCCCCCGAGGCCACCCACGGTGCGCGCGAGCCCGGCTGCAACTACGACTGGTCCGGCTTCACCGCCGACCTGAGCCCGTGGCCGCTGCGCTGGCGTGGCGCCGTGCGCGCCCTGGTCCACGGCGTACGCCGGCGCATGCGCAACCGTCCCTCCGTGCCCGACGCCACGACGTGGCGGGCCGAGATCGTGTTCTGGAGCCGGGGCGCGCGGGCGACCGGCCTGCTGCGCGGCTCCTCGATCGGCCGCCCCGAGCGCCCCGCGGGGCTCAAGCTCAGGCCCGGCTGGTGGGTCAGGCCCGTCTGGACCTCCGACCGCGCGCTGCAGGTCGTGCTCCAGCCCAACAGGGCCGAGCTGACCGGCGTGTCCGTCGACGGCGAACGCCTCGAACTGAAGATCTTCCTGCCCGGGCGGCAGGTCACCAAGGGCCACGCCAGGCTCGGCGGTCACCGCATCGCCGCCGACTTCACGCCGTCGGGCGACGGCACGCAGGTGCTGGTCGGGCTGGTCGTATCCACTCTGCTGCAGGAGAAGGACGGGCGGCGGCTCTGGGTCGAGCCCAAGGGCGACCCCGCTGCCTCCGTCATGCTGGCCGACCTGGCCGACACCCGCACGCCCGTCGGCGACCGCGAGATCACCGTGCTCGGCGACCGCCGCGACCGGGTCGTCGTCTCCGCCCACCGCATCCGCCCGGTGATCACCTCGGCGGTCTGGGAGGGCCCGGCGCTCGTCCTGAGCGGCCACTACCCCGACGCTCCCGGCTCCCGCACGCTCACGCTGCGGCACCGCTCAGGGCTGTCCTACTGGGTGCCGATGGAGCGCTCCGGCGACGACTTCTCCGTACGCGTGGAGCCCGCCACCATGGACCGCTTCGGCGAGCCCGTGCCGCTGGCCTCCGGCACCTGGAACATGTCGCTGCGCCACCCGTCCGGCGAGATCGTCCCGCTGCGCATGGACCACGCGGCCCTGGGCGGCCTGGACGAGGAGCCGCGCACGCTCGGCGGCCACGTCTACCGCATGATCTCGACCCGCTTCGACGTGCCGGTGATCACGGTGGAGGAGGACCGGCCCGCCCAGGAACGCGGCGTCGCCGGCACCCACGTCCTGCGCCGCGTCTTCTACCCGGCCCAGCGCACCGAGTCGCTGCGCGACACGACCGTCTACGTCGTCAACGACGGCCGCCTCTACGCCGACAGCGTCCGCGCCATCTACGAGGAGCGGCTGCGCAGGGGCGACGACCGCGACCACATCTGGATCGTCAAGGACGGCGCCTTCGTGCCGCCGGGCGGCGCCACCGTCGTCCGCGCGGGCAGCCGCGAACACCACGAGGCCCTGGCCAGATCCCGCCACATCATCACCAACTCGTTCCTGCCCGCCTGGTTCCGGGCCCGCGAGGACCAGGTGGTGGTGCAGACCTGGCACGGCACGCCCTCCAAGCTCATCGGCAACGACCAGCCCCACATGAACCGCGACCCCAAGCCCCCGATCTGGCACCGCCAGGCGGCGGAGGTGCGCGGCTGGGACCTGCTCCTGTCGCAGTCGCCGTGGGCCACGCCGGTGCTGCGCAAGGCGTTCGGCTACAAGGGCGAGATCCTGGAGAGCGGCCTGCCCCGCAACGACGTGCTCAACTCGCCCGATCGCGACGCCCTGGCGGCTGCGGTGCGCGAGCGGCTGGGCCTGGCCGAGGGCAAGCGCGTGATCCTGTACGCGCCGACGTGGCGCGACTACGACCGCAAGAACGCCATGGTCAAGCTCGACCTCGCCAAGGCGCGCGAGGCGCTCGGGGCCGACCACGAGATCCTCGTACGCGCCCACCCGATGCAGGCCCCGCCGGCCGTCCCCGACATCGCCCGCGACGTCACCACCTACCCCGACGTCGCCGACCTCCTCCTGGTCGCCGACGTCCTGGTGACCGACTACTCCTCGGTCATGTTCGACTTCGCCTGCACCGGCAAGCCGATCGTCCTGTACGGCTACGACCTGGCGAAATACTCCTCGAAGCGCGGCCTCCACATCGACCTGCCCGACCAGGCGCCCGGCCCGCTGCTGTCGACGTCGGCCGATGTGGTCGACGCCCTGCGATCCATCGACGAGGTGGCGGCCGCGCACGCGGACCGCTACGACGCCTTCCGCGCCACCTTCGCCCCCCGCGACGACGGCAAGGCCACGGCCCGCGTAGTGGACCACCTCTTCTCCTGACCCGCCACCGACGCCCCCTGGCCTGCTACCGGCCCAGGGGAGCGCTGGTGCGGACCGGGCTCAACCCCGGGTGACGGGGGTCGGCGGGGTGGCGGACATGGCGTAGAGGACGTCGCGTAGGGCGGATCCGCGGCTGCGCAGCCAGACGAGCCGCAGCGCCAACCCAGGCGGATCGTCCGATACCCGTACCAAAGCCCCCGTGTCCAGATCCGACCCCAGGGCGAAGTCCGGCAGCAACGCCCGCCCCAGCCCCTGCCGGGTCCACTCGCGGGCGGTGGCGAGGCTGGTCAGTTCCCTGCGCGAAACCTCAGCCCCGAAGAGCCGATCGGCGGCCAGCCGGATCGAACAGCCCAGCGGGCTCACCAGGAGCGGGTCGGGATCCCCGCCGGGAGCCGAGACGAGGGACAGCCCGACCTCACCCACGTCGGCGAACTCCAGGTCGGGCGGCGGCGTGAAGCCCAGCCCGCCGATCTGCGGCCCCGAGTCGAGCAGCAGCGCCGCGTCCAGTTCGCCGCGCGACACCTCGGCCAGCAGCGCCTGCCTGGTCAAGGAGCACACGTCCACGTCCAGGTCGGGCCGCCGCTGCGAGAGGTGACGGATCACGGCGGGCAGCTTGGCGGCGGCGAGCATCTCCAGAGCGCCTATCCGAACGCGCCTGCGCCCGCCCGTGACGGCGCGCCGTACCTCGTCGGCGTGGTCGAGCAGGTCACGAGCGCGTGCCAGCAGCGTCGCGCCGGGCCCGGTCAGCCGCATGCCGTGCGGAGTGCGCTCGAAGAGGGTCACACCGAGGCCGCTCTCCAGCCTGCGCACCTGCTCCGACACCGACGCGGGCGCCAGACCGAGGCTGTTGGCCGCCGCGGTGACGGTGCCCCCTTCCGCGACCGCAACGAACCCCCGCAAATGCCTCAGTTCCATACCTTGCAGCATACGGTTTTCCCGAATGCCCCTTGCGGTTCCCCCTGTTGAGCGTGGGTGCCGGGTTTCAGCAGGCTGAGGCGCATGAAGATGTTCGGTTTCTCCCTTGCCTACTTCCTGGTGATCCTCGACACGACCGTGCTGACGATCGCGCTCCCGGACCTGCGTGCCTCCCTCGGCGGCTCGCTGGCCGGGCAGCAGTGGGCGGTCAACGCGTACACGGTGGCCTTCGCCGCGTCGCTGCTGGTCGGGGGAGCGGTGGCCGACAGGTACGGCGCGGCCAGGATCTTCAAGGTCGGTGTGCTCGCCTTCGGCGTGATCTCCCTGGTCAGTGCCGCCGCACCGGACCTGGGAGTGCTGATCGCGCTGCGCGCTCTGCTCGGGGTGGCGGGCGCGCTGTGCACGGGCGGCTCGCTCGGCCTGCTCGCCCAGCTCTTCCCCGACCAGAAGGCCCGCGCCCGCGCCACCGGGCTGTGGGCCGCCATCACCGGCAGCGCGCTCGCGGCAGGACCACTGCTCGGCGGCCTGCTCGTGGACGTGTACGGCTGGCGCGCTGTTTTCCTGCTCAACCCGCCCATCGCCCTGATCAGCCTGCTGGCCATGCGCGCGGTCCGCTCCCCGGGCGGCCACCGGCGCATCGACTGGCGGGTACAGCTCCTGGCCTGCGTGTTCCTGGGCCTGCTCGCCCAGTCCCTGATCGGCCCCTCCCTCGTCGCCGGCCTCCTCGCCCTGGCCACCCTGGCCGCGCTCGTCCTGGCGGAACGCCGCAGCACCGCCCCCGCCCTGCCCGGCGGCCTGCTCACCGCGACCTGGCCCGAACTGCTCGCCGGCACGGTGGCCAACTTCGCCTTCTCCGGCGCCCTGTTCGTGCTCACGCTCCTCCTGCAGGACACCCGCCACCTGACGCCGCTGCAGGCCGGCCTGGCCTTCCTCCCGCTCACGCTCCCCATGACCGTCAACCCGCTGCTCACCGGCCGCCTCGTGGCCCGCTACGGTCCTCGCCCGCCGATTCTCGGCGGCCTCGCCCTGATCACCGCGGGACTGACCGGCGTCGCCCTCACCGACACTCTGGCGCCATGGCTGGTGGTGATGGGCTTCGGGCTGTCGTTCGTGCTGCCCGCGCTGATGGCCGGCATGGTCAACAGCGCTCCGCCCGGCACCGCGGGAACGGCCGGCGGCGTGCTCAACGCCTTCCGCCAGGTCGGCGCGACCCTGGGCGTGGCCGTCATGGGCGTCATCGCCCACCCTCTGCCGACCGCGGCCGTCCTGACCGCCGTGACCTTCGCCTGCTACGGCCTGACGCTCCGCCGCACCCGCGCCGCCGTGCCCGCCTGACGGGGAGGCAGGGGTCAGAAGAGCTCGGGGAGGTCGTCCGGGAGCGGGTAGATCCTCTTGGGGTCGTAGTCCGTGGTGAACGTCAGATCCGCCGCGGTCGCCGGCATGGCGTTGTTCGGCAGGTTCTCGATGAGCAGGTAGAGCAGGGCCGCCATGGTGGTGCCGCAGACGATCTCCCCGGACTCGACGAGCTTGCGGATCTCCGCCATGCGTACCCACTCCACCCGCTCCGCCTCCCAGGGATCGGACGGCGGCCCGATGTGGGTGGCCGAGTCGGCCCGGTAGATGTGGTGGAGGTTGTCGGAGATGCCGTTGCTCGGCTGGATCGACAGCAGCGGCCGCAGGGGGCCGGGACGCCAGCCGGTCTCCTCCTCGACCTCGCGGGCGGCCGCGGCTCCGGGCAGCTCGCCCTCGTCGACCTGCCCGAGCGGGATCTCCCAGCCCCAGCTGTCGGTGATGAAGCGGTGCCGCCAGATGAGCAGCACATGGTCCTTGTCGTCGGTGACGACGGCGCCCGCCGCCGGCGCCGAGCGTATGAGGCGGTGGTCGAGACGGCGCCCGTCGGGCAACTCCACATCCGCCACCCGGACGTCCAGCCATCGGTCGTGGTAGAGCGACTTCTCGGAGTGGACCTGCCAGCGCATGCACGGTACGTTACAAGGCCGCACGCTCCGTATGCGGTCAAAACGCAGAAGTCACGCCCGAAACTCCACCTCCAGGGTCAGCGGCGACTGCCTGATGTCGTACGAGGTGCAGCCCGCGCTCGCGAGCAACCCCTCGAATTGGGCTTTCGTGTACGCCCGCCGCGGCAGGAACGACCGCAGCGCGAACCTGGTGAACGCCCTGGACACCGTCCCGAGCCCCATCCGCGCCACGTCCGCGTCCACGGCCTGCTTGGAGGGGTCCCTGCGCAGGTCCAGGATGAACCCGTGCCCGCCGGGCCGCAGCACCCGGCGCATCTCCCGCAGCGCCCCGGCCGGGTCGGAGAAGTTCTTGAAGGCGGCGCAGCAGATGAGGAAGTCGAAGCTGCCGTCGTCGAACGGCATCGCGGAGGCGTTCCCGATCCTGAAGTCCACCTCCACCCCGGCCTCGGCGGCCTTGGCCCGCGCGATCTCGACGAACGTCTCGCTGATGTCGAGCCCGGTGACCGTGTAGTCGCCGGTCCTGGCCAGGGCGATCGACAGGTACCCGGGTCCCGGGGCCACCTCCAGGATCTCGGCCCCCGGCCGTGCGTACTCCCGCACCTTGACGACCTGATCGTCGTATCTGTCGGGGGCCCTGCCGTTGCTGGCGGCGTACCAGCGGGCGATGGGGCCCTCCATGCCGATGCCCTTGTATCCCTTTGCCATCATGCAAAAGACGATATATCGCGTCTGGTCAAAGTCAAGACATATCGTGTATGCGCGCTTCCGCCAAGCATGGGACCTGCCCGGATGCCCGGCCTCGTAACGCTCGCGGCGAACACGCGCTCCGGCGTGTCGCCAGAGATGGGCACTTTTCCCTCGATACCGTAGGCGGATCGCGAGGGGAGACCGGGCAAGTCGGCACGATCTACCCCTGTGGTCTGGTGGAATCTAGTGCTGTGAGTGCTCAGACCTGGCGGTTGGTGCGTAGAGGTGGCGGGGGGCCAAATGTGCCCCCTGAGCTGGATGAGCACCAGCGTGCCGTGGTGGAGCACCGGAGCGGCCCCCTCCTCGTGCTCGCGGGCCCGGGCAGCGGCAAGACGACCACGATCGTCGAGAGCGTGGTCGACAGGATCGAGCGGCGCGGGGTCGACCCCGAGCGCGTGCTCATCCTCACCTTCAGCCGCAAGGCCGCCGAGGAGCTGCGCCAGCGCGTCACCGGCCGCCTGCGCCGCACCACCCGCACCCCGCTGGCCCTGACCTTCCACTCCTACGCCTACGCGCTGCTGCGCCGCGAGTCCATCCTTGAGGGCAAGCCCCCGCCACGCCTGCTCACCGGCCCCGAGCAGCTCCTGGAGATCCGGCGGCTGCTCCACGGCGAGCTGGAGAAGGGCGCGCCCGACTGGCCCGCGTCGCTGCGCGAGGCGCTCAAGACGCGCGGCTTCGCCGAGGAGCTGCGCGACTTCCTGTCCAGGGCCAACGAGCGCGGCCTCGACGGCGAGCGGCTGGTGGCGCTCGGGCGCTTGCACGGGCGCGGCGACTGGGCGGCGGCGGGGCGCTTCTCCGAGCGCTACCAGGACCGGTTCGACCTCGCGCCGGAGGAGACCTACGACTACGCCGAGCTGATCGGGGCCGCCTCCGCGCTGCTGGACAGGCCGGAGATCCGCGAGCGGGAGCGGGCGGCGCACGACGTGGTGTTCGTGGACGAATACCAGGACACCGACCCGGCCCAGGAGCTCATGCTGGCCCAGCTCGCCGGCGACGGTCGTGACCTGGTCGCGGTCGGCGACCCCGACCAGTCGATCTACGGGTTCAGGGGCGCCGACGTCCAGGGCATCATGAAGTTCCCCGAGCGATTCAAGGCCCTCGACGGGAGCGAGGCGCCCGTGCTGGCGCTGCGGGTGTGCCGCAGGAGCGGGGCCGACCTGCTGGAGGCCTCCCGCCGGGTGGCGGCCAAGCTGCCGGTCGCCCCGGCGCCGGAGCACGACCAGCGGCACGGCCACCGCGACCTGGTGCCCCTGCTGGAGGCCGACCCCGGCGACGTACGCGTCCTGCTGGCCGACAGCACCAGCCAGGAGGCCGCGATCGTGGCCGACACGCTGCGCCGCGCCCACCTGATCGACGGGGTTCCCTGGTCTCGGATGGCGGTGCTGGTCCGCTCGGCCAGGCGGCAGGTGCCGCTGCTGCGGCGGGCGCTGGTCAACGCCGGGGTGCCGACGATGATCGCGGGCGACGAGGTGCCGATCGCGCAGGAGCCCGGCGTGCGGCCGCTGCTCACGATGTTGCGCGTGGCGATGGATTCGTCCCTGCTCGACGAGGGGGTGGCCGAGGAACTGCTGACGGGGCCGCTCGGGGGCACGGACATGATCGGGGTACGCCGCCTCCGCCGCGCACTCAAGATCGCCGAGAACGAGGCCATGAACGCCCAGTCCCCCGGCGAGGAGGCCGTGAGCGCCGAGCCCTCCGGGGAGGAGCTCAAGGCACGTTCGTCCGGTGAGTTGCTCGTCGCCGCCATCAAGGACGCCCGCGAGCTGACCCGGGTGGAGCCCCACGTGGCCCTCCCGGCCGAGCGCGTGGCCAAGCTGCTGACCGCCGCCCGCGAGGCGGCCCGCCAGGAGGGCACGGCGGAAGACCTCCTGTGGGCCGTCTGGCAGGGCAGCGGCCTGTCCGAGCGCTGGAGCGGGCTGAGCCTGTCGGGCGGCCCCAGGGGCGCGCAGGCCGACCGAGACCTCGACGCGGTGGTGGCCCTGTTCGACCACGCGGCCAGGTTCGTGGACCGGATGCCCATGGCGGGGCCCGAGGTGTTCATCGACGACCTGGCCGCCCAGGAGATCCCCGGCGACACGCTGGCCGACCGGGCGCCCGACGGAGACGCCGTACGCGTGCTGACGGCCCACCGCTCCAAGGGCCTCGAATGGGACGTCGTGGTCGTGGCGGGCGTACAGGAGGGGGTCTGGCCCGACCTGCGCCTGCGGGGATCGATGCTGGGCGTGGAGGACCTGGTGGAGGTGGTCGAGGGCGCCAAGCCGAGCGCCGCCTCGCTGACCTCCAAGCTGCTGGCCGAGGAGCGCAGGCTGTTCTACGTGGCCGCCACCAGGGCCAGGCGCAGGCTCGTGGTCACCGCCGTGGGTGGCGAGGACACCGACGAGCGCCCGTCCAGGTTCCTGTCGGAGCTGATGCCGGGCGCGGTGGAGTCGGCCACGGTGGACGACCGGGCCCGCTGGCTGAACATGTCCGCCCTCGTGGCCGACCTGCGGAGCGCGGTCACCGATCCCACCAAACCGCGCAAGATGCGGCAGAACGCGGCGCAGCAGCTCGCCCGCCTCGCCGCCGCAGGAGTCCAGGGCGCCCACCCCAACGACTGGTACGCCCTGACGCCCATCTCCGACGACCGCCCCCTGAGCTGGCCCGGCGACATCGTGAACATCTCCCCGTCGGCGGTCGAGAGCTTCACCAAGTGCGGCCTGCGCTGGCTCCTGGAGACGGCGGTCGGCGCGGCGGGCACCAGCACCGCCCAGGGCCTGGGCAACATCATCCACGCCCTGGCCGTCCTGGCGGCCACCGACCTGCCCAGCGAGGACCTCCTGGGCGAGCGCCTCGACCAGATCTGGAACGACCTCGACTTCGGCGGCGTCTGGTACAACCGCAAGCAGCGCCAGGTCGCCGAGCAGATGATCGGCAAGTTCCTGCGCTGGCACAAGGAGAACCCGCGCGAGCTGGTGGCCCTGGAGGAGGCGTTCACGGCGATGGTGTCGGAGGGCGTGCAGATCAAGGGCCGCGTCGACCGCGTCGAGCGCGACTCGGACAACCGGGCGGTGATCATCGACCTCAAGACAGGCGGCTCCAAGCCCAAGGCGGGCGACCTCGACCGCCACCCGCAACTCGGCGTCTACCAGCTCGCCGCGCTGCTGGGCGCGTTCTCCAGGCACGGCATGACCGAGCCAGGCGGGGCGGCGCTGGTGCAGGTCGGCAAGGCGGCGGGCAAGAACGACGCCCTGGAGCAGGCGCAGCAACCACTGGCCGAGGACAAGGACCCTGGCTGGGCCAAGGACCTGGTGGACACGGTGGCGATCGGCATGTCGGGCCCGTTCTTCCAGGCCAAGGTCAACGACGGCTGCCGCACGTGCGCGGCCAGGGCGAGCTGCCCGGTCAACGACAACGGGGGCCAGGTGTGCTGAACCCCGTCGAACTGGCCGGCAAGCTCGGCATCCTGCCCCCCACCGACGAGCAGGCCTCGGTCATCGAGTCGCCGCTGGAGCCGATGGTCGTCATGGCCGGCGCGGGTTCGGGCAAGAGCGAGACGATGGCGGGCCGCGTGGTCTGGCTGGTCGCCAACGGCCTGGTCAAACCGGAGAACGTGCTGGGCCTGACCTTCACCCGCAAGGCCGCCGCCGAGCTGGCCACCAGGGTCAGGGAGCGGCTGAACGGCCTGGCGGAGGCCGGTCTCGTCGAGCCGGGCGCGCTGGACAACGAGCCGACCGTGTCCACCTACCACGCCTACGCCGCCCGCCTGGTCACCGACCACGCGCTGCGCGAGGGCCTTGAGCCCACCATGCGCCTGGTCACCCCGGCCGTGTCGTGGCAACTCGCCTCGCGGGTGGTGGCGATGTACGACGGGCCGATGGACAAGATCGAGCTGGGCCCGCCCTCGGTCACGGCCGCCCTGCTGGAGCTGGCCGGCGAGCTGTCGGAGCACCTGCGGGCCTCCGCCGACATCCGGCGGGTGGGGGAGTGGCTGAACGACAGGCTCGCGCTGCTCCCCGGCAGGACGACGCTGGCCCAGCGCAAGCCGCTCACCGTCCAGGCGGCCAGGGAGCAGTTGCTGCCGCTGGTGGAGGCGTACGAACGGCTCAAAAGGGGTCGTGAGGTCATCGACTACGGCGACCAGATGTCGCTGGCCGCCAGGATCGCCTCCGGCCACAAGGAGGTCGGCGAGATCGAGCGCTCGCGCTACTCCGTGGTCCTGCTCGACGAGTACCAGGACACCAGCCATGCCCAGCTGGTCCTGCTGCGAAGCCTTTACGGTGGCGGCCATCCGGTCACGGCCGTGGGTGACCCGTGCCAGTCGATCTACGGCTGGCGCGGCGCCTCGGCGGGCAACCTGCGGCGTTTCCCGCGCGACTTCCGCACCGGCACAGGGGACCTCGCGCCGGTCCGGCAGCTCAGCGTCAGCTTCCGCAACGGCGACCGTGTCCTCGACGTGGCCGCACGCGTGCAACTCCCGCTGCGCATGGAGGCCCGTGAGGTTCCCGTGCTGGTCCCCGGCCCGAACCGGGTCGAAAGAGGCCGCGTCAGCTGCGCCTTCCACGAGACCGCCGAGGACGAGGCGAAGTGGATCGCCGACGGCATCCACAGGATCCTCGGGCAGGAGGTCGCGCCCGACGGCCTGCCGTGGGGCGAGAAGGAGCGCAAGAAGACGCTCGCCGTGCAGCCCCAGGACGTCGCCATCCTGGCCCGCAAGCGCTCGCAGTTCCCCGCGCTGCGCAGGGCGCTGGAGGAGCGCGACATCCCGGTCGAGGTGGTGGGCCTGGGCGGCCTGCTGACCGTGCCCGAGGTGAACGACATCGTCGCCACCCTCCGCGTCCTGTACGACCCCACGGCCGGCGACGCGCTGGCCCGGTTGCTGGCGGGCCCCCGCTGGCGGATCGGCCCGGCCGACCTGCGGGTGCTGGGGGAGCGCGCCAGGGAGCTGGCCCGCGAGCTGAGCGAGAGCCACCGCGAGGTCGACCCGCTCGACCAGGTGGTGGCCGACCTGGCCGAGGAGCGCGGCAGCCTGGTGGACGCGCTGGACGAGCTGCCCGACAGGGAGGCGTGGCTGGAGTCGTTCTCGCCGCTGGCCCGCACGCGGATGGTCGCGCTCGCGCAGGAGCTGCGCCAGTTGCGCGCGCACACCGCGCAGCCGCTGCCCGACCTGATCATGGAGGTGGAGCGCAGGCTCGGGCTGGACATCGAGGTGGCCGCGCGCAGCGGCACCGTAGGGGCGTTCGCGGCGCGGGCCGACCTCGACGCCTTCCTCGACGCGGCCTCCAGGTTCGCGGGCGACGCGGAGGACCCGACGCTGGGGGCGTTCCTGGCCTACCTGCAGGCGGCGGAGAGCGAGGAGTTCGGGCTGGAGGCGGGCCGGGTCGGCGAGAGCAACAGCGTCAAGCTGATGACCGTGCACGCCTCGAAGGGCCTGGAGTGGCCGATCGTGGTGGTGCCCGGCCTGTCGCAGCTCGTCAGCTCGAAGGGGACGATCGCGACGGGCAGCATGTTCCCGGCCACGCCGGTCATGAACAGCCGCTGGACGGAGAACCCGCGCAAGATCCCGTACGCGCTGCGCGGCGACGCCGCCGACCTGCCGAGGCTGGGCGGGCTGAGCAAGGAGGAGCTGGCCGCGTTCGACGAGCAATGCCGCGAGCGGGACCTGATGGAGGAGCGCAGGCTCGCTTACGTGGCCGTGACCCGCGCCCATTACCACCTGATCGCCTCCGGCTACCGCTGGGGCACCGCCACCAAGCCCCTGCTGCCGTCGGACTTCCTGCTGGAGATCCGCGACACCGCCGACCGGGTCTCGTTCTGGGCCGACGACCTCGAAGAGGGTGCCGGCAACCCGCTGCTCGCCGAGCCCGCCGAGGCCGTCTGGCCGGTCACGCCCGAGGGACTGCGGTACGAGTCCGTGCTCGACGGCGCGCAACTGGTCGAGGACGCGCTGGCGGGCACGCTGGGGCAGGAGGAGGAAGAGCAGCTCAAAGCGTACGAGGAGGAGCGGTTGCGGGCCTGGCAGCGTGACACGGACCTGCTGCTGCGTGAGCGGGACCTGCACCGGCGCAGGCCCGCCACCACGGTCGAGCTGCCCATGAAGCTGACCGTGTCGTCGCTGGTCACGCTGGCCGCCGATCCGCGCGAGCTGGCCCGCAGGATCCGCCGTCCCGTGCCGGTCAAGCCCGCGCCGCTGGCCCGCCGGGGGACCTCGTTCCACAAGTGGCTGGAGACGCGGTGGGACCAGCAGCGGCTGATCGACGACTTCGAGCTCTACGACGAGGAGCTCGAAGAGGCCGACGTGCGGCTGGCGGAGCTGCAGGAGCGGTTCGAGGAGAGCGAGTGGTCCGATCGGCGGCCGGTCGATCTGGAGGTGCCGTTCGAGACCATGATCGCCGATCGGCTGGTGCGGGGGCGGATGGACGCCGTCTTCGAGCGGCCCGGCGGCGGTTACGAGGTCGTCGACTGGAAGACGGGGCAGCCGCCCAGGGGCAAGAAGGCCGCGCGGGCCGCGACGGTGCAGCTCGCGGCCTACCGGCTGGCCTGGTCCCACCTGGCGGGGGTGCCGTTGGAGGAGGTGGGGGCGGCCTTCCACTACGTCCGCGTCAACCGCACCGAGCGGCCCGTGGACCTGCTCGACGCCGCCGGGCTGGTCGCGCTGATCGAGGGGGTCAGGCTCCTAGATGGTGGAAAGCCGGCTTCGGGTGCATGAGGAAGTCGTGGTGGGAGATGTTCCAGGCGTACGCCCCGGCCATCTCGAACACCACGGTGTCCCCCACATGAACCGAAGTCTCGATATTTCGGGCGAAAACGTCTTTTGGGGTGCATAGCTGGCCGACGAACGTGATCTCGCCCGCCACGCCCGCCCCCTTGCCCGTCGGCAGGATCGTGAACGGCTGGTCGTGGCCCTTGGTCACCGGGGTGCGCAGGTGGTGGGTGCCGCCCAGCAGGATCGCGTACGCCTCGCCGCGCACCCGCTTCACGTCCACGACCCGGGTCACGTAGTGGCCGCAGTACGCAGTCAGCGCCCGCCCCGGCTCGACCCGCAACCGCCTGCCTCCGCGCAGCTCGCCGAGCCCGGCCCCATAGGCGGCCCAGTCGAACCTGGCCTCCGGCTCCGCGTACGACACCGCCATCCCGCCCCCCAGGTTGACCTCCTCGTAGGAGTGGTCGAGCAACGCCTCCGCGAGTTCCAGGAGCTGGGGCGCCTCCAGCCCGCTGGCCAGGTGGGTGTGCAGGCCGCGCAGCCGTACCCGGTCGCCGAACAGCGGCAGGCACTCGGCCACCCCGTCCCCGTCCATCCCGAACGGCCCGCTCATCGTCAGCGCCGCGCCCCGCACCGGCAGGTCCGGGTTGAGCCTGAGCAGCACGTCCGCCTCCAGCCCCGTGGCGAGCAGGCGGCGCAGCTCGTTCGGGGACTCGACGTGCAGGCGGTGGTGCGGCAGCCGCAGCTCGGCGTCGGTCTTGCCCGGCCCGCCCAGCGCCACCGGCGTGCCCGGGAACAGGCCCGTGACGTGCGCGTGCTCGCCCGCCGACGACACCTCGAACCCGTCCACGTGCCGCGCCAGCACCCGCAGCAACTCGGCGTCGGGGTTGGCCTTGACGGCGTAGTACAGCTCCGTGGGGCCCAGCGCCCGCCGTACGGACGCGACGTGCTCGTCCAGCGCGGGCAGGTCATAGAGATAGGCCGGGGCCTCGGCGAGGCTCAGAGCGGCCTCCTGGACGCGCGGGCCGATCATGCGAGAGGGTTCGCGATCGGGACGTACCCGGCGGCGCGGTCGGCCGCCCTGGCCCAGCGCACGCCCAGGTTCGCCTTGGCGGGCAGCGGCGCCCCCGCCAGCAGGTCCGACATCGGCAGCGGCCGGCCCAGGTCGGCGCTCTGGCGGGCGAGCACGTCCCCGGCGATCGGCCAGAGCTCCCGCAGCAGGTCGTCGTCCGTTCCCGCGAGCGCGGCGGCGATCTCGGTGAGGTGGTTGACGAGCAGGCAGTAGACCACGCGGGCCCAGCCGCGCTCGGCGTCGTAGGTCAGGGCGCGGGCCACCTCGGGGTGCAGGCCGCCCAGGTCGTGGCGGCCCTCGACGAGCTTGGCGCCCTCCAGGTCGCGGAAGATCGCCTGTACGGGGTCCCCGGAGGCGTCCAGGCCGACCAGGACGTTCTGGAGATGGGGCTCCAGTACGACGCCGTGCGTGAAATACAACTCCAGGACCGGCGGCGCGACCACCGTCACGTATGCCCGCCACCACGCGAGGGGGTCGTGGGCCTTCACCTCCAGGGCGAGGGCGGCCGACAGGATCGGGACGACGCCGGGGGAGCAGGCCGTCCAGGGGCTCTGCCTGACGATCACGCCGAGCCCTTCGTGGAGCCTGGTGCCGAGGGCGGCGGAGCGGTAGCCGGGTTCGGGGAGCCAGCGGGTGGTGGGGTGCTTGGCGGAAATTTCGTCAAATATGGGCTTTAGTCGTTCGGTCAGTTCGACGGCCCCGGCCAGCTCGTACCAGGCGTTCTTCCGTACGCAGTTCGTGATCCGTACATCCAGGGAGAACTTCAGGCAGACCTCCGCCTCCGGGACGTACACGGTCCGCACCGACGAGGTCGGCGCCACCACCGGCCCCGGCCCCAGATCGATCAGCTCATCCCCGAACGCCGGCCGCAGCAGTTCGAGCTGCCAGGGATGCGCAGGCAACACCCGATACCCCTCCGGCGCCCGCCCCATCGCGTCGAGCACGCCGGTGTCGCCGTCCTCCGCCAGCACCTCCTCCCGCACGCCCAGCAGCCTGACGGGGAACTCGGCGTGCGCCTCGGGCGCGTACCGCAGCCAGCCCTCCCCGCCGCGCGCCTTGGGGCTGGGATGGAACGGATGCCCGTACACCAGCGCCTGCTCCGAGGCCAGCCAGGGATCGGCGGGCGGCACCGCCTCGGCCCTGGCCGCGAGGATCGCCGCCACCGCGTGCCTGCTGGCCGTCACCTGCCCGGCGAACTCGCCGTTGTGCGCCTGCGACCCGGACTCCGCGAACTCGGCCTCCACCAGCCGGACCAGCTCGTCGGTTGACAACGGCCGCCAGGCCCCGGCCTCCAGCCGCTCGGGCGGGCCGTCGAAGCGCAGCGCCGCGCCGCCGTGCGTGCGGGCCCGCAGCAGCGTGCCCGCCACCCGCAGCAGCAGGTACGGCGGCGCCGGCCACACCAGGCCGCGCGGCCCGGCCACCTCCCGCACGCTACAGCGCAGCAGGGCCGCCAGCGTCGCCTCCTCGGCCAGGCCGGAGGGCGCCTCGATCTCGGCGGCGTCTGGGGCCAGTCCTCGCATTCAAGCTCTCCTCAGGTAGTTGGGCCCGCTGGTGCCGTAGAACTTGTTGACGTCGCGTGCGCCGGAACGTTCCTTCGACAGGAGGGTCCCGGCTGTGATCATGGACTTGCCGGTGAGCCTGACCGCGTCGAGCGTCCTGGCGCGCAGGATCCTGGCCATGGGGTCGTCGCCGTACCCGTCGAGCTCCTCGGCCAGGGTGTCCCGCAGCAGCGCCGCCGCCCGGTCGTGCGGCAGCGCCCCGAACGCCACCGCCGCGGCGGCCAGGTGCAGCGTGATGGTCACGAACACGTCGGCCAGCGCGTGGGGGTCGTCGTTCACCATGCGCTCGTCGCCGAACTCCGGCACCTCGACCCCGGCGGCCCGCAACCTCGACGGCGACGCCATCAGGCCGTCGTTGTCCTTGACCAGCAGCCGCATGCGCCCACCCTGGAACAGCAGGCCCAGGTTCTGCTGATGCGCTTCGAGCGCGACGCCGTACCGCACGAAGAGCCGCACGTTCCAGCGCAGCAACAACCGCAGATACGCCGGCAGCACATCACCCAGCTCATCGAGCACCCCCGGAGAGCTCAGCGCCGCGACCGGCACGATCTTCCCCTCGGGCAGCCGCCTGACCATCCACGCGAGGTACTCGTGCCCGGCATGCGCGTAGGTCTGCTCGTCGGCCACCACCACGTCAGGATCGGCCAGCTCCCGCAACAACAGTTCGGCCCTGGCCCCGTCGCCCAGCGTCCCCGGCTTGATCGACCGCCGGTTCCTGGCCCCCAGCGTGCTGATGGGCAGCGGCACCTTGAGATGAACCCGCGGGCTGATCTCCACGGTCCGCATCGACAGGGTGGGCCGCACGGTCACGGCCGCCTCGCCGAGCAGCCGCACCCCGTCGATCTTCCGCACCTCGGCCACGGCCAGCGGATGCACGGGGAACAACACCTCGTCGTCCATGAGGTTCCGGCCGGCCGGCGCCACGTCGGCGGGGAGGCGTACGGCGGAGCCCGGCGCGAGCGCGCGGCGCGGCACCACCGCCCACCGCAGCTCGAACGAGCCCCCGAACTCCGGCGCGTAGGCCATCAGCTCACGCTCGGACAACCCCACCCGCGCCCGGGAAGTCGGATAGACCGGATGGTCGGCAAAGGCGGCCAACGTCTCATAAGAGGGCTGCCCGAGCAGCACCGACTCCGCATGACCATCGTGAAGTTCCAGCGCGGACAGCGCGGCGAGGCACTCCTCGAAGAAGGCCGCCACCCCTTCCGAGTCCGCCGGGTCTGACACCTCCACCAGCGTCTCCAGCACCTGCTCCAGCCCCAGCCGCTCATCCCCGGCGACCACGAAGTCCTGGAACAACCCCCCGGGAGAAAGCCGCGCCCACCGCCCGTCGGCCAGCAGCAGCCCGACCCCGTCCTTGGTCCTGGCGACACGGGACCCCAGCCCCCCGTAGTTCTCCCGCAGCAGGGCGTCCAGCACTCGAGCGGCCAGGTACGCCTCCCGAGCCGTCATTCGACCACCCAGGGCCGCGCCGCCCGATACTCGGAGATGGCCGTGTCCACCCGCTCCCGCGAGGGCCCCACGGCGCGCAACACGCCCAGGTAGTCCCGGTTCGTATGGGTGAGCGAGACCACGTCCCCCACGTCCCGCAACGGCCGATGCCACAACCGCACGTCACCGCTGACCACGCTCTCGTGCCCGGGTGCCTGCTTGACCGTGCCCGCCCGATCCGCGACGAGGCTGACCGCGCTCCCGAACCCCCCGGACGGCACGGAAGGCACCCCCCGCCCAAGGTGCACCCCCAGAATCCACTCGAACACCGGCACGCCGAGCACATCCCCCAGCAGGAAGTCGCAGTGGTCCCCGATCGCCCGATAGTTCACCTCGACGAGACGGGGCCCCGAGGACGTGACCACGTACTCGGTGTGACAGGCCCCGAACCCCACCTCGAGCGCCCGCAACGCCTCCAGCACATGCGCATGGGACCCATCCGGCGGCGCCCAGTCCAGCCGCTCCTCCACGAAGTACGGCAAAGCCCCCAAAGTCGTCTCGAATCCCCCGAGCACCCGCAGCCCGCTCTCGTCCCCCAAGGTTTCGAGCGTCCGCAACGGCCCTTCGAGGTACTCCTCCACGACCAGCGCCTCACCGTCCCGCCGCTTCCTGACCTCGGCCACCGCTCCAGGAAGGTCGCGCTCGACCAGCATGACGTCCTCGCTGGCCACCCCCTCACGGGGTTTCAGGACGACCGGATAGGGCACGTGCGTGGGCGCCGGTTCGCCGGGGGCGATCCGGATGGAGAACACCTGCTCGATTCCCGCTTCCAGGAGCCTCCGACGCATCAGGAACTTGTTCTTGGCCGAGGCGCACGCCCGCCAGTCCTTGCCCGGCAGCCCGAAATACGCCGCCGCGAGCGCCGTCTCCGTCTGCAGATGGTCGGAGTTGGTGAAGATCGCGTCCGGCCTGCCGAGGTGTTCGACGGCGTCGATCAGGGCCCGTGGGTCCCGTACGTCACACGCCACCGCGTCTGGATGTCGCTCCGGGCGATCGGTCAGGATCGTCACCTCGCAACCGAGCGCCCGAGCCGCCGGCAGGAAGCCGTCCGTCACGGAATCGGTTGGTTTGAGCGCGGTCAGGTAGAGCCGCAACGCGAAGGCACCCCCGAAGAATCAGGTAAGGCTAACCTAACTCGTCGATCTTAGCCCCAGCGAGATCACCCCGGGGCCCGGATACCGTAATCGCCGCCTAACTGCGAGGTCATAGGATGACATGGGATTGGGGAGGGGACGGCAAGTGGAGACAGCCGCGGAAGAACAACTCATCGGACCGCTGCTGCTGGCGCGCGGAACCATCGATCGGTCCTCGGCGTTGCGTGCCGACGAGCGGTGGCTGGAGCGGGCTTGGTCCGACGCCACGACCAGGGTGCTGGTGATCGACAACGGCTACACCCTGGTGCGGCGGGCGGGCGATGAAGTGCAGGCGGTGCTGTATACGCCGGAGCAGGCGCCACAGGGGGAGCGCTATCTGCTGGGCGTCGAAGAGGGGGTCGCCTACTTCGCGGTGTCCGCACCGCTGCCGGGCATTCCCCATGGCGATGTCAACGGCCGCGTGACGATCCCGATGGCCCTGCGCGAAACGCCCGAGGGCAAACCTGTGGCGGCCGGGCTGCGCCAGGTCGGCGGGCTGCTCGGCGACCGCGACGCGGGCCTGCTGGTCTACGCCGTGGCGCTGGAGGCCTGGCACTCGACGCACGAGTTCTGCCCGCGCTGCGGCTCCCGCACGACCGTGCAGGCCGGAGGCCACATCCGGGTCTGCCCGCAGGACTCCAGCCAGCACTTCCCGCGCGTCGACCCGGCCGTGATCATGCTCGTCCGCGACGAGGCCGACCGCTGCCTGCTGGCCCGCGGGCCGCATTGGCCGGAGGGGCGGCTGTCGATCCTGGCGGGGTTCGTGGAGCCGGGGGAGTCGCTGGAGGCGGCCGTCGCGCGCGAGGTGGCGGAGGAGGTCGGCGTCAGCGTCACCAACGCGCGCTACCTGGGCAGCCAGCCCTGGCCGTTCCCGCGCAGCCTCATGCTCGGCTTCTTCGCCGAGGCCACGACGACCACGCTCACACCTGACGCGGAGGAGATCGCCGAGGCGCACTGGTTCTCCAGGGAGGAGCTCACGCGCGCGCTGAAGTCGGGCGAGCTGCGCCTGCCGCCCCCCGTGTCGATAGCCCGCCGCCTCATCGAGACCTGGTACGGCGGCGAGCTCGTCGGCGACTGGTGACCTGTCAGGCCGCTTCGAGCAGGCGCTTGACCTCGGAAGCCGAGGGATTCGTCCGCACGACGCGGCCCTTGGGGGTGTCGATCACGACGGTCGGCACCACCTGATTGCCGTTGTTGACGCTCATCACGAACTCGGCGGCGGCCGGGTCGCGCTCGATGTCGACCTCGTCGAAGACGATGCCCTCGCGCGCGAGCTGAGACTTGAGCCGCTTGCAGGGGCCGCACCAGGTGGTGCTGTAAACCGTGAGCGCCATGTTGGGAAATCCCTCCGGGGTCAGGCAGGGTCAGGAAATCAGGCGATCCGTGCAACAACCCGCAGCGTCCGCTTAATCCCCGATTCCTACCCGATGCGCGCCTCGATCCATGCCTGCACCTTCTCGGCAACCCCCGGCTCCCGGTAGATCGCCGTGGCGTGGCTGATCCCGGGCGCCGTGAGCACCGTCACCGGCACGCCCACCTGCCCGAGCGTCTGCTTGACCAACTGGCTCTGGGCCGGCGGCACGAACTCGTTCTGCGAGTGGACGGTCAGCATCGGCGCGTCCTTGCGGCTGGCGTGCCAGGCCACCTCCATGCTGGCCCAGATGCGCGAGCACTTGCCCTTGGGCGCGCAGCCGCCGGCCAGCTTGATCGCGGCGGTGCGGAGCCTGCGCTTGTTCGGGTCGGCGGAGTTCTCGCCGTCGGTGTAGGCGCGCAGCGGCGAGATGATCGGCGACAGCCCGACCACGCCCTTGAGCCCGCTGATGCCGTTTCCGTACGTGCCCACGGCCGCCGCGATGTGCCCGCCGGCGGAGAATCCGACCACCACGTAGTTACCCGGATCGAACGCCCACCGGTCGGCGTGCCTGCGCGCGGTGGCGATCGCGGCGAGCGCGTCGGAGCGCTGCGCGGGCCAGACGGCGTCGCTGGACAGCCGGTAGTTGAGGTTGAAGACCGTGTATCCCAGCTCGGCGTAGCCGCGGGTGATCTCCTTCATGTACTTCTTGTCGCCGCTGGACCACCAGCCGCCGTGGATGAGGAAGATCCCCGGACGCTGCTGCCCGTCGGGCGTCCACCAGACGTCCATGCTCTCCCGCACGTGGGAGCCGTATTTGACCGTCTCCGCCGATAGCCCGCCGAGCCCGTCAGCGTCTACCTGCTGGTCCACCGTGGGGGACGGAACGGGCTCCTTGGCCGCACCGGCGGCGACTGGTGTGAGCACAACGGCAGCGAGCGCGAGAACGCTCGCGGAAACCGCAGTTCGCACGGCCTTCCTTTCCCCCATGCACATGGTCGGCCCCATTGTGGGGGAGGAGACCAGTTCTTTGCATCCTGATGACTACAAACATACGCCGGGGCGCATGTTGCCAGAATAAGGCGCTTCACCGCCAGCGGCTGGGAGGATACACGGGTGAACCATGCGGACGACGTACTGATCGGACTCGACCCTGAGCAGCGTGCGGTGGCCGAGGCCGTGCGCGGGCCGGTATGTGTGCTGGCAGGTGCGGGGACGGGTAAGACCAGGGCGATCACCCATCGCATCGCGTACGCGGTCCGCAGCGGTGTCGTCGACGCCCAGAGCGTGCTGGCTGTGACGTTCACCACTCGCGCGGCCGGCGAGTTGCGCCAGCGCCTGCGCGCGCTCGGCGCGCCCGGCGTCCAGGCGCGCACGTTCCACGCCGCGGCGCTGCGCCAGCTCACCTACTTCTGGCCGCGCGTGATCGGCGGCTCGGCCCCGTCGATCATCGAGTCCAAGCTCCCCGTCCTGAGCGAGGCCTGCCGCCTGGTCCGCAGGAACGCCGACCGCTCGGAGCTGCGCGACATCGCCTCCGAGGTCGAGTGGGCCAAGGTCACCCAGGTCGGCCCCGAGGACTACGTGGCGGGCGCGGCCAAATACCACCGCACGCCGCCGATCCCGGTGGAGGAGCTGGCGCGCGTCTACGAGGCGTACGAGCAGATCAGGCGCGAACGCCACCTGCTGGACTTCGAGACCATCCTCGAACTGACCGCGGCCGTGATGACCGAGCACCAGGAGGTGGCGGGGCAGATCAGGCAGCAGTACCGCTATTTCGTGGTGGACGAGTACCAGGACGTCAACCCGCTGCAGAAGCTCCTGCTCGACACCTGGCTCGGCGGTCGCGACGACGTCTGCGTGGTCGGCGACCCCAACCAGACGATCTACTCCTTCACCGGCGCCAGCCCGCGTTACCTGACGGGGTTCGCGGTGGAGCACCCCGACGCGGCCGTGATCAAACTGGTACGCGACTACCGCTCGACCCCCCAGGTGGTCGACCTGGCCAACCTCGTCATCGCCAAGGGCAAGTCCCCGCACCGCGTGGAGCTGGTCGCGCAGCGTCCCGACGGCCCCAAACCGGTCTTCAGCGACTACGACGACGAGCCCGCCGAGGCCGCCGGCGTGGCCAGGGCCATCAGGAAGCTGCTCGACAAGGGGGTGCATTCGCGGGAGATCGCGGTGCTGTTCCGCGTCAACTCGCAGTCGGCGTCATACGAGGAGGCCCTGGGCAAGGCCGAGATCCCCTACGTGCTGCGCGGCGCGGAGCGTTTCTTCGAACGCCCTGAAGTACGCCAGGCGGTCGTCCTGCTGCGCGGCGCCGCCCGCTCCGCGGCCGAGGAGCCGCTGGCCACGGAGGTCCACCACATCCTGGCCGGCGTCGGCCTGAGCCCGTCGCCCCCCGGCGGGGGCAAGGCCAGGGAGAAGTGGGAGTCGCTCAAGGCCCTGGCCGACCTGGCCGAGGACATGGCGGCTGAGGGGGCCGGCCTGCCCGCGTTCGTGGCCGAGCTGGAACGCCGCGCCTCCGAGCAGCACGCGCCCCCCGTGGAGGGCGTCACCCTGGCCTCGCTGCACGCCGCCAAGGGCCTGGAATGGGACGCGGTCTTCCTCGTCGGCGTCACCGACGGCATGCTCCCGATCATCTACGCGGAGAGCCCCGACCAGATCGAGGAGGAGCGCCGCCTCCTGTACGTGGGCGTCACGCGCGCCAGGGAACACCTGTCGATCTCGTGGGCCCTGGCCCGCGCCCCCGGAGGCCGCAAGAGCCGCCGCCCGTCCCGCTTCCTCGACGGCCTCACCGGCCGCGCCTCCGCCCCGCCGCGCGTCGCGTCCGCCACGCGCGAACGCCGCCAGGTGGCCGCGCCGGTGAGCTGCAGGGTGTGCGCGAAGACGCTGGTGGCCGCCGCCGAGCAGAAGCTGGGCCGCTGCTCGACCTGCCCCGCCGACTACGACGAGGCCCTGCTCGAAAGCCTCAAGTCCTGGCGTACGGCCACCGCCAAGGAGACGAAGGTGCCCGCGTACGTCATCTTCACCGACGTGACCCTGCAGGCGATCGCCGAACGGGCTCCGGTCACGGAGCAGGAACTGCGCTCGATCCCCGGGGTCACCAAGGTCAAGTGCGACCGGTACGGCGAGGCCGTGCTCGATCTCTGCCGTTCGTAACCACCCCGAAATCCAAGCAGGGAATCCTGGGCCCAGCTATGGGTGGGAACGGGTAGCACGTCAGACTTGTCCCACGACGGGATCACAAGGGGGCCGGACACGTGAACGAGGCGCTGAAGGAGTTGCTGGATCTGCTCGACCTGGAGCAGATCGAGCTCGACATCTTCCGTGGCAGAAGCCCGGAAGAGCGCATCCAGCGTGTCTTCGGCGGGCAGGTGGCGGCCCAGGCCCTGGTGGCGGCCGGCCGCACGGTCCCCGAGGACCGTCACGTGCACTCCCTGCACGCGTACTTCATCCGGCCGGGTGACCCGACCATCCCGATCGTCTACAACGTCGAACGCCTGCGCGACGGACGTTCGTTCACCACCCGCCGCATCCAGGCCATCCAGCACGGCAAGGCGATCTTCACCATGTCGGCGTCGTTCCACGTCTTCGAGGAGGGCGTGACGCACCAGGCGTCGGTGATGCCGGCGGTGCCCGAGCCGGAGACGCTGGCGAGCTTCCAGGACCGCATGTACAACCTCGTCGGCGACAATCCCGACCTGCGCGACTGGCTCTCCAGGCCCCGGCCCGTGGACAGCAGATACGCCTCGCCGCTGACCTGGGAGGCCTACCAGAACCCCGAGCTGCGCAGCGCCCAGACCAACGTGTGGTTCCGCTACCAGGCCGACCTGCCGGACGACCCGCTCCTGCACGTGGTGCTGGCCGCGTACGCCTCCGACTTCACGCTCGTCGACACGATCCTGCTGGCGCACGGCATGGCCTGGGGCGCCTCGAACGTCATGGGCGCCTCCCTCGACCACGCCATGTGGTTCCACCGCCCCTTCAGGGCCGACGACTGGCTGCTCTATGCTCAGGAGTCCCCGTGGTCGGGCGGAGCCCGAGGGCTTGCGCGGGGTGAGATGTTCACCGCGTCGGGTGACCTCGTGGTCTCGGTCGTACAAGAGGCCATGATTCGCCTGACGAAGTGACACGAAATCGCAGGTAGAAAATATGTTGCCCCTTCCCGGCTTCCCGGTTTAGGGTCATGGTCAAGCGAGTCGGACAGTCCTGTTCCGACGATCCAGAGAGTGGAGGTGAGTCCCTGTGATCAGCATCGAGATGACGGCCACGAAGTGGCTCGCCTCCGCATGCCGTGACGCGGTGAGACTCAGTGATGGTCCCACCAAGCTCCGGCAGGAGAAGTCTGCTCGTAGTCAGGCCGCCGCCTTCTATGCGCGCGCCCACTCCGGTGCCGGTGCCGCCAAGCAAGGGGCTTCTGTCTACACCGCACGTATCGAACTGCCGGCCAACCAGCTCACCAAGGGTGGACTGCGCGGTCCGCATCCCTGGAGGGATGAACCGGTCATAACCTGACCGGCAACAAGCCTCCAGGGCCGCGGATCCGCAGACAGGATCCGCGGCCTTCTTGTTTGTCCGTGATCCCCGACCACCGATGAGGTGCCCGACCCAGATCAAAAAGATCGATCGAAGGAGAAAGCAGATGGGGGCGAAGACGATCATGGACCTGATCGACGAAGCCAAGATCCCCTGTCGTACCGACCCTGACCTGTGGTTCGCCGAGTCGCCGGAGGACGTCGAGTTCGCCAAGGCACTCTGCGGCGGCTGCCCGATCCAGAAGGCCTGCCTGGCCCGCGCGCTCGAGCGCGAGGAGCCGTGGGGCGTCTGGGGCGGCGAGCTGGTCCTCAGGGGGACCGTCGTTCCCCGTAAGCGTCCGCGCGGGCGTCCGCGCAAGCACCCGGTCGCTGCCTGACCATCACGCACCTACACACCAGAAAGCGAACAAGCCAATGAACACTGGACCGACGAGGGGCCTCGCAGTGCCGAATATGTTTCATGAATTGGTAAATGACCGAATACAAACCCTCCACCGTGAGGCGGCCGAACAGCGCCTCATCCTGCGCGTCAGTCGCGTGCAGCGGGCGCGGCGCGAGGTCAAGCGGGCGAACGACCGCCTTCGCATGGCCTTGAGCCGCCAGGTCTGATCGCGGAGATCCTGCCGCCGGCGCAGGATCTCCCGTTCGGATTCTCCATAAGAGCCGGGCGCCGGTTGGCGCCCGGCTCTTTCACGTCGCGCTTCGCACCACGGGCCGCGCCTGCGGCTTCTCCTCCACGGACCAGAGCCGCGACGCCATCCACGCGATCCCGATGCCCGCCACCACCAGCCCGATCAGATAGACGGGCTGCGGCACCGCGCTCCGCAGCGCCCCGGGCACCATGCCCACGGCGTAGAGCAGCACACCGGCCACGGGCATGACCCCGCTCCTGATCGCCGCCGCGCTGAACATCAGCACCCCCGCCAGCAGGATGACCGACGTGACCAGGAACGCCCGCCCGGTGCTCCCGGCCAGCAGCCCGGTCACGGTGCCGCCGCCGAGGTAGGGGAAGACGAAGTGCAACGTGTACTCGATGGCGAACGCCCCGGCGAGCCCGGCCGAGTTGAGCACGTACCCGACGAGCCCGAGAGCCCCGGCCGTCGGACGTATGAGCAGGTAGATGCCGGTGATCGCGAGTAAGCCCGCCAGGGCCGCGAACGGTGCGACGGCATGGGTGAACGCCGTCTCCGGCAGGAATCCGGCGCGGCGGGCGGAGTTGAAGACGAGCAACAAGGCACACACGAACCCCGCCGCCCCAGCGACCCGATGAATGCTCATGTCGGGCAGTCCCTTCTCTCGGTTCTCTCGGTTCTCTCGGTGATAACGCTCGTTATGATGCTCGTTATCAACCGATATGGTGAGAGCGTGCCGAGAGCCGTAAGCACCCCGAAAGAACTCGGCGCGCTGCGCCAGGACCTGCTCGACGCGGCCATGCGCGTCCTGCGCGAGCGCGGCGCGCTCTTCCTGACCCTCCGCCGCGTGGCCGACGCCGCCGCCACCTCCACGATGGGCATCTACACCTGCTTCGGCGGTCGCGCCGCCCTGCTGGAGGCGATCTACGAACACGGCTTCGGCCTCCTCCACGAGGCGATGACCCGATCGCTGGACGGCCACACGGACCCGCTCGCCCGCATCATGGCCGTGGCGTACGGCTACCGCCGGTTCGCCCTGTCCGACCCGGCCCTGTACGCGCTGATGTTCGAACGCCCGCTCCCCGACTTCGACCCCTCGCCCCAGCAGCGCGACGACGCCCTCCGCCTGTGCTTCGACCCCCTGGCCGAAGCCACCTCGGCCGCCGCCGACGCGGGACTCATCCAGCCGGCGGATCCGCAGCGCGCGGCGTACCTGGTGTGGACCACGATCCACGGCCTGGTGAGCATCGAACTGACCTGCTCAAACCGCAGCCCGCTGCCCGGCTGGTTCCTCAACTCGGATGAGGAGGGCGAACGCATCCTCACCGACGGCCTCCAAGCCCTCCTCGCCGGCCTGACCTGACCGCGCCTCCCATGAAACCTTTCAGCCTGGCCTGATCGTGCTGTCCGCGCTGTCCCGTGATGGCTTCACGCTGACGTGACCTTGCTCACCGTGCCGTCTCGTGAAGGCTTCGCCCTGGCCTGATCGTGCTGTCCGCGCCGTCTCGTGATGGCGTCACGCTGACGTGACCTTGCTCACCGTGCCGTCTCGTAAAGGCCTCACTCCGGCCTTACCTTGCCCCACCGCGCTGTTTCGTGAAGGCCTTCACCTCAACCTCGGCGCGAGCCACAACACGTCGCCATCGCCGCATCCGAGGTCCAGCGTTGCCCCTCCGCCCACGCTGACACGACGCCTGGTACTTCCTGCCGCCTGGCACTTCCCACTGCCTGGTACTTCCCGCCGCCCGGTACTTCCCGGCCGCCGTGCGGATCACCGACGGGAAATGACGCTGGCTGGTAGAGCACTGTGCTCCACCAGCCAGCCTGAGGGCTGCCTGCCACCGCCTCCCGTAAGGCCCGTGCGGAAGATCGAAGACCCGCCGGGGACGGTACGAACGGGCAGCCCTGTCAATCCACCGACCCCGTGGCCGCCCAGCTCACGATGAACCAGTGAGGGTTCGGGGCGCTCCACGATGGTGTGGTGCGTTCAAGGGGCGAGGCAGTGCACGGCAGGAACTTCAGCAGGTAGGCCGGGGGCCGTCGGGTCGACGAGCGTGGTGACATCGCCCGCACTGGCGGCCAGGCATTCGGCGATGACGGCCGGATCGACGACGGCGTGCGCAGCCGGAGCGACAGCAAGCAGCCCAACGGTCGTCAGCGCGGCAGCACCCAAGAGGCGCGCAGATCGGTGCATGGGTATCCTCCCAAGAGAGAGTAACGGATTGCACTCGTATAATTACACAGAGTAGCCATAGTTCAACAGCGCTTCCCCAAAATCCCACCCCTTCGCCAACGGTGGGGCGGCAACGGTGGTGGCTTCGTCAACGGTGGGGCTTCGTCAACGGTGGGGCTTCGTCAACGGTGGGGCTTCGTCAACTCCGCCGAGATCGCTGCCGGGTTACTCGCCCGCCCCCAGTGGGCAGGCGAGCGGGCAGGGTGGGCTCTGGTCCGACTAACCGATCGCCAGCGGCTGGCCGTCAGGATCGGGGTCGGTGCCGGGGTCGTCGGCGAAGCCGGGCACCCAGCGGATGACCTCGTCCCGGAAACGGGCCGTGGCGCCCAGCTGGCAGAGGACGCCGATGCCGGCCGCGTGGACGCGGTGGATGAGGACGTAGGTGGTGGGCAGATTGAGCTGGCGGATCACGTTGGTCGGCCGGAGGTCCGTGACGCTGGCCGCCTGTGCCTGCAGCCACTCCCGGCTGAAGGTGAACTCCTCCACCGCCGTCGGCTCCACGTACGGCGCCAGGAAGGCACGCAGCGCGTCGGGATCGATCTCCACGTCCTGACGGATGAAGCCCTCTTTACGCAGGCCCGTCATGACGGTTTCCATATCGCCCTGATTGAAGATGCGCGTCAGCTGCCCGAACGCCTTGGGGTACCCCTCGGGCAGCCGGTTGACCGCGCCGAAGTCGAGGACGCCGAGCTTGCCGTTGGCCAGCATGCGGAAGTTGCCGGGGTGCGGGTCGGCGTGCAACATTCCGACGCGTGCGGGGGAGCAGAACAGGAAGCGTACGAAGAGCAGGCCCGCCTGATCGCGCTGCTCCTTGGTGCCCTCGAAGATGATGCGTGACAGCGGCGTGCCGTCCATCCACTCCGAGACCAGCACCATCTCGTTCGCCGCCACCACATCGGGGACGTGAAAGTCGGGATCTCCGTTGAACTCCAGCGCGAAGGCGTGCTGCGCCTCGGCCTCCCGCAGGTAGTCGAGCTCCTCGGCGATCCGTTCGCGCAGCTCGTTCAGCACGGCCTTCATGTCGAGACCCGGCAGCAGCACCCCGAACAGCTTGCCCAGGCGCGAGAGCTGCGCGAAGTCGCCGAGCAGGGCCTTGCCCGCGCCCGGATACTGGATCTTGACGGCCACCTCCCTGCCGTCGTGCCACACCGCCTTGTGCACCTGTCCGATCGAGGCGGCCGCCGTCGGCTGGTCGTCGAACGACAGGAAATGCTCCCGCCAGTCGTCACCGAGCTGCTCTCTCAGAACCTTGTGGACCGTGGACGCGGGAAGCGGCGGCGCGGCCTCCTGCAGCTTGGTCAGCGCGGCGCGGTAGGGCCCGACGATCTCCTGCGGCAGTGCCGCCTCGAAGATCGACAGGGCCTGGCCCAGCTTCATCGCGCCGCCCTTGAGCTCGCCGAGAACCTTGAAGACCTGCTCGGCCGTACGCTGCTGTACTTCCTGGGCCACGAGTTCCGCCGACTTGCCTCCGATGCGCTTGCCGAGCCCCAGCGCGGCTCGGCCCGCATAACTGAGTGGAAGGGTGGCCAGTTTGGCCGAACGCGTGACAGCACGGCGCGGAAGATCGCTCACACTGATGCGCGGAACCTCTGCGAGATACCGCTTCCCCCCTTCGTGGCGTCCTCTGAGCACGTCAGTCGCGGTTAGATACCATGACCATTCTTAGCGAATAAGGATTGTTTCGCATACAACGACATTGCGGATGTACCTTCCACGACCGCCTCTTCCAGCGCCAATCAGGGGTTACCTCCATTGTGCCGTTGGTCACAGCAGGCTCTCTGCCGTCGATATGAGCAAGCGCATGGCCGACCGCCGCCCCCGCCACCACGCTGGCGAGAGCCGCATCACACGCGATCTCGCCCGGCGGATAGCCGCCCAGCCGGGCCGTGACCATCGGCCAGAGGGGGTCACGGTCACGCCGCGTCAGGTCGAGGCAGTGCAGGCATGCCGAATCACCCGGCAGGACCAGCGGTCCGATGGTCCCATGCCCCTCGAAGGCCGACACGAGCAGGTGCGGGATCTTCAGAGAGCTCAACTCGTTGACCAGCACCATGTCCATAGGGGTGACCGGCGCCAGGATGACAAGATCGGGCCGATCCGACTTGTCACCAAGAAACGACCCACCCGCCAGCACATTCACAGTCGGCCTCACTCCGTCCGCAGGCATGCCACCGTGCGAATCAGCGGCACCTCCACCACGTGCGGAGGTGCCAGGCGAACTGGGCGGAGAACCGGAAGAGGCGCTACGCGGCGAGGCCGCAGCGGGGCCTGGCGAGGTGGCGCGCCCACGCGGAGATGCGGCAGACGGGCTTTGCGGTGAGGTGGCCGGCCCGCGCGTAGATGCGGCAGAGGGGCTTTGCGGTGAGACTGCACGCCCGCGCGCAGATGTGGCGGAGGAGTTTGGCGGTGAGGTGGCCGGCCCGCGCGCAGATGCGGCAGAGGGGCTTTGCGGTGAGACTGCACGCCCGCGCGCAGATGTGGCGGAGGAGTTTGGCGGTGAGGTGGCCGGCCCGCGCGTAGATGCGGTAGAGGGGCTTTGCGGTGAGGCTGCACGCCCGCGCGCAGATGTGGCGGAGGAGTTTGGCGGTGAGGTGGCCGGCCCGCGCGCAGATGCGGCAGAGGGGCTTTGCGGTGAGACTGCACGCCCGCGCGCAGATGTGGCGGAGGAGTTTGGCGGTGAGGTGGCCGGCCCGCGCGCAGATGCGGTAGAGGGGCTTTGCGGTGAGGCTGCACGCCCGCGCGCAGATGTGGCGGGAGAGCTGGGCTGGGCAGCAGGCGAAGCACCGCGTGGGGCGACAAGCCCATCCCGTGAAGCGGCTCCGGGAGGGCTGGCAGAGGAGTTGCGCGGCGGGGCGTGAGAGATGCCACCTGGGGAGGCGGGAGAGGCTCCGCGTGAGGGGGGCGGAGTAGCTCCGCGCGAAGGAGCAGGGGAGACGGCACGTGAGGGGGTGCCGCGTGGAGTGGCGGGGGAGGTGCCGCGTGAGGGAGTGGGAGAGGCAGCACGTGAAGTGGCAGGAGGGGTGTCACGTTGGGCTGCGGGGGAGATGCCGCGTGAGGGAGTCGGAGAGGTGCCGCGTGGAGTGGCGGGAGAGGTGCCGCGTTGGGCTGCGGGGGAGGTGCCGCGTTGGGATGTGGGGGAAGTGTTGCGTGGGGTGGTGAGTCGAGGGCTTTCGGTGGGGTACGGAGGTATGGCGGCTTCTGGGGGATCGGTGGGGTCGTCCATCTCCATGCCGGGGACACCGCCCGATGTGAGTCTTCTGGCGATCGCCACGGCGCCCACCTCACGAGGTAGGCCCACTTCCGCCCATGTCAGGCCCCCGGGTGTGACGTCCGCAGGCTGGGCCGTGCCTGGATCGAGCACCCGGATGTTGCCCACTCCGGCGGCGGCGAGCAGGGCGACCACCTGTGATCCGACCCGGCCGGCCCCGTAGACGCGCACGCGCGACCTCCGGCGGCGCTCGAAGAGAGTGATCATGCCGTCTGGGGCGGTGGAAGCGAGGTCGAGGGCGTCGAGCTCTGGTTTCAGGCGGTCGCGTTCGGCCAGCGGGAGGTCGCGGAGGGACCCGGGGCCGATGGCGGCGTCGTGGAGGGCGCCCTGGACGGCGAGCTGGTTGAGCAGGGACCGCGCGCGGATCTCATCGAGACCCGCGAGGGCCGCGTCGTGCAGAACGGCATCCAGGTCGCGGGTGCCGTCGAGGCTCTCGATCCACTGCCGGACGGGCTTGGTCAGGCCGCTCAGCATGACCGCACGGAGAGGGTGGACGCCGTATTGCAGCGTCTGCTCGTCGCGGAGGATGCGTCGGAGGGTGGGCTTCACACGTGGCCTCATGGCGGGAAAGGTTTCCATGCCGGAACAAGATCCCGAGTGGGTTCGGCGGGGACTGTGGATAACTCGGCCGCATGTGCGTCACCTGTGGATAGGGCCATGATCGGCGGAAGTGGATCAGCCCGTTCATAGCGCGGCGCGATCGCGATAAGGGGGCAAACCGGTTTTCCGTGGACGGGCCTCACCGCGCCCACCTCCCACCGCGCCGACCGGGCCCAGCGCACCGACCGGGCCCACCGCACCGACCGTTCCCCCGGGCGCTCTGGGTCCCACCGGGCCGACCGGGCCGACCGGGCCCACCGCGCCGACCGGGCCCACCGCACCGGACGGTCCCACCGGGCTGGCCGGGCCGACCGGTCCCACCGGGCGGTCTGGTCCCACATGTCCCAGAGGTCCCACCGGTCCCACCGGTCCCACCGGGCCGACTGGGCCACCGCACCCACCGGTCCCACCGGGTCCCACCGCACCGAGAGCAAATGGAGCAAGTGGAGCAAGTGGAGCAAGTTGAGCGGTCAGGCGGCAAGTAGCCGAGGCGCTTCGGACGGGCGAGCGCCCGGTCCCGCAGTCATGGCCCGCGTTACGCTTCCCCGCATGGACGAGCTCTTGGTTGATCGCAAAGACGACGGAGTCGTACACATCACCCTCAACCGCCCCGACCTCCGCAACGCCATGACCGACACCATGACCGCCCAATGGCGACAAACGATGTCCGCCCTGGCCACGGACACAATGGCCCGTTGCGTAGTGGTCACGGGCGCGGGGACAGCTTTCTCCTCGGGCGGCGACCTGTCGTGGCTCGGCGAACGCGGTACGGAGACCGTCCCCCACCTGCGCGACCGAATGCTGACCTTCTACCGCGCCTGGCTGACGATCACAGAGCTCGAGATCCCCACGATCGCCGCCGTCAACGGCCCAGCCGTAGGGGCAGGACTGTGCGTGGCGCTGGCCTGCGACCTCGTCTACGCGGCCGACGACGCCAAGCTGCTGGCCCCGTTCACCTCGCTGGGGTTGCACCCGGGCATGGCGGCCACGTACCTGTTCCCACGGAGGGCTGGCGCGGGGCTGGCGCGCGAGATGCTTCTGACGGGCCGCAGCCTGTCCGGAACGGAAGCAGCGGACAAAGGTCTGGTAAATCAATCTTTCCCGAAAAATGACCTAATGTCGGAAGTGGGGGACATCGCCGGGAAGATCGCACAGAACGCGCCCATTGCCACAAGGCTCACCAAAGTGGCCCTGAACCAAGACCATCAAGACCTGGAAGCGGCTCTGAGGTGGGAATCCTTGGCTCAGCCCGTGACCATGGCCTCAGCGGACATGATCGAGGGCCTGGCAGCACATCGGGAAAGGCGCATGCCCAAATTCACCGGCTCTTAATCATCTGACCAGCAGAAACAACGTCCACCCTCTGTGGAATTTCGCCAGTCTCGGCTACCGTGCATATGTGCCCCCCGAGACAGTCGAGGTTCGTCGCAGTTCTCGTCGCCGGCGAACGGTCTCCGCCTACCGCGACGGCGACAAGACGATCGTGCTCCTCCCCGCCTGGCTGAGCGGCGAAGACGCGGATGAATGGGTCAGCCGGATGCTGGACCGGTTGGCCGCCAAGGAACGACGGCGAAGGCCGACCGACGAGGCTCTGCTGGAGCGGGCCAAGGAGTTGTCGGCCAAATATCTGGACGGCGAGCCCGACCCCGTGAGCGTGCGCTGGGTCGACAACCAGCAGCACCGCTGGGGCTCCTGCACCCCGGAGACCGGCACGATCCGGATCTCCACCAGGCTCAAGGGCCTGCCCGAGTGGGTCATCAACTATGTGATCATCCACGAGCTCGTGCACCTGCTGGTGCCCAGCCATGGGGCCAAGTTCTGGGCGCTGGTAGAACAGTATCCGAAGGCGGAGCGGGCCCGCGGGTTCCTGGAGGGATTCTCCGCCGCGGCCCACATGGCACCGGAGGAGTGTTGACGCGCATCGCCGCGGTCCTGGTACGACAGAACATGGCGCAGGCAGCGCCACCGGGCGTCGATCCCAGGGAGTTCCTGGAGGCGATGGCGGAGGACACGTACGAGATCGTCGCGGGGCTCGAACTCGTCACCCCGGTCCTGATCACCAGCGTCCCCGGCCTCGACGACATCGTCTGGCCCGGCACCGAGGTGATCACGATCGCCGAGGGCGAACCGCTGAAGACCACACTGCGGGGCATCCAAGCCGACCAGATCGCGGTGATCAGCGCCGACGCCCCCGACCTGCCGCCGCTGCTGATCGGCAAGCTGTTCAGGGAGCTGGGCCGGGCCGAGATCACGGTCTGCCCGTCGGAGGACGGCGGAGCGGTGGCCCTGGCCTGCGGACTCCCCGCGCCCGCCTGGGCGGATCCCGACCTCGACGCCTACGACGTCGTCAAGGACCTGCGCGACCAGGCTCCGGGGCCGAGACGGGTGGCCACCACCCCCGGCTGGCACCGCCTGCGCACCCGCGACGACCTTGAAAGACTCGACCCGGGGCTCGAAGGCTGGGACAACACCAGGGCGCTGGTCAGGGCACGGTGAGCGTGGCCAGCACGGCCCGGTGGTCGGTGCCCGGCACGTCGTGCACGGTGACCTCCTGCACGCCCACCCGCTGATCCACCAGCACGTGGTCGATCGTGATGAGCGGCGGCACCCGCTTGTTCGCCGGCCACGTCGGGATCAGACCGGCCCCCACCTGGTCGGCCGCGTCCTTGTAGCCCCGCGACAGCAGCCCGCGCAGGGCGGCGTGGTCGAGCGAGGCGTTGAAGTCGCCCGCGATGATCCGCACCCGGTCCGCGGCGGCGGAGGGAAAGGCGTCCATTGCCACGTTCCAGTCGGTGACCTGCGGCCCGAGCGGTGGGAAGGGATGAGCGTCGATGAACTCGATCGCTTTGCCCCCGGGCACCGAGATCAACGCCGCGGGCATGTGGTGCCCGACCGGCGGCATCAGGTCCCAGAGCGGTTCGACCGGATGTTTGGAGTAGAGCCCGCTGCCTCCGGCGTTCCACTCGGCCTGCAGCACGCGGTGCGGCATGATCTCCTTCAGCCCGGCCGCGTCCATGTCGGAGACCGCCCCTGGAGTCAGCTCCTGGGTGCTCAGCACGTCGGGGTCGAAATCGCGTACCAGCTTCATGATCGTCGCGACATCGGCCTTGCCGAACAACATGTTGATCGTCATGACCCTGAGCGGCCGGCCGGTCGCGGCGTCGGCCGTGCCCAGCGCCCTGGGCAGCACGCTGAAGCCGAGCGCCGTCGTCGCGAGGAGCGCGACGGCGGTCGCGGCGCGCTTGCGCCCGACCGCGGCGATCAGGAGGGGCACCAGCGAGCCGGCCGCGGCGTACGGGGTCGCGGTCATGATCTGCGTGGGCAGCGACCCCCGCTCCAGCCCGGCCACCCTGGCCAGCGCCCAGGCGGCGAACGGGGTCACGGCCGCCCACGTCAGCGCCGTCGCGGGAAACTTCCTGCGTTTGCGTGCGGGTGTCACGATCGTGCCGCCGACGGCGGAAGTCTCCACGCAGGCCCCCCTTTGGAACGACGCAAATGGACTCTAGCCAAATGCGCGTGAGCCCGAGCTAAGCGCGGCCTGTCCACGTGCGGCCAACCGCCGCGTGGCCTCGTCGGACGGCTCCGGGATCTCGTCCACGGGGAACCAGCGCAGATCGAGCGACTCCTCGCTCATCACGGCCTCGGCGCCCGCGGGGGCCACCGCCGCGTATTCGACGTCGAGATGCCAGCTCTGCGGCGGATGGCACCATACGACGTGCCTGTCCACCGCGAGCGGCCCAGGCAGCAGCTCAAGCCCGGAAATTCCCGACTCTTCCTGCGCCTCTCGAAGCGCCGTCTCCGCAAGGGACGTGTCGGAGATTTCACAGTGACCGCCCATCGGCAGCCACATCTTGGCCTTCGGATGCAGGGTCAGCAGCACCTTGGAACCGTCGTGCGACAACACCGCCGTCGTCGCCGTCAGATGCCCGGGGACGCACTCGCGCAACATCGCGTCATCATGCGTCCGCAGATGGTCGAGGAACTCGGTGCGCAGCGCCTCTTCCCCGGGCGTCGGCGCGGTCCAGCCGGACAGCACCGCCACCGCGTCGGCGTGCAGGCTCAACTCTTGCCGCCCTCGCCTTCGCCGTCGTCGTCGGGCTTGGCTTCGAGCTGGGAGATGTCCCAGGCCGCCTCACCGCGTACGAAAGCCTCGGGGTCGTCGAGATCCTCGGCCGTCGGCATGAGGTCGGGGTGACCCCACAGCGCGTCGCGCCCGTCGAGGCCGCGCTCGCTCTCCAGCGCCCGCCACAGCGCCGCGGCCTCGCGCAGCCGCCTGGGCCGCAGCTCCAGCCCCACCAGCGTGCCGAACGTCAGCTCGGCGGGCCCGCCGGTGGCGCGACGGCGGCGTACGGTCTCCGCCAGCGCCACGGCCGAGGGCAGCTTGCCCTCGGCGGCCTTGTCGACCACGGTGGCGACCCAGCCCTCGACCAGCGCGAGCATCGTCTCCAGCCGCGCCAGGGCGGCCTTCTGCCGCTCGGTCTCCTCGGGCTTGAGCAGGTTGCCCCCGCTCAGCGCCTCCTGGAGAGCCTCGGGATTGTTGATGTCGAGCCCGCGGATCTGCTCTTCGAGCGCCGAAGTGTCGACCGTGATGCCCTTGGCGTATTCCTCGACCGCCCCCAGAAGGTGCGAGCGCAGCCACGGAACGTGCTGGAAGAGCCGATGATGCACGGCCTCGCGCAGCGCCAGATAGAGCCTGATCTCGTCGGCGGGGACCTCGAGGCCCTCGCTGAAGGAGGAGATGCCCCCGGGCAGCAGCGCGGCCGTGTCGGACAGAGGCAGCCCGATGTCGGTGGTGCCGACGACCTCGCGGGCCAGCGAGCCGAGCGCCTGCCCGATCTGCTGGCCGACCATCATGCCGCCCATTTGCTTGAGCATGCCCATGAGAGGCCCGGCCATCTGCTGGGCCTCAGGGGGCAGCCCGGAGCCGCCGAGCGCACCGCCCATGGTGTCGACCATGCGTTCGGCAATGGGTTCGCAAAGTTTGCGCCAGATCGGGATGGTGTTCTCGATCCACTCAGACCGGCTCCAGGCCTGCGGGTTGGACACGCCGCTCGGCAGCGTCGTCGCCTCGTTCAGCCACAGGTCGGCCAGGCTGAGCGCCTCGACGATCTGGCGGCGCTCGCCTTCCATGACACTCGGGTCGCCCTCGGCGACCACGGCGTGCCGGGCGATGTTCTTGGCCATGTCCCAGTTGACAGGGCCTGAACCCTGGGGCGCCGACAACATGTCGGCGAACTGGCGCATCGCCTGAGCCATCTGCTCAGGGTTGCCGAACATGGCGAACGGGTTCTCGTTGGGGTCGTTTTCGCGACCTGGCAGGTCAGTCACCGCTCTACCTCGTGCAGGATGGAGGAGTCCACATCCGCCACGTTAGTCGTCCTACGGCGGATCAGTGCAAAGTGAGGACCTGGTGCCTACCTCGAAACGCCCGCGCCAACCCGTCGTCGCCGTAACGGGCGCGGCCTCCGGCCTAGGCCGAGAGCTGCTCGCAAGGCTCGTATCCTCCGCGGATTTCCGCAGAGTGGTGGCCATCGACGATCAGCGCGGCGATGTCCAGGAAGCCACGTGGAGAGAGATCGACGTCCGAGATCCGCTCTTGGCGAACCGGATCTCCGACATCGACGTCCTGGTCCATCTGGCCGGTGACTACGCCGTCGACTCCGACCCCGGGGAGCGGCGGGCGTACAACCTGCGCGCCGCCCAGACGGTGCTGACGGCCAGCGCCGCCGCACGCGTCCGCCGTGTGGTGCTCGTCACCAGCGCGATGGTGTACGGCGCCGCGCCCGACAACGACGTGCCGCTGCCCGAGGACGCCCCCGTGGCCGCCGAGCCCGACACCGGCGTCGTCGGCGACTTCCTGGAGATCGAGTCCCTCGTACGCCGCTCCCTGCGCAGCCACCCCGGCCTGGAGGTCACCGTGCTGCGCCCGGCCGCGGTCGCCGGCCCCGGCGTCGACACGGTGCTCACCCGCCACTTCGAGTCGCCCAGACTCCTGACCGTCAAGGGCTGCAGCCCGCACTGGCAGTTCTGCCACATCGACGACCTGGTCTCGGCGCTGGAGCTCGCGGCGCGCGGCCTGGTCACCGGCGTGGTGGCGGTCGGCTCCGACGGCTGGCTGGAGCAGGAGCAGGTCGAGGAGCTGTCCGGCATCCGCAGCCTGGAACTGCCCGCGGGGCTGACGTTCGGCACGGCCCAGCGCCTGCACCGCCTCGGCATCACCCCGGCCCCCGCCACCGACCTGCACTACGTCGTCTATCCGTGGGTGGTCGACTGCACCTCGCTGCGCGAGGCGGGCTGGAAGCCGTCGTGGACCAACGAGGCGGCGTTCGCGCAGCTCCTGGAGCTGCGCGAGAACAGGACGACGGTGGTCGGCCGCCGTCTGCCCGTCAAGGAGGCCACGCTCACCGCCGCCGGCGCCACCGTCGCCGTCATCGGCACCGCCGCGATCGTCCGTCAGGTACGTAAGAAACGCCGCTCGTAAAGGTTAGGCTTTTTCCGTGGACGTCATCCGCTTGCTCGGCATACGCGACACCCCGCTCTCCGTCGACGAGGTGCTGGCCGCCGTGGGCGACCACGCCGCGGGCGGCACCACGTTCTTCGTGGGCACCGTGCGTGAGCAGGATCACGGCAAGCCGGTGACCGGGCTGTCCTACTCGGCGCACCCCTCCGCGGAGGCCGAGTTGCGTCAGGTGGCGGAGAAGGTCGCCGCCGACTTCGCCGCCGTGACGGCCCTGGCCGCCGTGCATCGGGTCGGCGACCTGAAGCTGGGCGACACCGCCGTGATCGTCGCGGTGGCGGCGCCGCACCGGGACGAGGCGTTCAAGGCCGCGCGCCGGTTGATCGACGACCTCAAGGCCCAGGTCCCCATCTGGAAACACCAGGTGTTCGCAGATGGCGAGACCGAGTGGGTCGGCGCCGGCGAATAAGCTCATCGACATGTCACGACGCGCCCTGACCCTGCTGCTCGCGGGATTCCTTGTGCTCGCGCTCGGCGTGGTGGGCGCTTTCCGCCCGGTCCCGTACGTCGTGCTGAGCCCGGGCCCGACCGAGAACACCATCGGCGAGGTCGACAAGAAGCCCGTGATCTCGATCAAGGGCAAGCAGACCTACCCGACCAGCGGCGCGCTGAGCCTGGTCACGGTGGCCTACCAGGGCGGCCCGGCCGCGCAGATCGACCTGCTGACGGCCCTTCGCGGCTGGCTCGACCCGACCGTGGCCGTGGTCCCGCAGGAGACCATCTTCGCTCCTGACCGCGACCCCAAGGAGGTCGAGCAGGAGAACACGGTAGAGATGACCAACTCCCAGGACTCCGCCACCGCCGCCGCGCTCAACGAGCTCAAGATCCCCTACAGCATGGTCGTCAGCGTGGTGTCCACGGAGAAGGGCAAGCCCGCCGAGGGCAAGTTGCTGAAGGACGACGAGATCAACTCCGTCGACGGCAAGCCGGCCAAGGACGTCACCGTCGTCAGCGACGCCGTCAAGGCACACAAGCCGGGCGAGAGCGTCGTCTTCAACGTCACCCGGGGCAAGGACAAGCTCGACGTCACCCTGCAGACGGTGGCCGGGCCCAAGGGGCAGACGCTCGTGGGCGTGGTGATGCAGGCGAAGTACAAGTTCCCGTTCGAGGTCGACATCAACGTGGGTGACGTCGGCGGGCCCAGCGCCGGGCTGATGTTCTCGCTCGGCATACTCGACAAGCTCACGCCCGGTGAGATCACCGGTGGTAAGCGGATCGCCGGCACCGGCACCATGGAGCCGGCGGGCAAGGTCGGCGCGATCGGCGGGATCGCGCAGAAGATGGTCGGCGCCAAGGACTCCGGCGCCACGGTCTTCCTGACCCCCGCCGACAACTGCGCCGAGGCCATGAACGCCGTGCCCGACGGGTTGCGGCTGGTCAGGGCCGAAACGCTGCACGGAGCGGTGCAGGCGCTCGACGCACTGCGCTCGGGCAAGGGAGAGGTGCCCGCGTGTGAAGCCGGATGAAACTTCTGGCGATCGCCGTGCGTTAGTAAGAGGGCCTGCACCGCGGTGTAGGTTGCCAGACACGGACCGTTTCTTCATTACGACGAGGGGTTGGCCTTGAGCTTCCGGACCCCAGGAGCCGGCAGGGCGATGCGCTTGCCCCGCCGACCGCGACTGCTTCTGCCTGTGGCGATCGCTCTGGTGGCGATCATCGCGCTGTTCTTTCTCTTCTCGGGTGTTTATACCGACTATTTGTGGTTCGACTCGACCGGCTTCACGTCGGTCTTCAGCGGTGTGGTGCTGACCCAGATCGTGCTGTTCCTGGTCGGAGCGGTGCTGATGGTCGGCATCGCGGGCGGCAACATGCTGCTGGCCTTCCGCACGCGGCCGATGTTCGGGCCCGCGATGTTCGGCGGGGGCAGCGGCGCCGACCGCTACCGGATGGCACTCGATCCCCACCGAAAGCTGATCTTCATCGTCGGCATGGGGTTGCTCGCGCTCTTCTCCGGCTCCTCGTTCGCGGGGCAGTGGCAGACGTGGCTGCAGTTCATCAACGGTGCGACGTTCGGCAAGCAGGACAAGTTGTTCGGGATGGACATCTCGTTCTTCATGTTCGACTACCCGTTCATCCGCATGGTGCTGAACTTCCTGTTCACCGCCGTGATCATCTCGATCGTGCTGGCGGCGATCACGCACTACCTCTATGGAGGGTTCCGCCTGCAGTCGCCGGGCGTGCACGCCTCCAGGGCGGCCCGCGTTCACCTGTCAGCGCTGCTGGGCATCTTCGTGCTGCTCAAGGCCGTGGCCTACTGGATCGACCGGTACGGACTCGTCTTCTCCGACCGGGGCTTCGTCCACGGGGCCTCCTACACCGACGTCAACGCGGTGCTGCCGGCCAAGACCATCCTCGCGATCATCGCGCTGATCTGCGCCGCGCTGTTCTTCGCCGGCGTCGTGCGCCCCGGCGGCATGTTGCCCGGGGTCTCCTTCGGCCTGCTCGTGCTCTCGGCCATCCTGATCGGCGGCGTCTACCCGGCGCTGGTCGAGCAGTTCCAGGTCAAGCCCAACCAGCAGCTCAAGGAGGCCGCGTACATCGATCGGAACATCGATGCGACGCGGGAGGCGTACAACGTCGACAAGACCGAGGTCGAGACCTACAACGCGCAGGCCGACCCGACCAAGGTCGAGACCAACGGCGACACCTCCGTCTCCGGCGTGCGCCTGCTCGACCCGGCGCTGGTCTCCTCGACCTATGAGCAGACGCAGCGCATCAGGGGCTTCTACAGCTTCGCCGACCCGCTCGACGTCGACCGCTACCCCGACAGCACGGGCAAGATGGTCGACCACATCGTCGGCGTACGCGAGCTGACCAGCCCGCCCGAGGGCCAGAACAACTGGATCAACCGGGCCCTGGTCTACACCCACGGCTATGGCTTCGTCGCCGCGCCGGGCAACCAGGTCGACAGCAGTGGCCTGCCCAACTACGACGCCAAGGACATGCCGGTCATCGGCCCGCTGGTCAACAGCACCAAGCTCAAGGAGCCGCGGGTCTACTACGGCGAGGACCCAGCCTCCTCCTCCGAATACGTCATCGCGGGCGGCAACCCCAAGAACCCGCAGGAGCTCGACTATCCGGAGACGGGCGACACGGGCCAGAAGAACACGACCTACACCGGCCGGGGCGGAGTGCCCGTCGGCTCGTTCATCAACAGGCTCGTCTACGCCGCCAAGTACAGCGAGGCGAACATCGTCCTGTCGGGCGACATCAACGACAACTCCAAGATCCTCTACGTCCGCAACCCGCGTGACAGGGTCCAGAAGGTCGCGCCTTACCTGACGCTCGACGGCAACCCCTACCCGTCGATCGTCGACGGGCGCATCCAGTGGATCGTGGACGGTTACACCACGTCCAACGACTACCCGTACTCGCAGAGCGAGAGCCTCGGCGACATGACGCGCGACACGTCCACGGACCGCCGCGTGATCGCCCAGCAGCCGAGCGACAAGATCAACTACATCCGCAACTCGGTCAAGGCCACGGTCGACGCCTACGACGGCACGGTCAAGCTCTACGCCTGGGACAACAACGACCCGGTGCTCAAGACCTGGAGCAACGCCTTCCCCGGCACCATCCGGCCGGCCTCGGAGATGAGCCCGGACCTGCGCCAGCACGTCCGCTACCCGGAAGACCTGTTCAAGGTGCAGCGCTACACCCTGTCGCGCTACCACATCACCGACCCGTCCGCCTTCTACAGCGGCCAGGACTTCTGGAACGTCCCCGGCGACCCGACCCAGGGCGACAAGAACATCAAGCAGCCGCCCTACTACGTGACCACCACGATGCCGGGGGGCACGCCGTCGTTCTCGCTGACCACGACGTTCGTGCCACGGGCGGGGCCCAACCTGGCGGCGTTCATGGCGGTCGACTCCTCGGCCGGCGGGGACTACGGGCGAATGCGCATCCTGCGCATGCCGTCCAGCACCCCCATCCCGGGCCCAGGCCAGGCCCAGAACTCCTTCCAGAGCCGTTTCGCCGGTGAGCTCAACCTCCTCGGCGTGGGCGCCTCGTCGGTCCGCTACGGCAACCTCCTGACACTCCCGTACGCGGGCGGCCTGGTCTACATCGAACCGGTGTACATCCAGGTGGCCGCGGGCGGCGGGCAGGAGCCGTACCCGATCCTGCAGCGTGTCCTGGTGTCGTTCGGCAGCAAGATCGGTGTGGCACGCACGCTGGAGGAGGCGCTCCAGGAGGTCTTCGGCGGCGAGCAACAGCAACAGCAGCAGCAACAGCCGAGCGATGAGCAGGCGCAGCCGAACCAGTCCAACACGGCGCTGAATTCGGCGATCGGCAACGCCAAGAAGGCCTATTCGGACGCGCAGAAGGCCCTGCAGGCCAGCCCGCCCGACTGGGACGCCTACGGCGATGCTCAGAAGCGGCTGGAGGATGCGCTGAAGGCGCTGGAGGGCGCCAACGCGCAACAGCCACAGGCGTCACCCTCGGCCACGCCTTCGGCATCCCCGAGCGCCTCGCCAAGTGTCATACCGTCAGCCTCGCCATCGGCCTCGCCATCAGCGTCGCCAACGACGTCACCGACGGGGGACACGGGTTAGCCCATTCAGTTTGCGCCCACCCTGCGGCACCGATACTCTTAAGGAGCAAGACGACGCGGGGTGGAGCAGTTCGGTAGCTCGCTGGGCTCATAACCCAGAGGTCGCAGGTTCAAATCCTGCCCCCGCTACCAGGCCGAAAGCCCGGGATCCGGAAACGGAAACCGGGCTTTCGAATGTAAGTGGCGGGAATTCTCCGTCACAAGCACTCCTGGGAGCCTGTAGAGTAAGTGTTAACACACCAACGCGGGGTGGAGCAGTTCGGTAGCTCGCTGGGCTCATAACCCAGAGGTCGTAGGTTCAAATCCTGCCCCCGCTACCAAGGAAAGCCCCCGGCCAATGGCCGGGGGCTTTTTTGTTGGCCGCAATGATGATTACATCATTACATGACCGAACCTACGATCTATGAATGGGCAGGCGGCACCGAGGCCTTCGAGCGGCTGACCGAGGTGTTCTACCGCAGTGTCCTCAAGGACGACCTGATCGGGCCGTTGTTCGCGCACATGGACCCCGATCATCCGCAACACGTGGCGATGTGGCTGAGCGAAGTCTTCGGCGGCCCCGACCGCTACACCCATGAGCGCGGCGGCTATGCGAACATGCTCCGCCACCACCTCGACAAGGCCATCACCGAGCCGCAGCGCCGCAGGTGGGTGAGCCTGCTCATGGACGCGGCCGACGAAGTGGGGCTGCCGGACGATCCGGAGTTCAGGGCCGCGTTCGCCGGCTACATCGAATGGGGTACCCGGTTGGCCAGGTCCAACTCGCAGCCGGGCGCGACGCCCCCGCTTGAGGCGCCGGTGCCGCACTGGGGCTGGGGAGTGGCGCCGCCGTACCAGCCTTAGCCTGGAGGAATGGGAGGCAGAGGGCGGCTGCGCGTCTACCTCGGAGCGGCGCCGGGGGTGGGCAAGACCTACGCCATGCTCAGTGAGGCGCGCCGGGCCCGCGAGCGGGGCAAGGACGTGGTCGTGGGCTTGGTCGAAGTACACGACCGCGCCCGCACCGCGGCCCTCCTCGACGGCCTGGAGATCCTGCCCCGGCAGAGCCTGACGTACCGGGGGGCGACGTTCACCGAGCTCGACCCCGCCGCCGTGATCGAACGCGCCCCCACGCTCGCCCTCATCGACGAGCTCGCCCACACGAACGTCCCCGGCTCCCGCAACGCCAAGCGCTGGCAGGACGTCGAGGAGATCCTCGAGGCCGGGATCGACGTCGTCTCGACGCTCAACATCCAGCACCTCGAATCGCTGAACGACGTGGTCGAGCAGATCACCGGGGTGACGCAGCGGGAGACCGTACCGGATGAGGTGGTGCGGCGGGCCGACCAGATCGAGCTGGTCGACATGTCCCCTGAGGCGCTGCGGCGCCGGATGGCCCACGGCAACGTCTACCCGCCCGAGCGGGTGGACGCCGCGTTCGCCAACTACTTCCGCGTCGGCAACCTGACCGCCTTGCGGGAGCTCGCCCTGATCTGGGTGGCGGACAAGGTGGACGAACAGCTCGACCGCTACCGTGCGGACCACGCGATCGCCGGCACCTGGGAGGCGCGCGAGCGTGTGGTGGTCGCGCTCACCGGAGGCCCGGAGGGCGACACGCTCGTACGGCGCGCCGCGCGGGTCGCCGCCAGGGGCAAGGGCGCCGACCTGCTGGCCGTGCACGTCACCAGCGCCGACGGGCTGACCACGGGCGCGGACCCGGCGAACCTGGTACGCCAGCGCGCCCTCATCGAGAATCTCGGCGGCACCTACCACCAGGTCGTCGGCCACGACATTCCCCGCGCGCTGCTGGAGTTCGCCCGCGGCGTGAACGCCACCCAACTCGTGCTCGGCGCGTCCAGGAGGAAACGGCTGCTCACGCGGGGCGTGGGCGTGACGACGACGGCACTGTCGGGATCGATCGACGTGCACATGGTCTCGCACGAGGCGACCGGGCAGGGCCGCGCCCGGCCGAGGCCGGGGGCCGCGCTGACCGTTACCCGGCGACTGTCCGGCTGGGCGCTGGTACTGCTCGGGATGCCGCTGCTCACGCTCGCGCTCCGGCCGCTGGACCTGACGTTGCCCACGGAGATCCTGCTCTTCCTGCTGCTCGTCGTGGCCGCCGCGCTGGCGGGCGGCATGTGGCCGGCGCTGACGGCGGCGCTGCTCGGATTCGGGCTGCTCAACTGGTTCTTCACGCCGCCGCTGCACACCCTGACGGTCGCCGAGCCGGAGAACGTGGTCGCGCTGGTCATCTTCGTACTGGTGGCGGCCATGGTGAGCACCGTCGTGGACCTGGCGGCACGGCGCAGCAGGGAGGCCGCGCGATCGCGGGCCGACGCCGAGGTGTTGTCCACGCTGGCAGGTCATGTGCTGCGCGGCGAGTCGGCGCTGCCGTCGTTGCTGGCGCGGACGCGGGAGACGTTCGGGCTGAGCGCGGTGACGATGCTCGAACGGGGCGACGCGGGCGAATGGCGGGTCGTGTCCACCTCCGGCGGAATGCCCGCCACGAGCCCTGGCCAGGCCGAGATCGATGTCGTGATCGACGACCGGCTCGTGCTGGCCGCGCGCGGGCGGCTGCTGGAGGCCAGTGACCGGAAGGTGCTGGAGGCGTTCGCGGCGCAGGCGGCGGTGGCGCTGCGGCAGCAGCGGTTGCGGGAGGTCGCCGACCGGGCCGGGCCGCTGGCCGAGGCCGACAGGATGCGCACGGCGCTGCTCGCCGCCGTGGGTCACGACCTGCGCACGCCGCTCGCCTCGGCCAAGGCGTCGGTGGAGAGCCTGCGCAGCACCGAGGTCACCTGGTCCGACGAGGACCGCGCCGAACTGCTCGCCACCGCCGACGAGTCGCTGATCAAGCTGAACCGGCTCGTGTCGAACCTGCTCGACATGAGCCGCCTGCAGGCCGGAGTGCTCGGCGTGCGACTCGAACCGGTGGCGATCGAGGACGTCCTGCCGCACGCCGTGGACGACCTCGGCCCCCTCCGCGACCGCCTCGCGACCGACATCCCGCCCGACCTCCCCGAGCTCACCGCCGACCCCGCGCTGCTGGAACGGGTGCTCGTCAACCTGATGGCGAACGCGCTGCGCCACAGCCCGGCCGGTGAACCCGTACTCGTCCACGCGAGCTGGCACGGCGAGAACGTCGAGATCCGTGTCATCGATCGCGGCCCCGGCATTCCGGTCGAAGCGCATGAAAGGGTGTTCCTGCCCTTCCAACGGCTCGGTGACCGCGACAACCACGCGGGCGTGGGCCTCGGCCTGGCGCTCTCGCGCGGCCTCACCGAGGCGATGGGCGGCACGCTCGTCCCCGAGGACACGCCAGGAGGAGGACTCACCATGACCATCTCGTTGCGGCGGGCCACATGACGCGCGTGCTCGTGGTGGACGACGAGCCGCAGATCCTGCGGGCCCTGCGCGTCAACCTGGTCGCCAGGCACTACGAGGTCGCGGTCGCGCCCGACGGCGGCACGGCGTTGCGCGAGGCCGCCCACTGGCACCCCGACCTGGTCATCCTCGACCTCGGGCTGCCCGACCTCGACGGCGTGGAGGTCATCCACGGCCTGCGCGGCTGGACCTCGGTCCCGATCATCGTCCTGTCCGGGCGGGGGGACAGCACGGACAAGGTGGACGCGCTCGACGCCGGCGCCGACGACTACGTGACCAAGCCGTTCAGCATCGACGAACTGCTCGCGCGGGTGCGCGCGGTGACCCGCCGCACGGGGCAGCACGACGAGGAGATCACCACGGCCCGGGTCGGCGATCACGTCATCGACCTCGTCGGCAAGACGATCTCAGGAGGGGTACGCCTGACGCCGACGGAATGGCACTTCCTGGAGATCCTGCTGCGCAACCCCGGCAAACTGATCAGCCAGCGACAACTCCTGACCGAGGTCTGGGGCAACGCCTATCTGAAGGAAACGCACTACCTGCGGCAGTACATGGCACAACTGCGGCGCAAACTCGAACGGGATCCCGCGCATCCCGTGCAGCTGCTGACCGAGCCGGGAATGGGTTATCGGTTCCAGCCCTCGGCGTAGGGCCGTTGTTCAGGGCTTGCCGGCCATCTGGAACGATTTCTGCACGGCCCAGCCCATCAGCGTCAGGCCGAAGAGCACCTGTATGAGGCGCATCCAGAGGGAAGAGCCCTGGTCGGCATAAATCACAATGCCCACCCACATCAGGCCGAATATCCCGACCATGATGACCGCCGCCCAGTTCAGCCACCGTTGCCACATATTGGGAAGTCTTACAGTTGCTCCGCCAAAGGCGGGTATGCCCGAAGTCGGCATCGTGCCAGTGGGCAGCAACGGTGCCCCTTGGCTGGTTACGCGGCGATTTCCTTGGCCGCTTGGCCGGGCCGCAGGGTTTGGCCGTGTAGTTGAGGCGTGCTGTGTCCTCTACCTGAGGGGCGCTGCGTCCTCTGCCTGAGAGGCGGCGCTTTGGCCTCTACCTGAGGGGCGCTTCGGCCTCTACCTGAGGGGCGCTTTGGCCGGTTACCTGGGGAGTGCGCGGCCGGTGCCGACGCAGCGGCGCAGGCGCATGCCGCGCCGGCGCTGCGGGACCGAGGCCTCCAGACAGGCGAGCAGCGCGGCCGCCGTACGGGCGTCGGACAGGATGCGATGCACCGCCTCGCCGTCCTCCGGGAGCTGGCCACGCTCGGCGAGCTCGTGCTTGAGGAACGCCAACGGGTCGGGCGCGCCCACGGTCTCGGCCGCCACGGTCGCCCGCGCCGCCGTCAGCAGGCGCAGGTAATGGGTCCGCAGGACGGCCTCACGCATGCGGGCGTGTTCGAGGTCGTCGATCAGAGTCCTGGCGACTCGCAGCAGGTCTCCCGCGTGAGTAGCCTCGTCGGCGAGGAATGAGCGGATGTCGTCGAACTCCGACCGGGTCATAGCGGCCACCTCCGGGAGAGCAGTCTGCTCGTGAGTACTTCGTACCGGGGGGCGATTGCGGATGACTTGCCGTCGGCTTGCGCAGACTGTCGGTCATGGGAGCGTGGGACAGGTTTGAGCGTCAGCTGGTCAGGGGAGAACCTCCTGATTACCTGGATCGGCGTGAGTGGGTGCGCCAGGCTGCTAGAGTTGCTTCCCGCAGGGCGGTCGAGAGGTTCATCAGAGTCTCGGAGGCGCCCGGCAAAATCCCACTATCTTCATGGTCGTCCGGTGCGGCGTGCGCGTCCACTCGGAATGGCTGGTAAGTTAGAGGGGTTGTCTCCGAAAGGGGACAAGGATTAATTCCAGCAGGTCGAGCAAGTCGGGTCAATTTGACAGGGACTTGAACGGCTGAAAGAATTAAGACACAACGAAATGAACGCCCTCGGGGCGGGGATCGCGAAAGTGGCTCCTGGTTCGGGTGTACGCGTCCGTT
>NZ_JBHSPA010000050.1:0-42624 GCF_042656245.1 Nonomuraea insulae
TTCGAAGAGTTGGGGACTTCTATCTGGCCACCAGCGGCGACACGCACTTGGCCGTTGACAGGGCCCGACATCATCGGTGGCCCATTAAAGAGCCACCGGGCATCGAAACCATTCTTGGTTGGCGTTGGGCGGTCACTTGGCCTGGCGGTTGCCTGCGAAGGCGGCCGAGCACAGAAACAAGGCCGCATTAGCCTCGATTCTTCAGCGGGCTGGGTTGTGTGAGCGGCTCCGCGGTTCGCCCGTAATGTCCCTGACGCGGTTGGGGCGGGCCGTCGCATGACGCTGCGGGGGCGCCGGGTTCCACGGGCCCGGATGAGGTTCCTTCCTGGATCGTCGCGGTGGGGTCCGGCTCTCAGGTGAGAGCGGGCAGATCGGTGAGGCGGTGCCAGGCCAGGACGAATGCTTGAGCCCAGGGCCAGGTCCGCTCGATGCGCAGATGGCGTCGGCGGGCGTGGGCGGCCAGGCGGGCGGGCAGGTGGTAGAGCCGGTAGCGCATGGTGTCGGGTTCGGCGTGTGCCAAGCCGTCCTGGTCGTGCAGGGTCAGCAGGCGCAGCCAGCAGTCCAGGTCGTGGCCCAGGTTTGCGGCCAGGATCCATCCGGAGTTGACGGACCAGTCCTTGCTGGGCAGGTTGCGCAGGCCCATCGCCTTGCCGACGCGCACCCGGTCCTCCACGACGGCATGGGCGCGGGCCAGGGCGTCCAGCCATTGCGGGTGGTGGGAGTCGGCGATGCCCCACATACGGCCGATGTTTCGTCCCCGACTCAGAAGCACCATGATCACGAAGTAGTCTGCGGAGAATCGGTGGCGGGCGGCCCGGTGAGCCGTCCGTCACTGGTGTCCCTCCACCCGCCGACCACACAGGTGCGGAGCCGTCGAAATGACCGAAGGCCACCAGTCGCTCGATTCGTACATGACCCACCCCCTGTGTCTGACCTGGTGCGATGGCCTCGACGACGAGGAGGTGCTGCTCCTGATCGGCGGGCTGCCCGACACGATCGCCCGGCGTGATTTCCTCGAAACGGTCGCGGCGGCCTATGACGCGCTGCCGCAGCTTTCCGGCGCCGCCCTCGCCGGAAAGCTGGGGCAGTGGACGCTCATCGTCGAACCCAACGGGTTCCAAGGTTCACGCCTGCCGCTGCTGGCCGATCTGTCGAGCGACGGCCGAGCGATGAGCATCTTCTGGAACGTGAACGGCGACGCTCAGATCGCCTACGCCGAGCGCGGGCGGATCATCGCCGTCATCGACCCGTTCGATCCCGAGGAGGGGGATGGCGAGGAGAAATTCCTCCAGCGTTGGGAGGGCGTCGCGGAGCAGGACGGGGATTGGCGGGTTGGCGCGCTGATGCTTGCCGAGACCGTCGTGGGGCAACGCCTCGGCGCGGACTGGTTCGGCGAGCCTCGGCTCAGCGCGATCGTCCAGGCGCCTCCGGATCCTGGCGGTACCGGCACCGATGATGAGCAGGAATTGTACCTGCGGGAACAACGCGCCCTTCTGGCCGAGGACCCGCGATTGGCGGCGCTGGCCGAGCACCCTGCACGGGAGAGACTCAGAGACATGGCCGCGTATACCGCGGAACTGGCGGGCAATCGGGCCGAATTGCCCAGCTCGCTGATCGGAGAGGCTCTCGCAGCGTTGAGAGCGCAGGGCGAGGTGGCTCAACGGGTGAGGGCGCGATTGGAAGATGTCGAGCGCGATCTCCTCGCCCAGTCCGCGGCTCTGCACGATTCCGGGCTTGTGGAGCCGGGTTCGCCGGCGCATCGGCTGATTGTCGAGAGCCGCGGGGTCAGGGTCATGGCCGCGGCTCTGAACGAGGATCCCGCGAGAGCGCTTTGGGAAGCCTTGTGGTACGCGGAGATGCTCCGGTGGGACAGTCCGGACCGCATCCGCCTCAATCTCCTGCGATCCGGTTACGACGAGATCGAGCGGCAGGGATGAGGGCGGGGACTACCTGGTGGAAGTGGCCATGCGCAGGTGCTCACCGGAGCTGTTCGAACCGGTTGCCTTCGACTCGACAGTGTCTCGGTTGATCGGCACGTTGGCGCAGGTCGGGCTGAAGGTGCTGCGGCTGATCCGAGTCGTCGACGACGGCGCCGAGATCGCCGCCCAGGACAGAAAGGTGGTCTTCGACCGCTTCACCCGGCTGGACGCTGCCTACGCCCGTGACGCCAGTGGAACAGGCCTGGGAATGGCGATCGCGCGGGAGATCGCCATCGCCCACGAGGGCACGCTGACCATCGAGGACAGAATGAATCCCCGGCCTGCCACAAGTTTCAGTTGGGATGTCCTAGGACCTCGATCGCCGCAAGTCAGCGCGTGCCGTCGAGAGGCGAGGTGCTCGTGACGTCCTGCGACCGGAGCTTGCTGTACACCGCGTCGAATGTGAGCCCCGCAGTGAAGGCGACCAGGATAATGAAGAACAGCAGGCGGCGCGCACCGGTTCCCTCCAGCAAGTCGGGAGTCGTCGCCAGTTGCGCGGCCACAAACAGCACGAATGCGATAACACCGGCGGTGGCACCGAGCACGGTGGTCCTGATCCAGTCGTCGGCTTGGTCTGAGGCGTTACGGAAGACCGCTCCGCAGGTGGCGGCGAACAGCGGTGCTATGAAGAGGGCGGCGAGCCCGGGCCCGCTGCCTGGCATCCACGAATACGACAAGGGAATCGTCCCCAGGGCCAGCAGAAGCAGCCCGAAGGCGATGATCAGACTTTGGCTGGTGCGCTGGTGCGCTGGTGCGCACGCTTGCGCTCCCTGTCGGCGAGTCGATGGGCGGACAGGCGGCGGGCGTGCTGATCGATCAGAGAACCGGTGATCGCTGTGGCCGCTCCGGGGTGCCAGGGCTCCGCCATGGTGGCTAGCTCGGCGGAAGTGGTGTAGTTGGGTTCCCGGTTCGCGTACGCCCAGATTTTCTCTCCGCCGCCACCGAAATGGGCGACGGCCACGATTGGGATGCGCCGCGACAGAGTGATTAGTCCGGCGATGAGCGTCGACCGGCCACCACCGAGAAGGAGCACCCCGTCGGCGACGAGGATCGAGCGGTAGAAACTGACCTCCCAGTCCGCGGCGGCGTCGGGTTGCATGTCGAACAGCTCGCGGTGATCGGCGACCTCGGGGAAGTGGCCGTCTTTGTGGCCGTAGCGGTCGAGCCAGGACGACTTCATTGAGCGGCATGTGGTCAGCGGGTATGTGGCCTCCGGCCAGGCGATGCCCAGATCAATTCACGCATGGGGGTGGCCAGGTCGGCGGGGTTGGCCTGCCAGCCGGGATAAATCGTTGATCGCGTAGACGGTCACGGTCCGCTAAGTGCACCCGGCTACCAGCGCGAGTTGGCCGCGCTGCGCGCCGACCCTGCGCTCACCGACCGGGCTGTGGAAGACCTGATGTGCTCTATCTGACTGTCGCCAAGACCGTTCATAAGAACGGCACTGGAGGACGTCGAGCTGGCCAGCCGGACCATCAAGGCCAGCACCATGGTCATCTGTCGTACAACACCGCCAACCGCGACCCGCAGCGCTTCCACGACCCCCACGCTCGACCTTCACCGGCTAGACGGCGGCCATCTGGCCTTCGGCCACGGCATCCACCAATGCCTCGGCCAGCAACTGGCCCGCGCCGAAATGCGATCGCCTTCCCCGCGCTCATCAACCGCTTCGCCCTGCGCCTGGCGCCGGAGACCGCCGACATCTACGGGGTCAAGAGTCCCCCGGACACCTGTGACCACGAGCTGCCAGTTTATACTCCCGTTACGATTGGCTAGTACGAGACTTTTTCCACCCGCATGAGCATTCTGCGGCATATGTGCGAATTCGCGATATATGGCTCGGCGTCCGCCGTGCGCCTCGATACTGATTTGCAGACGCTTCTATTGCTTGACCATGAAAGATCAAGTGTTTGTCGTAGAATAGGGAAATGCTGCGCCAGATGGCATGGGGGGCTAGGCATGGATCCGATTGTTATGGCAGCCGGTACCGCGCTGGTGACCGCGATGGCCACCGATGCATGGGAGCAAGTACGGGCAAGAGTGGCGGCGTTGTGGGGCCGCTTCGGCCCCGACCAGGAAAAGACCGTCGAAGTGGAGCTGACCGAAGTCCGCGACCAGGTCTTGGCTGCTCGTCGTGACCATGATGCCGAGACCGAGCAGGCACTGGCTGGGGAGTGGCGGGTGCGCCTGGCACGGCTGCTCAAGCAGGACCCGCAGCTCGCCGTGGAACTGCGGAGCGTGCTGGATGAGGTGCTCGCTCCGGCAGTGCCGGCAGCCGATCGAGACCGAATCAAATCGATCGTGATGAACGCTACGGCTCATGACGAAAGCCGGATCTATCAGTCCGGCGGGGACATGCGCATAACCGAGTAGTCGAGCGCTCCGATTTGTCCATATGTGCCACAAAGTGGCCGATAGACCCTCCGGGCCCGTGGGTGATTATTCTTGTCGGGGGCGAGGTGGCAGATCGACCACGGTTCTTTCCGGACTACCCAGCAGGAGCCAGACGTGTCGGCATCGAGGCCGGATCACCCCGAGGGCAGCCATTTCCAGGCGACGGCCTCCGGCCGGGCCGAGATCACTCAAGTCGGCGGCGACCTGCACAAACACTTCTACCACGGCGTGCGTGAGCGGCGGCGCACCGAACCGGGGACCGTGGTCGACGCCTGCCCCTATCCGGGCCTGGATCCCTTCGGCCGAAACCAGGCACACTGGTTCTTCGGCCGGGACAAACTGATCGGAACCTTAATCGACCGCTTGGACCGGCGGCGCCAGACCGGCGGCGTACAGATGGTGGTAGCTCCCTCCGGCGCGGGAAAGTCCTCCTTACTGCACGCCGGGCTGCTGCCAAGCCTCGAAGACGGGGCACTGGACCACTCGGCCCACTGGCCCCAGACGGTGTTCACCCCTACCGCGACCCCGCTGAGCGCGCTCGCCGCCTACCTAGGCCCGGTCATCTCCTCGCTGACCGCTGCCACCCCTGCCGCCGTACAGGAAGAACTTGCGGCTGATCCGCGGCGGTGTGTTCCGATGCTGGCGCACGCCCTGGAGGCAGCCGACGGTCCCGACGCTGCCAAACGGGTCGTGATCGTGGTGGATCAGTTCGAGGAACTCTTCACCCAGTGCGCCGACGAGCCCCAGCGGGCCACCTTCATCACACTCCTCGCCGACCTGGCCGCACCACGCGTCGATGCCGCTGAGCAGGCGAGACCTCCCCACGCGTTCGTCGTGGCCGGGCTACGGGCGGATTTCTATGCTGACTGTGCCCATTACCCCCAGCTCCGGGACGCGCTGGAGGACCGGCAGCTGCTGGTGGGGGCGATGTCGTCCGATGAGCTGCGGGAGACGGTCATATACCCGGCGTGCGACGTCGGGCTGGACATCGAGGACGGCCTAGTCGAGCTGCTTCTGAGTGATCTGGGAGCCAGCACCGGTGAGAGCCAGGCCCCCGGCTATGAGGCAGGCAGGCTCCCGCTGCTGGCCTACGCCCTGCGGCGCACCTGGCAACAGCGCAACGGAGCCGTGCTCACCGTGGCCGGCTACCGGGACGTCGGCGGGATCCGCGGTGCCATCGCCGACACCGCAGAGGAAGAGTTCGCCGACCTGAGCGACGCCGGACAGGACATGGCCCGGTGGTTGTTCCTCCGCCTGGTGAAAATCGGCGACGGCGGGACCGACGATGCCCGCAGGCGCCTGACCCACGCCGAGGCAGTAGAGGCCAGCCCCGACCCGCGAACTACCGCGGCGGTCGTGGACGTCTACACAGAGCAACGCCTGCTGACCCGCCAACACGACACCGTCACGGGAACCGACACCGTCGAGATCACGCATGAGGCGCTCCTGCGCGGCTGGCCACGGCTACGCGATTGGATGAACGATGACCACTCCGGCCAGCTGATCCGCCAGAGCCTCGAAGAAGCCGCGACGGACTGGACCCGCAGCAGACGCCACGACTCTTCGTTGCTTCTCCGAGGAGACCGCTTGGGGAGCGCACGTTCCTGGGCCGGCACCCCGCCGCGTCGTGACCTCAGCCCCGCCGCCCAGGCATTCCTGACCGCCTCCACCCGTTACCAGCGCCGCAGCCAGAGGTTGCGCACCGGCGCCATCGCCGTATTGACCGTACTGGCCCTGGTGGCCAGTGGCGCCGCCGTCTTCGCCTTCCAACAACAACGCGAAGCCGAGCGCCAGCAGCGCGAGGCGATCCGCCAGCGCGACCTGGCGACCTACCACCGCACCCTCGCTGAAGCCGACCGGCTGCACAACATCGATGTTTCCTTGTCCGCGCAACTTACGCTGGTCGCCCACCGAAGGAGGCCGAGCGAGAGGCCAGGCGGTGAGACCTACACCCGGCTCCTCTCCACCCAGAGCACACCATTGAGCCAGCCGCTCACCGGCCACACCAGAGCCGTCCTGTCGGTGGTCTTCAGCCCGGACGGCAAGACCCTCGCCAGCGCCAGCCAAGATCGGACAGTGCGGCTGTGGAACCTGACCGATCCCGCCAAGCCTGTCCCACTCGGACAGCCTCTCACCGGCCACACCGGCTCAATCTTGTCCGTGGTGTTCAGCCCTGACGGCAAGATGCTCGCCAGCGCCAGCCAAGATCAGACAGTGCGGCTGTGGAACCTGACCGATCCCGCCAAGCCCGTCCCACTCGGACAGCCTCTCACCGGCCACGAGGGCCCCGTCTGGTCAGTGGCATTCAGGCGGGACCGCAGAACCTTGGCCAGCGCCGGAGAAGACGGGACGGTGCGGCTGTGGGACCTGAGCGATCCGAGCAAACCGACCGCACTCGGACAGCCCCTCACCGGCCACAGCGGCCCCGTCGACTCGGTGGCGTTCAGCCCGGACGGCAGAACCCTGGCCAGCGCCAGCGTCGATGAGACGGTGCGGCTGTGGGACCTGAGCGATCCGAGGAAAGCCACCGCACTCGGGCAACCCCTCACCGGCCACACCGACAGCGTCAACTCGGTGGCGTTCAGCCCACGCGGGAAAACCCTGGCCAGCGTCGGAGACGATCAGACGGTACGACTGTGGAACGTAAGCGATCGGAGCAAACCCGCCGCACTCGGACAGCCTCTCATCGGCCACACCAGCGGCATTGATGCGGTGGTGTTCAACCCCGACGGGAAAACCCTGGCCAGCGCCAGCCTCGACGGGACGGTGCGGCTGTGGAACCTGAGCGACCCGAGCAGAGCCACCGCACTCGGGCAACCCCTCACCGGCCATACCAACAGCGTTTGGTCGGTCGCATTCAGCCCGGACGGCAGAAACCTCGCCAGCGCCAGTCTCGATCGGACGGTGCGGCTATGGAAGCTGGCCGATCCCACCAAACCCACCACGCCGGGACAAACCCTCATCGGCCACACCAGCTCAGTCGGCGCGATAGCGTACCGCCCCGACAGCAGAATCATCGCCAGCGCCAGCGACGACAGGACACTGCGGCTGTGGAACCTCACCGATCCCACCAGACCCGCCGCACTCGGACGGCTCCTCACCGGCCACACCGGTGCCGTCAGCTCGGTGGCGTTCAGCCCCGACGGCAAACTCCTCGCCAGCGCCGGCCTCGACGAGACGGTCCGGCTGTGGAACGTGAGCGACCCGAGCAGAGCCGCCGCACTCGGACGGCCCCTCACCAGCCGAAATAACGGCGTTTGGTCCGTGGCGTTCAGCGCAGACGGCAAGATTCTGGCCAGCGCCAACGACAATCAGACGGTGGGGCTGTGGGACCTGGCCGATCCCGCCAAGCCCGCCGCGCTCAGAAAACCTCTCACCGGCCACACCAACCCGGTCATCGCGGTGGCCTTCAGCCCGGTCGGCAGAATCCTCGCCAGCGGTAGCCTCGATCAGACGGTGCGGCTGTGGAACCTGAGCGATCCGAGCAAACCCGTCCCGCTCGGAAAACCCCTCACCGGCCACACCAGTGGCATCAACCTGATGGCGTTCAGCCCGGACGGCAAGCTCCTCGCCAGCGCCAGCAACGACGAGACAGTGCGCCTGTGGAACCTGAACGATCCGAGCAAACCCGTCCCGCTCGGAAAACCCCTCACCGGCCATACCAGCTCCGTCGAGTCGGTCGCATTCAGTGCGGACGGCAGAACCCTGGCCAGCGCCAGCCTGGATCAGACGGTGCGGCTGTGGAACCTGAGCGATCCGAGCAGACCCGCCGCACTCGGGCAACCCCTCACCGGCCACACCGCTTTCGCCCGCTCAGTGGCGTTCAGCCGGGACGGCAGAACCCTCGCCAGCGCCAGCGACGATCAGACGGTGCGGCTGTGGGAAATCCGCCTGGACCACGTCATACAGCGCATCTGCGCTGCGGCCAGGAACACCCTCACCCCTGCTGCCTGGCAGCAGTACGTCGGAGAAGACATCCCTTACGATCCGCCATGCGCATGAGGACGTAAGCGGGCGCTCGCATCCGGCCATATGGTTCTCCTCCGACGGGCCGTTTCCCTGCATGACTCCGTCGACGGAGACTTGCGTGGTGGTCGTCAGTTACATGATCGTGGTTCCCCTTTATTGGTTGGTCGTCGTTCGGTTCGACCGGGTCACCACACCGATCTCATCGCGCCCGTCGTGTCTGCAGGAAGGTTCGTTCGGTGTCGTTCGTGGCCAGGGTGATCGCCTCGTCGTAGGCGGCGACGGCCTCGGCGGTACGGCCGAGGCGGGTGAGCAGGTCCGCGCGGGTGGCGGGCAGCAGGTGGTAGCCCGGCAGGTCCAGCTCGTCGACGGCGGCCAGCGCCGGCGCCGGTCCGTGCACCTCGGCGACGGCGACCGCGCGGTTGAGCGCCACGATCGGGGTCGGGGCGTGCTGCAGCAGCTGGTCGTATAGCGCCAGCACCTGCGCCCAGTCGGTCGCCGGTCCGTCGGTGTGCACGGCGTTGATCGCGGCCTGCAACTGGTACGGCCCCGGCTGAGCACGGCGCAGGCACCGGCGTACCAGATCATGTCCTTCGGCGATCAGCTCCCGGTTCCACAACGACCGGTCCTGCTCGGCGAGCACCACCAGCTCACCCGAAGGCCCCACCCGCGCCGGCCGCCGGGCCTCGGTGAGCAGGAGCAGCGCCAGCAGCCCGATCACCTCCGGCTCGTCTGGCATCAGCTCGGCCAGCGCCCTGGCCAGTCGAACCGCCTCCAGGCACAGATCCGTCCGCAGCAGACGCTTTACTGCCACTGCGGAGCAAGAACACGACCCTCAAGAGGGCCACATGGCGGCAATCAATGCTCCTACACCGCCTGCTAGCGTAGGGAACAGCCAGTAGGCGCGCGGGGTCGAGCCGAGCGCTAGGGCGGCCTTCTCCCCAGAACACCGCGGCGATGGTGACGGTGAGGCCGAGCAAATTGAGCGCTGAGTCGCTGCCGCGGACCCACCCGCCGCGTTCCTCGTAAGCACGATTAGAAACTGCGGCACCTGCTTTAGGAGAGCGCTAGCGATACGAGTCGGCCATGTACTCTGACCTGGGCAGATGCCCTGGAGTGCTGGCAAGCCTTGCAAGATCAGCCCCGGCATGTCCCAACGCCTGAAGGGCGCGGGCTTCACCGTGCTCGGGGGTCAATTGTCCGGAGTGCAGGAGGCATCTCAGCACGATGGGGGATAACCCCTAGGTGCCGGTGCCTCACTGTGGTCGCTACGGAGATATGAGCCCGTGTGGGCGCTCCGGCAGGAGCCTTAACGACCACGGTGAGCGTCTCGTCACCGATCAATGGCGTTCTGCTAGTTCTGCGGAATCTCCACTCAGGGTCAGTATCCCGGGTTCGACCGCCGGGTCGTCGCCTCCCACTGGAGGGCGGGTCGCGAACTCGCATACACGTGTGCAAGGGCGACGACCATGTGCCCCGCCTCGCCCCGCAAGGCATGGGAGGCCGGTTGGGGAGCTTCCGGTATTCGGCGCGCTCCTGCTGGCCCCATACCCGACCTGCCAGGCGAACATGTGAGCGATGCCGCCCAGGTCCGCCGCGGTGGCCTACGAATTCAACCTGTATACCATCATCTACTTTCTGGCAGTCCACGCGAACGCGACCGACTCGAGGCGAGCCCAGGGTTCCCTCTCCATACCTTCAGTGATCTTCGTGACCAGATTGTGTCGTTAGTGGTCGTCAAACGATGTCCCGAATGCTAGGAAAGCCGTCAGCCTGATCATGCAGACTGATGAAAGTGGGTTTGGGGCAGGCATGGGGTGGCGCGCCACTGATAGCACCACGCTTGGGCAGCCTAAGCTCGTATGACAGATTTGGCGAGTTAGATAAGGATGAGGTAAGGATCAATGGGGTCGAAGATGCCGTCGAGGATGCCGCGTGAAATCCGTCAAATCAAGGATGCCCTCCACCGGGAGTTCGACGAACTGATCGACATGAGCGACTCCACGACGAAGTCACCTGAAGAGTTGGAACGCAAATTTCTCAGTCGTGCACTGGCCTGCCTAGTCGCCAGAAAGCTGACTGGTTGGGACAGATATGCAGCGGCGGAGACGTTGATCGACGGCCGGGACGAGCTTGGGATCGACGCCGTCGTGGTCGATGAAGAAAGCGCTCGGGTCTGGCTCATCCAGAGTAAATGGAGCGATCGCGGAACCGCAGGTTTCGGTATCGCGGAGGCGCTAAAGCTTATCGAAGGGCTTGACCACATTGACGATCATAACTTTTCACATTTCAACAGGGCATTCCAGGAGAACGCTGTAGAACGTATCAAGAGTGTCTGGCGAGATTTCCGGCTGCGGGTCACGCTGGTGGTTGCGCTGACCGGATCGGACGAGCTACACCCCGATGTGGAACGTCGTTTCTTGAATGCGAAGAAAAGATATAATCGCAACGACCCCGTGCTCAACTTCGAGACCTGGGGTACCGGGAAAGTCTGGAAAATTGTTAGAGACGACTTCGCGGAACCGGCGGTTAACTTGACCGTTAAGTTGGACAAGTCGATGCATATGGAGGATCCGTTCGAGGCGTATCAAGGGCGCGTTTCAGTGGCCGAGGTCGCGCAGTGGCTTGAGGACAACGGAGATCGGCTCTTCGCGCAGAACATTCGTAAGTCGCTAGGCCTTACAGAGGTGAATCACAAGATGGTAGAGACCCTGCTGCACGACCCTACCGACTTTTGGTATTTCAACAACGGCATCACGATCTTGTGCGAGTCGCTGCGGCGGGAGACGTGGAGCAAGGCGTCCCAGGGACCCATCGAACTCCACCTCTCCGCAGCGAGCGTGGTGAACGGTGCCCAGACAGTAGTTTCGATCGCTGAGGCGATGCAGCGTGATCCCGCCGCCACCGAGGCTGGTCACGTCGGAGTGAGGATCATAACGACGCAGGACTGCCCGGAGGGCTTCGGTGATCGAGTCACTCGCACGACAAACACTCAAAATCGCGTAGAGAAACGCGACTTCGTCTCGCTGCACAGCGAGCAGCTGGCCATCCGACAGGACTTCGCAATAGATCTCGGGAGGATCTATACGATCAAGCGAGGAGAACCAGATCCTGCTCCAGAGGCCGGATGCTCGGTCGTGCATGCAGCGATCGCCCTGGCGTGCGCCCATCGGAACCCGGAACTGGCCATACGAGCCAAGCAGAATATTGATCTGCTCTGGGAGGAGGGCGAGAAAGAGGCGTACAATCTGCTGTTTCGCGATAGCCGGCCAAGCGCCTACCAGATCTGGCGATCCGTTCTCGTGCTTCGCATGGTAGGCGCCGCGCTTCAAGAAGGCCAAAAGGAGCGGGAAGGCCGCGCGCAAGCAGTGGGCGAATACGGCGACTACCTCATCACCCACATCGTCTTTCAGCAACTCGACGACAACAGCATCGACGATCCGGATCATCCCTGGGAGAGCAAGGAGCTCGAGCGAGTGCCTTCACTGACGTACGAGGTGCTCGCCTGGCTCGTCCACCATTGCGACGAATCCTTCGGCACGGGCTCGTCGGTGCGCGGCACGTTCCTTGATATGGAACGTAGTGCACAACTGGCCGCACTTGTGACGACCTCCCTCCGCGACGGCTCCACCGGCCCTGCCCTCCGTCCCGAATACCGGCGCAGCAAGCCCAACCCGCGGATGCGACGGCCTAACGCCGTACCCACGCTCGTTGACGCGCAGCGCATTCCGCCAGGAACAATTCTTGCTTTTACAGCGCCCTCTCGGACCGAGAGGGAAGCGTTGGCAGACTGGATCGCTGACGATCCTCGGCGTGCGCAGGCCGCCTGGATTAACGACCGTTCCGCGCCGCTTCTATGGTCCGCAGACGGTCGGCAATATTCTCCCTCCGGCCTAGTCAGCACGATGTGGAAAGAAGCCAACTGGGAGACGGCTCCGGTGTCCGTCCAAGGACCAAGACGGTGGGTAGTCCCTGGCGAGGGTACTCTCTGGGAATTGGCTCTGGACGTGCTGGCCGAGCGTAGCGACCAGCATGGCAGTAAGAAGAAGTGGACGGCGCGCCATTTGGAAGCGGCCCTTGTCAAAGCGCCGGAGACGGTCCGGGCCATATTCGCTGCGCTCCTAGCACATGCTGAGCGGTCGCAGGCGCGGATTGTCTCCAACAGTGCCAGTTATCCAAGTATTTCGGCGCACTATCCAGTAGCCGGAACACCGCGCCCGATGTTCACTATCGGTGTGGAAGGCGTCGACAAGGCGAACCTATACTTTAGTCTCGGCGCGCTGAGCCGATACGTAAGCCATGAACGGGTGTCACGGTTCGCAACGGCCCTAGAGGCACTGCCGCCGCTACGACCTCAACTCAAGGCCGCCCGCGCGAAGAACTTTAACGCATGGCCGGGCCTCTTCCTGATGGATCTGGCCGACGTGCCCAACGCCCAAGAAATCATCTTCGCCGCCATCGAAGAAGTCCTCACCTCCTAACAGCGTCGCTGCAACGCCCGACTCAAACTCGAAGAGCAGAAGCCTTGCGGGGGCATGAACGAGTCGCGCGACCGGGAGAACTCGCGAGCCCCCAACCTTCTGATTCGTTTGATCCGCCTGAACGCGGTGATCCACGGCTGATGCAACTACTTCCGGCGCGGCTCGTCCAAACGGGGCGGCTGCGTAATCGGCACGGTGGCATGTCGTGGAAGAAGGTGCGGACCCGGCTCATGAACGACGGCTGGGAGATCTTCGCACAGGGAATCGCCCTACTGGACGCGGCTGCAATCCCGGTCACCTGGTATCGCCGGTGGCGCCTGGACATCCGACATCCTGGCCACGACAAACAGAGCCATCCCCAGCGGCATGAACCTGTGGAGACCCGCCCTACCACAGGCCGGGTTCGGGGCGGGCCGAAGAAGCGGATCAGCCGCAGGGCCGACACCGCACGTCGGTCCGACCCCACAGCCGATCACGCAGACCCTTCCGGCGGTCGCCAACCTCACCTACAGATCATGGGCTTAAAGAGGCAGCCCGGCCTCTAGCTCGTCCACCACCGGCTCACCCAGAGCCTCGGCGATGGCTGCGAACTCCTTGAGCGCGGCCTGCAAGTCATCGACGATCTCACGGGCGATCACGGCTGGTGGGAGCAAGCTGTCCGTGTCCTCCAGCGCCGGGTCCTTGAGCCAAGTGATGTCCAGGTTCACCTTGTCGCGCTTGAGTAGCTCCTCGACGTCGAACATCTTGAACCGCTCGGACTCAACCCGCTCACTGCGGGGCTTGCCCGGCAGGTACTTGGCGACGAAGGCATCCAGGTGGGCGCGGCGCATCGGCCGAGTCTTGAGGGTGAAGTGCTCGCCGACCCGGCAGTCGTAGACCCACAGTTTTGAGGTCCATGGCTGGTTGTCAGTTCGTGGGTTCTTCTTGTCGAAGAAGAGCACGTTCGCCTTCACGCCGCCGGCGTAGAAGATCCCGGTTGGTAGGCGCAGCAGCGTGTGAACGTCGAACTCCTTGAGCAGTCGTCGCCGGATCGCCTCCCCGGCTCCGCCCTCGAACAGCACGTTGTCCGGCAGGACGACTGCTGCCCGACCGTCGATCTTCAGCACCGACATGATGTGTTGCAGGAAATTGAGCTGCTTGTTCGTTGTGGTGGAGCGGAAGTCGGTGCGGTCGTAGGAGATGTCCTCCTTGTCCAACCGGCCGTCCGAACCGTATACGGTGATCGAGGACTTCTTGCCGAACGGCGGATTGGCCAGCACCAGAGAGACCCGCTCGTCGCCCCTGGGTTGCTTGGCCAGCGCGTCGCGTACGTCAATCAGGGATGGGCCGTCGCTCGTGCCAACCCCGTGCAGGATCATGTTCATCGCGGCCAGACGCGCGGTTCCCGGAACCAGCTCGACACCTCGAATCGCGCCGGAGGACAGATGATCCTGCTGCGCCTTGGTCATCCGACCCTGGTACTTGCGTGCGATGTGCGCATGCGCGGAGATCAGGAATCCGCCAGTGCCACAGGCCGGGTCCAAAATTGTGTCATCTGGAGTGGGCTGCGTGACCTCGACCATCGCGTCAATCAGCGGGCGCGGGGTGAAGTACTGGCCCGCGCCGGTCTTGACGTCCTCGGCTCCCTTTGCCAGCAGGCCCTCGTAGGCATCGCCCTTGATATCGACCCCGGCAGCAGCCCACTCCTGCTTGCCGATCAGATCGACGGCGAGCTTCTGGAGCTTCGCGGGATCTGTGATCTTATTCTGGGCTTTGGCGAAGATCGTGCCGAGGTTTGTGTTCGGATTCTTCCCCAGCTCGATCAGAACGTGCCGGTAGTGCCGCTCAAGCTCCTCGCCCTTCTTCGCGACCAAGGAGGACCAGTCCAGGTGCTCCGCCACGAGCCGCTTAGGGGCATCGGCTAGATCATTCTTGTACTGCTCGTCTGCAATCTTCAGGAAGAGTAGGTACGACAGCTGCTCTACATAGTCGATCGTCGAGAGGCCATCGTCGCGTAGCACTGTGCAGTAATTCCACAGCTTTGCGACAAGCGAGTTGGTCTCGGCCTGCGCTACGGCGGAGGCCGTACTGGACGGCGTTTTGATGGTCACAGCGCAAGCTCTTCCTGGATGCCCGTGGGCACGATTGCGGTCTTCGGCGGGTCGATCATTTTATTAGCGGTAGGGGGCTTCCGAGTTCGGGCTGTCTTTGGCTGGCTGTCGCGTTCGATCTCGATCCGCTTGAGCAGCTCTGCCGCTGGCTCGTCTGCCAGGTCCTGCGGGACCAGTTTCCCGGCGAGAGCCTCGGCAAGTAGCGAGCGTCGAAGACTCTCTGAACGCTGCAATGCGAGAGTAAGAGCGTAGCCGAGGCGGAGCAGTCCTCGGTGAGCCTCATCGAATTTCTCAACCCGTCGTTGCTGTTCCGCGAGATCAGGCAATTCCAGTGGTACAGCTTTGAGGTCACGACCAGAGATGCCGGCCTGACCCGCGGTAGTTTTCACTGCTTGTCGGATGAAGTCTCGAGATCTACCTGCCGAACACGCCAACGCCACATATCGTGGATTAGCGTATGATTGGTTAACCTCAACCCGGATAAGCTTGTCGGGATATGTCAGCGATTCAATTCCATCAGGCACAACAGCACAGGAACCTACATATTCTGGATTGCCGTTGTAGCGCGTGAACAGCAAATCTCCTGGATTTAGAAGTGCGTGAGATGGCAGATCCGACCTGGAGGAAATTGCCGTGTACCGAAGATCTGTGAGATCGAGAGCCAAAGCTCGAACGGCCCCAATGCGAAGAATCGGGATTCCAATGGGATCTGTGCCCGGCCTAGAGATAGAAATTCCATTTCGAACCTGCCGCGCAATTGCCCCAAGGGTGGTACTTGTCATGCTTGGATGAGGTTGACTAGTAATGGCAGACATCAGACGCGTGCGCAAACGGATGAGGCGTCGCGAGCTATCAATCAGTGCTCGTGATCCTGCATCGAGTCGGGACAGGTGGTCTTCGAGGGATTCGACGATCCGGTACTGCTCGGCAAGGGGTGGGAAGGGAATCTCGATATCGGATAGTGCGTTCTGCGAGATATTCCGCATGGATTCCTGCGCGCCGGTGGATTTCGCTGATATCTGCTCGCGCACCAAAGGAGAGGCCAGTGTATGAACTAGCCAGCGGCGGTTGATTTCCTTGCTTGGTATTAGGCGGAGGCTCTTGTCCGACAGTAGCAAGCGTGGACGGCACGGCCCAACCAGAACAGGTGCGCCGACATATGCTTCAGTGTTGGCTCGGCTGACTAGAATGTCACCCGGCTGAATCTCAAATCTGGGATCAGGAGCACGGTATGCGGGGACGGCCTTGTTTTCATCCTCGTTGAACTTGCCCCACGTCATGGCACTGACTTTGATGATTCCCCACTCATCAGGTTCGGCGCGACGTGGTTCACAGGTGTAAGATTTTCCGGCTTCGATTTCGAGCAGGATGTCACCAAGCCGGACTGTTGCCCACCCATCCGGTAGTTCCTCGCTCAAGCCAGCTCTCTATCCATCTCGGCGATCAGGGCACGGGCGCGGTCTCGGCCGCCGAAGTCCCGGATCAGGCCAGCCTGCCCGCCACGCTGGGTAAAGGGTACGCCCTTGATGTCTTCCACCGTGATGCCAACGCCGATTGCGACGGTGTCGCGGATCTGCTCCAGCCACCATAACTGATCAGCGGTGAAGCGTGCTCCGGCTTGTTCCTGGCGAGCGAGCCAGCCCACGAAGCGTTCCTCGATCACGCAGCGATACGGCTTGAGCTCGGAGTCCATCCCGAGTTCGTAGCGAATCAAGCTGACAAGATCGGGCAATTCCGCGTTCCCTCGGGGTGAGGCCGCAGTCTTGTCGAGGATTTCGTATGCGTCCCACAGGATGTCAGGAGTCCAGACGTGCGGAGGCCGGCGGATCCGGGCGGCGAGGTCTTTCAGCTTGGCCAGCGCATCGTGCCCACCGCCCCTGGACTCGGTCAGAACCTGGATCGCGGTGATCTCGTCGCGGTGCTTCCCCAGAAAACCGCGCCAGGACTGGACCGTGGAACCAGCTCGCTCTTCGCGCGGAATCTCGACGAGGCTGAGTACCTCGTCCTTGCTGGTCTCGTCGTAGGTGATGTCATGGTGACGGCGAATCTCCAGGATCCGATCCCGGTAGGGCGGGTTCCCGGTCAGCGGCGCGATCGCGTCTTCCACCAGTTTGCGAGCGGCGACCTTACCGCCCGCTTCGTGCACCTTCTCCTGGACGTCCGGGTCGATCGCGGCAACGATCGCGCGGGAGAGCGCCGAGATAGAGACCCCGCCTCCGACGGTGGTGAGTTCCTCGCGTTCCTCAGGGGTGATCTGCTGGTTGAGCCGGGCCAGACGACCGGCCAGCGTGGCGGCCTCTTTTATATCGATTGCCTTGGTGGCGCATTTCTGGAGCAGCTTGTCCAGGCTGATCTGCTTATCGGTGGCGGCCGTCAGCGGTTGGGCGTCCACGAGCGGGGAGTCGGTGACGCCGACCGCGTCGAGCAGGATGAACCGGGTCTTGGCGATATCCGTGTTCGCTCCGGGGGTGACCTCGCGGAGTTCCTCGGGGTCCAAGGTCCGCGCGCCGCGGCCTTTCATCTGCTCGAAGAGTACGGCGCTGCGGACCGCACGCAGGAAGATGACGCATTCCAGGGCACGGACGTCGGTACCGGTCGCGATCATGTCGACCGTGACGGCGATGCGCAGGGCGGCGTCATGCCGCAGATCGTTGATCAGGCTGTCAGGGTTCTTGCCCGCCGCCCGCACCTTGTACGTAATTTTCGTGGCGAACTCGTCGCCCTGACCGAAGACCTGCTTGGCGAGGTCGAGCACGTCCTCGGCGTGGTTGTCGTCGGCAGCGAAAACGAGCGTCTTGGGCAGTACTTCCCGGTCGGGGAACCATCGCCGCCAGTTGTCGCGGTAGGTCGTGAGCACAGTGCGGATATGGTCTTCGGCGATGACCGTGCGGCCGAGCTGCCGGTTAGAGTACACGAAGTCGTCGTCGAGCTGCTCCAGGCGCTGCGCACGAGTCTTGCGGTTGCGGACCTTGACCGTGGTGCCCTCGTCGATCAGCGAGCCCTGTTCGCCGATCCTCGTTGACAGGCGCACCACGTCGAAGTCGACGTTCACCCCATCGGCGACCGCCATCTCGTAGGTGTACTCCGACACCAGGTTCTGATGGAAGAACCCCAGAGTCTGCTTGGTCGGGGTCGCGGTCAGTCCCACGATGTGCGCGTCGAAGTAGTCGAGCACTCCGCGCCAGAGCCCGTAGATCGAGCGGTGGCACTCGTCGACCACGATCAGATCGAAGGATTCGGGCGGGACCTGCGGGTTGTATTCGATGCTGACCGGAGCATCCGCCTCGTACGACACGTCGCTCTCGTCAGCGGCGTCGTCCGCCGCATCGTCGTTGACCACGGCTTCGCCGCGCAACAGCGCGTACATCTTCTGGATCGTGCAGATCAGTACGCTGGAGGAATCCTGGACGCGCTCTCCAGCCAGGCGCTCGACGTTGTACAGCTCGCTGAACTTCCGGCCGTCGTCCGGGGTGACGTAGTTGCGGAACTCGCCGAGGGCCTGGCGGCCGAGGTTGTTCCGGTCTACCAGAAACAGCACCCGCCGGGCCTTGCCATGCTGGAGCAGCCGGTAGGTCTCGGTCACGGCGGTGAACGTCTTACCCGCGCCGGTCGCCATCTGGATCAGACCACGCGGAAGGTCGTTGGCGAGGGAGGCTTCCAGACCGGTGATCGCCTCGCTCTGCGCCTGGCGCAGCCCACTGGTCTCCAGTGCTGGCAGGTGTTTGAGGCGGGCCCGATAGGTGGGGGCATCCGGGCGCTCATCGGCCTCCCGCATCCACCCGGCGATGGTCTCCGGGCGGTGGAAGGAGAAGATCCTGCGGGTGCGGGCCTGCGGGTCCAGGCGGTTGAGGAAGACCGTCTCCGTGCCGGTGCTCGCGTATCGGAAGGCGAGCGGCTCTTCCTCGCGCCACACCGCAAGAGCATGCTCTTTCGAGGCGCCGCCGGCGTACCGGGCGTTCTGCGCTTGGGCCGCGCTCAGGGTCTCCCCCTCCCGCTTGGCCTCGATCACCCCGACGATTTTCCCGTCGACGTACAGCACATAGTCCGCCGGACCGGAGGCGAGGCGGAACTCGCGAACCGCGACGCCGCGCCCGGCCATCGGATTGAGGTCCTTGCGGTCCTGGACCAGCCAACCGGCCTCGATCAGCATCTGGTCGATCACCCGCCGAGCCTGAACCTCGTTCAGCGGCGCGGGGCGCAGCGCCCGCTCCACGATCGCCGCACGGGCCGCGGAGGAAACCTTCCTCGGCTGAGCCGTGAGCGCACTGAAGTTTGCCTGCTGGACCGCTTGAAGTTGCGCCAACTCCGCCAGTAACGCCTCGTTCTGCGCCCGCAGTTCCTCATGCCGGGACTGGGCGTTCGCGATCAGGGACTCAGCCACCACCCGCGCCCGCTCATGTTCCTGGGTGAGATCGGCGATCTGGCTCAGCTTCAGCTGTGACTCGGCCAGAGCCGCTCGGTCCCCGTCGAGAGCCTCGCGAAGAGCGGCCAGCTCAGCCGGATCGGCAATCGCCGGCTCGGCCGGGGGAACAAAGCCCTCTACCGTGCGGTCTCCAGACAGCGCCCGGTGCAGCCACACGCCCAGTTCCCAGGCGACCCGGATCCCCTCCAGGGCGCGGGCGGTGTCGAACATATGCCGGTGCGTCGCCTGATTGCCCGTACGTCGCAGCGTGTCGAACGCGCTACGGACTTTCGGGGTCAACATCCCCGCGTTAGCCAGCGACGCAATCCGGTGAACCTGAAGATCCCCCGCCACCCTCAGGCCTGAACGGGTGATCAGCTCTTCGGCCAGCACCTCCCCAAACTGCCGAGTATGGATTAACGCGGCATTCGAGTCGGTGAACACCACCGCTTCGGCCTGGGCTCCGTACAGCGCGAGCAGCGGGTTGTAGCCGTACAGCCGCCCGAAGTTCGCGGAAGAGCGCGCCAAGTTAGCCAAACGTATGTCCACGTCGCCCTTATCCGCCGCTACATCGTGACAAAAACTTGCCTCGCATCATACGCAACTCTGGATCTACACGCTTCCCCGTTACGTAACTGACGACCTTCGCTATTTAGGCGGAGCGATCACCCTGCTCGGCTGATCGAGAACGTGGTCAGGCGCGTGTGGACGGTGGCGCGGATGAGCTGATGTGTGGGGACGTTGCTGTCAGCGATGCTGTCACTTCAGCCATGGTCACCCGGTGCCGGGGCCCGACGAAGGAGGGTCTCGGCGTCGATCGCCCCAACCACGGTCGGTGATGCGCGAAGTGAGCGATCGTCACGGCCTTGGCTGGCGACAACGTGTCCCGCGCAAGTAGCCAAGTGCCGCCTACTTGCAAACGGGGGCCCGTTACGACGTGGAGATCTCGTGACCCTAGCCAGATGGCAGATGCTGAGCACTGGTGTGTGATCGCGTGAGGCGGTGTTGCTCTCGACAACGCCGCAGGCCACTAGACCCGAGGAACGGATGCCCGGCGGCAGCGCAACCTCCTCGCGTGCTGGCGGGTGCAGTCATGGCCAAGGCTGGACAAACAGCGGATCGCGATTGCCTCGCCTACACCGGGTGCTGCGTCCACACGGCAATACGGAAGGCCAATACGGATGGCCTGGCGTCACGGGTCCCGCGAAGTACGAGGACATCCCGATCTAGGAGACGCGCGGTGGGGCTGGGAGCAACTAGCCGAAACCAGGCAAGCAGGCAGTGCCAGACCGGGGGTCGCGTTGACTAGTTAAGGGAAGGCATGCCCCGTCTGAGGCACGAGGAGTGCAGCGGGCAAGAGGTAGATCACAAATGGGCGTAGTCGCCCGAACTGGGTGCCGTTACACTAAAGGATCGCGAAGCTACTTGACCGTGCCGAATCGGTGCTGATCAATCATGGTGGGCTCAATACAACCAACTGAATGGCTCATAGCGAAATGCCTCATGATCGGTTCATATATCACTTCACGCACGTAAACAACCTGTCGCAAATCCTTAAAGATGGAGTCCTTCTCTCCGATTCTCACGTCCAAGCTAGGCAAAAGCTTGCCGTAGAAATCGGAGACCTTGACGTGAAGAATCGACGTCGATCGATGAAGGTGATGCGCCCACCCGGTGGATGCCCTGCGGACTACGTTCCCTTCTATTTTGCGCCACGCTCACCAATGTTATACGTAATTAGCAAAGGAAGCGTAGAACAGTATCAAGAAGGGCAAGGGCCGTTAATTTATCTCGTTTCCTCGGTTGACCGAATAGTATCTGAGCGGCTAGACTGGGTTTTTACGGACGGCAACTGCGCAAGCGGGATCACCGAATATTTCGACGACCTTGCAAAGCTAGAGCAGGCCGTGGATTGGCCTCTAATGGAGTCTCGGCTATGGAATAACACAGCCGAGGACCCCGACAGGATGCGTAGACGGATGGCAGAGTTCTTAGTTCATCACCGGGTTCCCTGGCGTTGTTTTCTTGGCATTGCAACCAAAACTAAGAAAATCGAAAAGGAGGTGAAGGAAATCCTCGACGGGAAAAGTGATTCCATTTATGTGGGGACTCGGAGCGATTGGTATTATTAGAAGGCGACTAGCAGGCATATGACGGGAGCGTACGGCAAGTGGAGGCCGCAATGATTGAAGAGGTTCGAGGGAACATGCTCGATGCCGATGTCGAGGCTGCGGTCAACACGGTAAACACGGTTGGCGTGATGGGCAAGGGCGTTGCCTTGCAATTCAAGCAAGCGTTCCCGCAAAACTATCGCGCCTACAAAGCTGCATGCGCCAGCGGTGAAGTTCAACTTGGCCGTATGTTCGTCCACGATAATGGCAGGCTTGATAACCCTCGCTACATCATAAACTTCCCCACGAAGGATCACTGGCGCTCAAAATCCCGTCTTGAAGACATCGAGCGAGGCCTGGGCGATCTAGTGCAAGTCATCAGAGAGTACGAGATTACTTCCATTGCCATTCCGGCTTTGGGCTGTGGTAATGGCGGGCTCTCGTGGGAATCCGTTCGTCCCATCATTATAAAAGCCCTTTCGCCTCTAGAAGACGTTACAGTCAAACTGTTTCCTCCTGGAGGTGCGCCGACACCTGCCGCAATGCGAATAGCAACTTCGTCGCCGAATATGACACGAGGTCGAGCTGCCCTTCTGGAGCTTATGCATCGCTACATGGGCATAGTGCAGGCGGAGAACTTTGTTGCTCCTGATGGTGTTTCACTTTTGGAGATTCAGAAGCTGACTTACCTGCTTCAAGTGTGGGGAGAGAATCTCAAACTCAAGTTTGAGCAAGGGCGATATGGCCCGTATGCCGAGAATCTCAATCACGTGCTTCAAAGGATTGAGGGGCACTACCTTCGGGGTTACGGTGATCGCTCCGAGCAGGTCTTGAAGCTACGCCCAATCCGACTAATGCCTGATGCGGCATCGACCGCGCAGGGTTGGATCGATGACAATGCTCCGGGCCTTCGAGAGGGCTTTGCCAAGATCGAGGGACTTATATTCGGCTTCGCATCGCCATATGGTCTGGAACTTCTAGCCACAGTTCATTGGATCGCTACTCAGCCCCACGGCCACTCCACTCTAGTGATAGATGACGTTGTTGTAGGAGTGCAAGCGTGGAACAAGCGGAAGCAAGAGCTTTTCACCCCCGCTCACATCCGTCGAGCCTATAATCAACTTGTCCAGTATGGCTGGCTGGAGAAGCCGCAATAGGCGCACGTCTGAGCGGTCACTGCGGCGCTATGCCTCTGTGCAATCCAGCAAGTGTGCGCATTGGCCTCTTCCTAGACTTCAGGGTTAGAGCGCGTTGGCGGTGCTGGCCGCGACCGGCCGAAGAGCCGCAGCGCGGCCAGCGACCGCCTGACGCGCGGCAGGCCGCCGCAGGCGGGCTGCCCTTGAGATCGTAGAGAAAGTTCTCATCCGGCGAGACCCATGTGCTTGTCCTGTTCCGGTTGATGCTTGACACCTGAGCTTCGGTTGATGCTTTACACCCCTTCGGCTGACCTGCGTTCCTGGGTGATCGGTTGCGATCATCTGGGAGGCCCGGGTTGGCGCTGGTGGAGTTGAGCGTCATGGAGCAGCGGTATCGCGCTGTGCTGGAAGTAGAGGCGGGCTGTGCGGTGGTCGAGGTCGCCGAGCGGCATGGGGTGTCACGGCAGTCGGTGCACGCGTGGGTGCGCCGCTCACCGTCAGCGACTGAGGCGCGGATCGCGGCATGAGCGGACGTCCTGCCCGACAGGCGCTGTACTAGCGTTGGGCGCGGCACACGCTCGGACACGGTTGTGCAGCTTGGAATGGGGATGCCATGGCACGTCCGGTGATCGCGACCAAGCTGTATGTCCCGAGGCTGCGATCCGGTCTGGTGACGCGCCCCCGACTCCGTGAGCGTCTGCGTCGAGGAGCTGAGTTGAGGCTGACCCTGGTGTCCGCCCCGGCCGGGTTCGGCAAGACGACGCTCCTCGCCGAGTGGCTGGATGAGACGGCCGGGGAAGACCATTCCGTGGCGTGGCTCTCGCTCGGTCCGGAGGACAGCGATCCTGCGTCGTTCTGGACGTACGTGGTGACGGCGCTCCATACGGCGGTGCCCGGCGAAGGCTCGAGTGCGCTGGAGCTCATCGCCTCCTCGCCCTTGCCGACCGAACATCTCCTCACCACGCTGCTGAACGAGCTCGCCGCGGCACCGGGCGAGGTCTGGCTGGTGCTCGATGACTACCACCTGGTCGACAGCCACGATGTCAGTGACGGCGTGGCCTTCTTCCTGGAGCACCTTCCGCCCCATGTGCACGTCGTGCTCAGCACACGCGCCGACCCCGGCCTGCCGCTGTCCCGGTGGCGGGTGCGCGGAGAGCTGGCCGAGGTCCGAGCCGCGGACCTGCGCTTCACGTCCGACGAGGCGGCCGCCTACCTCAACGAGGTGGCGGGGCTGGACCTCGCCTCGGAGGACGTCGCGGCGTTGGAGGAACGCACGGAGGGGTGGATTGCCGCTCTGCAGCTCGCCGCACTCTCCATGCAGGGGCGCAAGGACGTCAGCAGCTTCATCGCACGGTTCGCCGGGAACGACCGGTACATCGTCGACTACCTCGTCGAAGAGGTGCTCCAGCACCAACCTGAGCCAGTGCGCGGTTTCCTGTTGCAATCAGCGGTTCTCGACCGGCTCACGGGGCCGCTGTGTGACGCCCTCACCGACCGCGACGACGGAAGCCACATGCTCACGGTCCTCGAGCGCGCCAACCTCTTCCTCGTGGCCCTGGACGACCGGCGGGAATGGTACCGCTACCACCACCTCTTCGCCGACGTGCTGCGGGCGCGCATGCTCGCCGAGCAGCCGGACCTGGTTCCGCTGCTGCACCAGCGCGCCAGCCAGTGGTACGAGCGCCACGATCTGGCCGAGGAGGCAGTCAGGCACGCAGTGGCCGCGCGGGACTTCGACCGCGGGGCCTACCTCATGGAGCTGGCTGTCCCGGCGATGCGCCGCAACCGGCAAGAAGCCATGCTGCTCGGCTGGCTGAAGGCACTGCCCGACGACGTCGTCCGGCGCAGCCCGGTGCTCAGCGTCTTCTACGGGCACATGCTCATGGTCTCCGGCGCCCTCGACGCGGTCTCGCCCCGGCTCGACGACGCCGAACGCGCGCTGGCTGCCGTACCAGACGGGTCGGCTCCACGGTGGGCCGAAACCGAGGAGCTCAGCACGTTACCGGCGACCATCGCCGTCTACCGCGCCTCGCTCGCGCAAGCCCGGGGCGATGCGGCGGGTACGGCGCAACACGCTCGGCACGCACTCGACCTGGCCGGCCCCACTGACCATCTCGCGCGCGGCGGTGCGGCCGGGTACCTCGGCCTCGCCGCGTGGGCGCAGGGGAACGTGTCGAGCGCGCTGGAGACGTTCACGCAGGCTGTGGCAAGCCTGCACGCGGCCGGCGCCCTCGTCGACGAGCTGAGCGGCACGGTCGTGCTCGCTGACATGTGGCTCGCCGCGGGTCGGCCCAGCAAGGCACGCCAGCTGTACCAGCGGGCACTGCACGCCGCCGAGGCGTACGGAGAGCCCGTGGCGCAGGCAGCCGCCGACCTGCACGTGGGCATCAGCGAGATCGACCGCGAAGCCGGAGACCTCGACGCCGCCAAACGACACCTCGAGGCGGCCGCAGCCCTCGGGGAGCGTGCTGCGATGACCGAGAGCCGCTACCGATGGTACGTGGCCATGGGCCGAGTCGCCGCTGCAAGTGGCGACCTGGAGGAGGCCATCACCCTCCTGGGCAAGGCGGAGGAGCTCTACCGGCCGGGCTTCTTCCTCCCGGACATGCGTCCCGTTGCGGCGCTGAAAGCCCGGGTCTGGATCACCCGCGGCGACCTCTCGCTGGCCGCTGACTGGGCCCATGAACGAGGCGTGTCCGCCACGGACGATGCCGGCTATCTGCGCGAGTTCGACCACCTCACCTTGGTGCGTCTGCTCATCGCGCAGTACCGGGAACACCCGGACACCGGCGCGCTCGACCAGGCAGCCGGCCTGCTGGACCGGCTGCTCAGCGCCGCCGAGACCTCAGGTCGCGCCGGAAATCTTCTCGAGATCCGCATGCTGCAGGCTCGGGCACACTACGCGCAGGGACATCGGCTGCAGGCTGTGGAGTCTCTTGCCCGGACCTTGGCGCAGGCACCCGAACCAGGTGGCTACGTCCGGCTCTTCCTGGACGAGGGCGCCCCGATGAGGGTGTTGCTGCGCGACGCCACGAACCACGGCGTCGCCGGCGACCACGCGCGGCTCTTGCTCAGCCTCGGCGCATCTGCCGAAGCTGAAGCCCCCGACCCAGGGCAGCGCCCGGCGTCGTTGTCGCCGGAGTCGCCAGAATCGTTGAGCGACCGGGAGCTGCAGGTGCTCAGGTTGCTCGACAGTGAGCTGAGCGGGCCGCAGATCGCCCGCGAGCTGTTCGTCTCGTACAACACGCTGCGTACCCACACCAAGCACATCTTCTCCAAGCTCGACGTCACCAGCCGGCGGGCCGCGGTGCTGCGCGCCCGGGAACGCGGGCTGATGTAACCGGCTCTGCCGGAGATCTCACCCCGTCACTCACATCGTCGGGTGATGCCGGGTCATCACCCCCGTCCCTACCTTTGGGTCAACCCGCGGCGCCCGCCACGGAGCACCGAAAGGGAGCCGGACATGACCATCACCCCGACCACCCTCACCCGAGCGGCCGGCGTTGCCGCCGCCGTAGCAGGACTGCTGTTCATCGGCGTCCAGATCAACCACCCCCACATGGACGTCACCTCCGTCACCACGACCGAATGGACGGTCCGCAATACCCTGAAGATGCTCATGGCCGCCCTGGCCCTCACCGGCATCACCGGTATGTACCTGCGCCAGGTGAAGCAGACCGGAGTGCTCGGCCTACTCGGGTACGTCCTGTTCGGCGCCGGCTACCTCGTCATGCTGGGCATCGCGTTCGTCGCTGCGTACGTCCTCCCATCCCTCGCTGACAGTTCACCCGCCTACGTCAACGACGTCCTCGCCGTGGCCGCCGGCGCCCACGCGACCGGCGACATCGGCCTGATGCAGACCGCCATCCAGGTCTCCGGCATCACCTACCTGGCCGGCGGCCTCATCTTCGGCATCGCACTCTTCCGCGCCAACATCCTCGCCCGGTGGGCTGCAGCACTCCTCGCCGGTGGCACCCTCGCCACCATCGCGATCCCCCTGCTGCCGCAGATCAACGAAAGGCTGTTCGCCCTGCCCACCGGCGTCGCCCTGGTCGGCCTCGGCTACTCCCTTTGGCGCGAGCAGCGCACCCCGGCCGCTCGGCCCATGCCCAGCCCGGTCAGCTCGCAGCCCGACCCGGCCGGCGCCAAGTGACCGTCCACGCGGCAGCCCGCCCCACCCGGTCGACCCGGTCGACCAGGTGGGTGCCGTTCGCACTGGTCGCCCTCGTCCTGGTCCCCGCCATAACCGGCTCTCTGCGCCTGGTCGAGCTGGCTGGTGGTCCACACGTGATGCCCGCTAACCCGCGCATCACCGCCTCGCCCTTGCCTGTGGTCATGCACATCGTTTGCGCCGTCGTGTACGCCATCCTCGGCGCCTTCCAGTTCTCCGCCGCGCTGCGGCGCCGTCGGCCCGGCTGGCACCGGGTGGCCGGACGGGTCCTGGTGGTGCTGGGCTTGGCCGTGGCGTTCTCGGCGCTGTGGATGACGCAGTTCTACCCCCGCCAGCCCGGCACCGGGGAGCTGGCGTACGTGTTCCGGCTCACGTTCGGGTCGGGCATGGCCGCCAGCATCATCCTCGGGTTCACCGCGATCCGCCGCGGCGACGTCGCCCGCCACCGGGCCTGGATGACCCGCGCCTACGCCCTGGCCCTCGGCGCCGGCACCCAGGTGTTCACCCAAGGCATCGGGAACGCGGTCTTCGGCACCAGCGAACTCACCACCGACCTCATGCTGGGTGCGGGCTGGGGCATCAACCTCGCGGTCGCTGAGTACGTCATCCGCCGGCATGTCAGCAGCCGCCGAACCAGCAGGGCGAGGACGAAGGTGGCGGCCTGATGGCCCAGTCGCCCAGACGACAGGCGCCCGCTTGCTACCAGCTTCGGGTCGGCGGGCACCTTGACGACCACTGGTCTGCCTGGTTCGGTGACCTCACCCTGACCCACGAAAGCGACGGCACGACCAGCCTCAGCGGACTCGTCTCGGACCAAGCGGAGCTGCATGGACTGCTCATGAAGGTCCGCGACCTGGGCGTCACCCTCATATCCGTGGCGATCATCGACCCCTCCGACAGCATCGACCACCAGTGAAGCCAATGCCGTCTCCGAAGACCTCAGCGGAGGCCCTCAGCTCAGGAAGCGCGGCGGCTGCGGGCAGTCACGCCGGGTTGCTGTCGTAAATCTTGCCGGGGGGCCGACCGCCGTCGCGGGTCAGCAAGGCGGGCATTGGGTTGATATTCGGTTGCATCGCGGCTTTTGTGTCTGGCCATATATCGACGGTTCAAATAGTTAATGAGAATGTATAACGCGTTTACCTCGCGTATCAGGACGTGCTTGACTTCCGCCTTGTAAGCCACACCCTCTGGGAGGGTCCATGGGGGAGTTCGTCGGGATCGATCCCCTCGGCGCAGACAAGCTGATCCGCCAGATGGAGACGGGGAAGGAAGTCCTCGGCAGGACACGGCCGGGGCTCGAAGCGGCGATTGCCGAAGCCGGCGCGGACTGGGCTGGCCGTGCGGGCGTCGCCGCGATGCACCGTACCTGGGCGTTCTTTCACGAGTCGCAGCAGGACCTGAAATGGCGTATCGACACCCTCAAACGGATGGTGCCGACACAGCAGAAAGGCATGCTGACCGCCACTGTGCCCTTCAGCAACCGGACCGAGGCAGAGCAGGCAGCCAAGAACGACGCGGCGGCGATCACCGGGGCGCTCAAGCACCACGATAAGCAGCTTTCTCAGCAGAGTTGGGCCGAGGTGGAGAAGGCCGCGGCGGCACTCAAGGGACGCGTCGACGACCCCGCCTACGCTGCGGCGCTGCTGGCGGCACTCGGCCCCAAAACGTTCCAGAAGTTGTTCCGCGACTGGATGAACACACAAGCCGCCGGGGATCGCAGAGGTCTGACCCCAGAGTCGGGTAAGCGAGCCGGCGACGGTTTGCCGGGCCTGCTTGCCAAAGCCTTCGCCAGTGCCCAGAGCTCCGGGCGGCTCGGGGCCGAATGGAAAAAGATGATCGAGACCGCGCCTTCGGACGTTCTGACGGCTCTCGTCAAGTTGGCTCCGCAGTCCAGGACGTTCCTCACCCAGGTGGCGATCAACCTCCTGAACCGCCCGCCGAACTCTGACACGTTCCCCACGGATCCCAACTGGAACTTGTACAACCTGGCCAAGGCGTTCGCGGCGAATCCAGAGGCGTTCCAGCGATTCCTGGCCGAGCATCCGAAAGAGGCAGGGATCATGCTCGACGCCTACACCATCAAATCGAGCGGCGTCCCTGCTTATGAACCAGCGCTGGCAGAGGCGTTGGACGGGGCGTTGAAGCCAAGGTTCGGGGCGGATGACGTGCGAGAGCGCGCCTGGATCAACGTCATCAACAGCATCGGGTCCGAGCACTCTCTCTGGATCGGCGGCAGCCTCGGCACCTTCCCCGATTCGCCGGTCAGCCGTGTGCTGGCCAAGAACATCGGCCCCATCCTAGACAAGCTCGCACGAGGCCAGGCTGACCAAGCAGCTCGCGATGCCTACGAAAGGGCCAAGGCCAAGAAGGCGAAGTATCCCCCGGTACCGCTTCCCTACTTGGCGCCGCGACCTCCATGGAACACACTCGACCCTGCGGTGACCGCCCGGTTCTTCGGCGCCCTCGCACAAGACCCCGTTGCGTCTGAAACCTTGAGGAAGGCGGGCAAGGACTACGTCGAGGAAATGGACATGGGTCGCTTCCAACCCTTCGGCGCGGGCGACTACAGTGCGGCGGCGTTTCACAACTACGCCGAGCGGGCGGGAGCACTGGCGAGTCTGATGCTATCTGGGTCGACCTACGCTGAGTGGAGCGACGACCAGTATGCGGAGTGGCTCGCTGGGAGCATTTTGATGCCCGTCGACTTCATGGATCAGTTTGTGCCGGTGACAGGCAAGATCCCGGGCACTGGCAAGGCCAAAGTACTCGACGAGGTCAAGGACCGGTTGAAGAAGATGATTACGGATTACTTGGACGGAGAAACTCCGGCTACTGCGGAGACGGTCGCCGAAGACCTGGTGAATGCACAAGTAGACATGATGGTTGACTCGCTGAGGGCAAACGGGCAGAGTTTGCCGACAGCGCTCGAACAGAACGAGTTGAGAAAGGCCACGATGGGCGGCATGCTTGGGGCCGTGACCAACGCTCTGAAGATGAGGGGCGGTTGATCATGCCTACCAGGGAACACCTGCTCCGTGAGGCAGCCGAGAAGGAGTTGCTTGCCTCAACGTTTGCCGGCTTCGCCAGAAGCATTGCCGCGACGTTCGATGGGATCCCATCGCGGCCAGGCGATAGTGAAGCCATCTGGAGAGGGGTGGTTGCAGATCGGTACCTTACAGATGCTGTCCGTCTCAAGCGCGAGATAGCTGATCTCGAGGGATCGTGCCTGGCGACTGCCGAGGCTCTGCGGCGCCGAGCCGAGCAGTTCCGTAAGACCGCTGCGCTTTTACCTGATTTGGCGTGACCAGGTTCAGTCAGAGCGAGAGTAGCATTCGGTCTTACCGATGATTGCGACGTTGGGCTTGGGCTCCAAGCGGGCGAAAAGTATGAACGTCAATCGAGACTCCGAATTGACCAGCACGGCAACGCTTGTGTCGTCCTCCCAAAGATCGAGATTATCGACAACCTCGTTGTGATAGCCTCTGCTGACAAGTTCAGTTTTCAATAACCCGACAAGGTTAACCGGGCTTTCCTTGGATGAGTCCGCAAAATCGCCTTTGGCAATGTAAAAACGCCGCTCTTTATCGGGGCCACAGGATGAGTTCCGGTCCGGGCCGTCCGCTCGTTCCTTCGTCAGCTCAGTCATGCGTGCCTCGAGCCAGGACGCCACCGCATCCCCATCACTCACGAGCTTCTTGGTTGCCTCCGCCAGCGGCGGTGGTTCCGGTTCGCCGGAACAGCCTGTCAGGACCGCGAAACAGACCAGTGCCGCGGCAACTACCCTCGAAGACGCACCAAGGCGCACGATCGGACCCTATCCGAGCAGACTCCGCTCGTACATCCGATTCGTCCCAGCCATAGCGAGCTTCGATAGAGGGGTTAATCTGCCGCCGTGAGCGCTGTCTCATGGGGAGCGACAGGTCGGACAGCAGAGCCGCGCCCTCCGGACTGTCTACTGTCGGAAGCTCTCGTCGGTTGGGGAGCGTTCCTCGCACGCGTGCACCGATGAGTTCCGGCTTGGCCGACGGTACGATGGGCTCCCCGTAAGTGTGAACCATCGGGAACGGCGCTCAGACGCTGCTCGAACTCCTCCGGCGTCAGTCGGTCCCTCGTCGAGGGCCATCCGCAGCTGCGCAGCGATCTGATCGCGCTCGCCGTCCGACAAACACGATTCTGGAGCTCGTGGCACCCGTTCTCCGGCTGCATCTCCTCACGGGGCTGGCTTGTTCTCGCGAACAAATGAGCCCCGGCCTGGGATGGTTTCTATCAGCTTGAGCTCGTCTCGCAGGTAAGCGATGGCTTGACGGATCGTGGGCCGGGAAACCTCGAGTTCCAGCTCGAGCCGAACCTCGGATATGACGTCGTTGTAGCCGATCTCACCTGCCTCGATCCTGCGCTGGATCTCGTCGGCGACCTGACGCCACTTCGGAATCCGCGGGTTGTATTCGATCACGTCCCAACTCTAGATAGACCCTTCGTGGCAGACATAGAAGGGTCTATATGCTCCTATGCTTATCGACCTTTACAGGCCATCATAGGTATGCCAGCATGGAGGTCCAACGCACTGCTGCCCAGCCTGGGACTGCCAGGAAGACGATGGCCTGCGTGCTCCGCGATCGGGTCCGGAGGTTGGTGTGATCCCAGGGGACTTCCACGGCATGCATGTGGCTCCGCTGCAAGAGCGGCACGTCCTGATCGCATGGGTGGATCCGGTGAACCGGTGCCGGAACGTCAGGGTCCGCAGCCACACATGCCAATGCATGGACACTCGTTACGAGCTGTGCGCTGCGGGCGGGCAAGGGCACATCCGTCGTACGGAGAGCCTGCCCGACGGCAGCAACCGAACCACTGAGAGTCACTGGCTTCGGTCCGCAGCGGCCGCGCGGTTGTGGAAGGCCCTCTTGGACGGTCGCGCTCGATGACCGTGTCGGTTGCGGCGGGTCGCTGCCGGGGCGTTCTGTCGTGATCTTTCTGATCGTCCGATCGATGCGGTTTTCAGAGTGGTCGCCATACGTTCGATCAACGGAATTGATCGCCTTTGCGTGTTTCCCCACGTCAGAAGCTCGTTATTGAGTAAGTGATCTGTGGCGTGGCCGCTAGGTGACCAGTTCAGACAGCAAACCTAATCTGACAGCTCCACGCATCTGAGCGATGGCTCTCGGTGAAGGTTGCAGGTCAGTGATGGTCTCCACGCAGTGTCTGAAACTGGCGTCGCCCGTTGGATTGCTCCTGGTCGTGGCAACGACAGCAGTCACGGCGTGCCAGTCAAGCGATACACCGCCTGCGACGATGAAGAGGACCGCTTCACCCTCCCCTTCAAACCCCTCCTTGCCGAACGAACAGCTCATTCGTACCGCCTACCAGAACCTGTACACGGCGGGACAGCAAGCCGAGAAGACGCCGGCCGACCAGCGCCGCCTCATCCTGGCGGACGTTGCCGCCGATCCTCTCCTGAACCGGATGCTCCGCGGTATCGCGGCACTCCAGGCAACCGGCCGCGTCACCTGGGGTACCCCTGTCCTGAACACCTTCGACGTGAAGGTGGATGACGACACGGCCACCCTGCACGACTGCCAGGACGACACCAAGACGGGCCAGGCAGACGCGAAGACAGGGGAGCGCCTCACTCACGGCACGACCGGCACCCACCTGGTCGTCACCTATCAAAAGGGCAAGGACGGGATCTGGCGTGCCTCGACCCTGAAGCAGGTGGACGACCCATGCTCGCCTACGGACTGAGCCTCCTGCTCCTGGCCACGGCGCCGGTCGGCCCCAGAAGCGGGGAAGGCACCGAGGTGACGACCCAATCCTGGGGCTACCTCATCATGGGCCGAGAAGGTCCGCGCCCTGGTGCCAAAGGGGCGAGCGGTGGGGGACCCGGCGTTACCTGCTCCTACAAGCCATGGCATGTCGACGGCACCCGGGAGGGCGGCCTCGAGTTCGTCGACCCGGGCAGCAACCCCAACAGCAAGCCGACCCGCGACGGGGCTCACTACCTGATCGAGTGCAGCGACGGCTACCGCGACGTCCTCTGGATCCCAGGCGACATCGGCCAGACGGTCACCCCTGAGCAACTCGCCCGCCAGGCGTACGAGTTCATCCCCATCAGCCCACCCAAGGTGCTCACGGCACCACCCCGGGGCTCAGAGGGTCTGGTCGGCTTGCCTCAATGGTTCTACCTGGCCAAAGAGGAGTGGCAGGCCAAGTCGAAGCGCCTCGAGGTCGGTGCGGTCTGGGCAGAGGCCACGGCGACGCCACGGAAGCTGACCGTCAACACCGGCGACGGTAAGACGGTCACCTGTGAGGGCCCCGGCACCACCTATGACTCCTCCAAGCGCGCCGACCAGCAGCAGTCCTCGTGCTCTCACCGATACCTCCACCCCAACAGCGCCTACCAGGCCAGCGTGACCGTGACCTGGAACGGAACATGGCGCGGCTCGGGCGGCACCGGAGGAACGCTCCCGCCGATCACACGAACGGTCACCTTCCCGATCCGCGTCGCCGAAGCGCAGGCGCTCGTCACGAAGGGATAGCTCCCTATGCTCCAGCGCGTCGCACCGCAGCAGAACCCTGGACAGCCGCCGCCCGCACGGCCGCTTCCCAGCAAACGCCGCCCCGTCATGCTCGCCGTCAGCGTGGCGCTGACTGCCCTCGGCGCCTTGGCAGCCTGGGAGGTGTACGGCATCGCCAGCGACCACACGCCGGTCCTGGTCGTGGCTCGCGATGTCCCCATCGGCCAGCAACTCCAGGCCCAGGATCTGCGTACGGTCGCCATGGGCATGGACCCCGGCGTACCGTCCTTCAACGCCCACGACAAGGGCGCCGTCATCGGCAAGCGGGCCGCGGTGGAACTGAAGGCCAACGGGCTGCTCGCGCCGAGCCAGGTCACCGACGGCTTCGCGCCCGCGCCCGGCGAGCAGGTCGTCCCGATCGCGGTCAAGACCAGCCAACTTCCCGCGCGAGGGATACAGCCGGGCGATCCTGTGCTCGCGGTCACCGTACCGACCGACGGCACCAGGACCCCGGCCATCCACCCGGGCAGAGTCGATCGCGTCGGCCAGCCCGACGCCGATGGTCTCGTCGTCGTGGACCTCGTGGTCCCGGCCGCTGATGGCCCGGCCCTCGCGCAACAAGCCGCCGTCGGCAAAGTCGCCATCGTCCTGCAGTCGAGAGCCGGGTAAGTCCGATGCTCATCGCCCTGTGCTCCGGCGGCCACAGCCCCGGAGTCACCACCGCCGGCCTCGCGCTGACCATGGCCTGGCCCCGCGAAGTGTTGTACGCCGAATGTGACCGGGCAGGAGGTAGCCTGCATGCCGGCTACCTCCTCGGCCAGCCGAGAGAGCGGGGCCTCGGCGAATGGGCGGTCCAGCTCCGTCGTGGCGCCGATCCCGCGAGGTCCCTACACGAGCAGACGTACTGTTTGACCGGCTTTGAGAACAAGCTGATCCTCCCCGGCCTCGCCGAGCCTGCCCAAGCGACCTCGATACAGCCGCTCTGGCCAACCATCACCGCCACTTTCGCAACTCTGCCCATCGACGTCATAGCCGACGTCGGCCGCGCCGGCGGTCCGGACACCTCGACGGAACTGCTCCGCGACGCCGACACGGTCCTCCTGATCGCCCGTCCCAATCTCGTCGACCTCACCGCGGCGGCACCCCGTCTGCAGGAGATCAAGCATCTTCGCGGCTCCCGACCGGGTCCAGTGATCCTGCTCGTCGGCAACGGTCCGTACAGCCGCAGCGAAGTGACCCGGACACTGTCCACGGACGTCGCCGCCCACTTCCCGTACGACCCCCGCGCCGCGAACGTCCTCTCCCATGGAACCGGCAACGACCGCTACGTCTCCAGATCCCTACTGATCAGAGCAGCCAGAGACTTCGCCGAAGGGTTCTGTGCACAGGCTGTGGAAGACGAGGTGATGGCCCGATGAGCTTCGACCAGGCTCGCGCCGTACGAGCGATTCTGCCCAAGGTCACCGAGGCCATCGACGCCATGGAGTCCGTCTCCGACGACGCGGTCGAGGAGTACGGCAGGGCAATCATCACCGACCTCGTACGGGAGCACGTGGACGGCCGCGCACTCGCCGGACAGAGCGTCCCCAACCTGGACCAGGAACGAAGCCTCGCCGAAGCCGTCTTCAACCAGGTGTTCCGCATGGGCCGCCTCCAGGAGCTGGTCAACGACCCGACCGTGGAGAACATCGACGTCAACGGCTGCGACCAGGTCTGGATCACCTACACCGACGGCCGCAAGGAGCTCGGCGCACCCATCGCGGACAGCGACGATGAGCTGGTCGAGGACGTACGCAGATGGGCGGCCTATCAGGGGCAGACCGCCCGCGACTTCTCGATCGCACGCCCACGGCTCCACCTGTCCCTCGGAAGCAACACCAGGATGGGCGCGCTGATGGGCGTCGTACCCCGACCCTGCCTGTCGATCCGCAGCCACGGCAAGCTCAACGCCGACCTCGACGACCTGATCGCCAACGGCACGATCGACAAGGGGCTCCGAGAGTTCCTCAGCGCCGCCGTACGAGCGCACAAGGACATCGTCATCACCGGCGGCATGGGCGACGGAAAGACCACCTTCGCCCGCGCCCTCGCCGCCGAGATCGACCCCGACGAACGCGTCGCCACCATCGAGAAAGAGTACGAACTCTTCCTCCACCTCCAGAAGGACCGGCACCGCGACGTACTCGCCATGGAAGCCCGCGAAGGCAACACCGAGGGCCTCGGCGCGATCACCCTTCATCACCTCATCGAGGACGCCCTCAGATTCAACGCACGCCGGATCATCGTCGGCGAGGTACGCGGTGACGAACTCATCCCGATGCTGCAAGCCATGAACACCGGCGGCAACGGCTCCATCTGCACCCTGCACGCCGACTCCGCAGACCAGGTCTTCGCCCGCATGCTCATCCTGGCCGGCTCCGGCGGCCTGAACATCGCCACCGACACCCTGTTCCGCACGATCGGCATGGCCGTCGACTTCGTCGTCCACCTGGGCCATGACCTCCGGCACAACCTCGACGGGCCGGTCAACCGGCGCTACGTCGCGCAGATCAACGAGGTCCTTCCTCCAGGCGACACCGTGGAACCCGCCGTCAACCGCGTCTACGTCCCGGGACCGGAGGGCCGAGCCATACCTAACACGATTCCCCAGTGCATAGACGAGCTGGTGGCGGTCGGATTCGATCCGGCCCTGTTCGCCGGGCACGCTTGGCAGGGAGGGCCCAGATGACCCAGTGGCTTGCTGCTCTGTCCGGGGCCCTCCTCACCACGGGGACGCTCCTGGTCATCGCCGGTCTCCGCAAGGTTCCGATACGCCCGCCCCACCCCAGCCGGAAACTGCCGAAGGTGCCCGTGCTGAAGGTCCTCTCGGCCCTCGGAGCGGCAGCCGCGATGTTCTGGCTGACCGAATGGCCAGTGGCGGCATTGGGAACGGCGGTCGCGGTATGGGTGTTGCCCCGCATGCTCACCAACCGCGAGGCCCTCCAGCAGATCGCCCGACTTGAGGCACTGGAAGCGTGGACACGCCACCTTGCCGACGTCCTCGGCGGTAGCGCCGGCATTGAAGAGGCCCTGCAGTCGAGCGCCAAGAATCCTCCGCAGCCGATCGCCGCCGAAGTACGCGGGCTGGCCCGCCGGCTGTCCTTCCGCATGCCGACCGAGCAGGCACTCAGGGCATTCGCCGATGACCTGGACGATCCGACCGGCGACATGATCTCCGCCGCCCTGATCCTGGCGTGCCGGGCTCGTGGCCGTGGGTTGCGGGAGGTCCTGCAAGGGCTGGCGCGTACGGTGGCGAAAGACGTGGCGGCGCGGCGTGAGATCGATGCCGAGCGTGCGACCCACCGGACCACCGCACGCTGGGTCATCGGCGCCTTGCTCGCCTATACCGGATTCGCGTTGCTCAACCGGACGTACGTGGAGCCGTTCGGCACCTTCGGCGGGCAGATCATGCTGGCCGTCGTCGTGTTGATCTATGCCGGGGCGTTCGGATGGCTGTATCGACTGTCCCGGCCCGCCAAGGGGCACCGATTCCTCAATGCCTCCGGCGGCCCGTCATGATCGCACTCGTTCTCCTTTGCGGGGCGACGGCGGGCCTTGGCGTCTCGCTCGCGATCGCCACGCTCTTCCCAGCACCCCCAGCTCTCGCGCCGGCGATGGAACGACTCCGGCCGGGCGCCAACCGCATCGAGGCACAACCCGACTGGCGCGCACGCCTGGCGCGAACGGTCGTCGGCGCCCGCGTCCCGAAGACCAACCTCGCGCTGCTGGGAAAGACCACCGATGACTACCTGCTCCGCAAAGCCACGATGCTCGCGATCGCGCTGGTGGGGCCAGCCGTGCTCTGGGCCTGGTGCGGACTGCTCGGCGTCACGCTCCCGTGGATGATCTCCCTAGGCTCGTGTGTGGCCTTCGCGGTCGCGGTGTTCCTCGCCCCGGACGCCGCTCTGCGCGGCCAGGCCGCCGACGCTCGCAAGGCGTTCCGCCAGGCGATCGTGGCGTACCTCGACCTCGTCGCGCTCGCCAGGGCCGCCGGCTCGGGACCCGCCGACGCGCTGGAGACCGCCGCCAGGGTAGGTGACGGGTGGACGTTCCGCCGGATGGCCGTAGCGCTCGACCCCGCCCGCCGCAGTACGGGAAGCGCCTGGGACGAACTCGCCCGGCTGTCCGACGAGATCGACGTCCCCGAACTCGCCGATCTGGCATCGATCGCCGGACTCGCCGGAACCCGAGGCGCCGGCATCCTCGACACCCTCATGGCCAAGGCCCAATCCCTGCGCGAGGTGGCGCTGTCCACCGAAGTGGCCAAAGCCAAGTCCCACACCGAGACCATGACGGTACCCATGGCCTTGTCGGTCATCGGGTTCCTCATGCTGCTCGGTTATCCCGCCTTCGCTCGTATGGCCGGAGGTTGAACATCGGGAGGTACAACGTGCAGGTCTACCGAGCACTGCTGTGGGCCCGCGAGTGGTTGTCGCTCAACCGGCTCGCCGAACGACGCGGGGTCGACCCCGAACAGGGTGCCAGCACCCTGGAGTGGGTGGTCATCGCGGCGATCGTGTTCCTCCTGGCCATCGCCGCCGGGGCGAAGATCACGGAGGTGGTCAACGAACAACTGGGCAAGATCGGATGACGGACCGCGAACGAGGCTCGGCAACGCTGGAGGCCGCCGTCGTCTATCCCGTAGTGCTGCTGCTGGTCCTGCTCGCCGTCAACGTCGCACTCTGGTTCCACGCGCGGAATCTCGCACTGTCGGCTGCTCAGGAAGGGCTGCGGGTCGGGCGGGCGTACGGCTCCAGCCTCGAAGCGGGGAAGGGGGCTGCGGAACGGTTCGCGCGTGAGGTGGGTGCGTCGTTCCTGCTGTCTCCGGAGGTGGAGGCGCGGCGCGGGGGCGACGCGGTGTCAGTGACGGTACGCGGGCAGGCGATCAGCCTGATCCCTGCACTCACTGTCTCCGTCGATCAGGTGGCCCAGGCGCCAGTGGAGAAATGGACTGACGATGGACCATGAACGAGGATCCATGGCCCTGGAGACCGCGATCGTCGCGCCTGCGTTGATGGCATTGCTGGTGTTGGTGATCGCGGCCGGTCGTGTCGCCATCGCGCAGGGCTCGATCGACGCCGCGGCGCGGGACGCGGCGCGACAGGCGTCCATCGCCCGCGATCCCGGAACGGCTCGCGCCGCGGCGCTGGCGAGCGCGGAGGACACCCTTGGGCGTGAGGGACTGAAGTGTTCGCCGTCGGTCACGGTGGACACGAGGGGCTTCGCAAAGCCGGTAGGTACGCCTGCCGTCGTGTCCGCGACGGTCACCTGTGAGGTCGAGATCAGCGATATCGCGTTGCCGGGAATCCCGGGTTCGAAGGCCCTGACCAGCGACTTCACCAGCCCTCTTGATCCATTTAGAGCCCGTGGGGATCAGACATGAACCTTCGGGACGAACGGGGCTCCGTCACGGCGTTCACGGTGGTGTTCGCCCTGGCCCTGCTGATTTGCGCCGGGCTCGTCGTTGACGGCGGGGCCAAGATCCAGGCACACCGGGAGGCGTACGCGGTCGCCGAGGAGGCGGCACGTGCCGGGGCCGGACAGGTCGACATCGACCGCGCGTACACCACGGGCGGGCGCTTCGAAGTCGACACGGCGAAGGCGCTGGCGGCAGCACGGGACTACCTCGGGGTGGCAGGACATCCAGGCAGCGCGGCCATGGCGGGAGCGCGCACGATCAAGGTGACCGTCACCGTGGCCAAGCCGACCGTGCTCCTGTCGCTGATCGGCATCAGCAACGTCAGTACCACCGCATCCGCCTCTGCGCAGATGCTCCAGGGAAGCGATCAAGGACGACCATGACCACGTACGCCATGCGGTTCCCCACGCTCGCCAGGGTGACGGCCGCGCTGGTACTCGCCGTCCTCGTGGTCGGCATACCTGTCGTCCTGCTGGCCTTCTTCCGGCCAATGGAGCTACCCCGTCTCGACGAGCTCACAACGCCGACAGAGCCGCAGGTCATCAAGCCGTTGTTGTTCGTCGTCGTGTGGACGTGCTGGAGCATGTTCGTATGGGGTGTTCTAGCCGAGTTGATCAACCTACTTCTGGTCGGCAATATCCGCTTTCGCGTACCTTTCCAGCACCTGGCCGCACGGCTGCTCACCACGATCACCCTTGCCGCCACCACGCCGGTCGCAGCCGCACGCGGAATGATCCCTGCGGCTGTCGCGCCTGTCGCCATTCCGGACGCTTTGCCGCTCGCAGCTGCTGAGCCCTTGGCGGTCGAGACCGCCAAGCCGTACAAGGCCTATACGGTCAAGCCGCGCGACACCCTCTGGGCGATCGCCAGACGACACCTGGGCGACCCAGCGCGGTACCGGGAGATCGTACGGCTGAACCAAGGCCGGACGATGAACGACGGCCAGACCTTCACCAGCCAGGACTGGCTACGGCCAGGCTGGAAACTTCGCATGCCCCTTGACGCCACGGGCTTGGATGGCAGCCGCAGGGAGTCCGGGCGAGTGCACACGGTCACAGCCGGCGAGAGCCTGTGGGACATCGCCGAGAAGCGACTCGGAGACGGCCACCGGTACAAGGAGCTCTACAAACTCAACAAGGGACGACCGCAGCCGGACCGCGGACGGCTCATCGACCCCTCCGTCATCGAACCCGGCTGGCGCCTGATACTGCCGGATCGCGCGCCAGAACGGGCACCCGCTCAGCGCCATCCGATCGAAGATCCCACGCCCCAAGCCACAGCACCTGCCGCCCAGACACCGCAGCCGTCGGTCGCCCTTCCGGACGGCGGAATGGTGGCGCTCTCCTTCGCCACCGGCATCGCCGTGGCACTGGCCTCCGCACGGCTCTACCTGCGGCGACGGCTTACCGCCCGTCAAGCGGCGGAGCCTGTCCGATTTCCCGTGCCCGAAGAGGAGTCGCCCTCCGCGCGGGTCCTGGAGCAGGCGCATCGACGCGAGTACGCAGACTCTGGAGAGCCGCCGCCGGACGACTTCGAGCTGGTGCGATCCGCGTTCTCGACCGACCCGCCGGTTGCGGTGAAAGTGGGCAAGCGAGGCTCCGATCCGGTCTCACTCGATCTTTCCGGTATGAACGTGGGGCTGACCGGACCGGTGGCCGACGACGTCATCAGGGCGATCGTGCTCGACCTCCTGACCCAGTCGGACCAGCACCGTGTCGAGATCGTCATGCCGTACGACGACGCCGTGCTCCTCCTCGGAGAGCAGGTACGACATCTGTCAGAGTTCTTGCCAGGGCTCCGGCTGGTAGTCGGAATGAACGATGCCGTCGACTACCTCGAGGAACAGTTCGTGGGCAGGCGACGAATCCTGCGCGACTCCGACGCTGAGGACATTCCCGAGCTCCGCGGCACTGAGCCGGACGAACCGCTGCCCGCGCTCCTGCTGATCGCTCGGACGGACAACGGCGGAGACCACGCCTACCTCGAAACGCTCATGGGCCTGGCACCGCGATTCGGCATCGGCGCACTACTGAGCGGAGAACGGGCGTCCGGAACTACCTATGAGGTGAGCGTCGATGCGGTCGTGCTGAACGCCGCCGACGAGCTGGCGGATGCCGAGTTGTTCCACGTGCCCAAAGCAGCCGCCAGCACTCTGCTGCAGAAGCTCGCCGCCGCGAACGGCTACGTCGAGAACCAACCACAGAAAGAAATCGACCTGACTGTCCCGCCACCGGACACCATGGAAGCCCTGGTTCGTTTCGGCATCGTGGGCGAACCGCTCATTCAGATCGACGGCAAGGTAGTGGACATCTCGGGACGGACCAAGTCCCTGGAACTGTTCGTTCTCCTGGCTCTGCATCCTCATGGCCTCGACCGGGAGAAGATCTGCGCGCACCTCTGGCCAGACGTGGAGGAGCCGCAGGCCGGCTATCGCTTCCACGCTGCGCTCAAGGACCTTCGGGCGGCACTGCGAGACGCGACCGGAAGGACCGACAAGGACGTCGCTTTCGTGGAGGCCGAGAACAAGGTCTACCGGATTGAAAGGCGGACCGTGGCGGTCGATCTGTGGACCTATCGGCGCAGCCTGAACGCTGCCCGCGCCGCCACCGACGAGGAGACCAAGATGGTCGCTTTGGAAGGCGTTGCGGCGCTCTGCCGGGGGCACCTGGTGCAAGGAACTGATTACGAGTGGATCGAGCAGGACCACCGTTGGCCCCTGAGCGTCACGAGCATCCGGGCGCTGCTCCAGCTCGGTGCCATCCATGAGCGGAACGGGCGGCTTGAACGAGCTCTCGAGGTCTTGGAGCAGGTGTGCGCCCTGGACGCGGACGTGGAATCCGCGGGCACGGGTGTAGTCCGGCTCCTTCACCAACTCGGCCGCCATGATGAGGCACATCTGAGAGCGCGCCACGTGCAGAAACGTCTAGACGCCCTGGGAGTTACACCGTGCGCCGAATCACAGGCGAGGCTCAGTCATCAGAGGTGATTCTCCGAGAGGAAAGCAAGGAAAGGCCCGGGCTTCGGTAACCGCGGGCGAGCAACTCCTCGAGGCACAGGGGCTATTGCGCCGACGGATTCACCACACCACTTAGGTCGGAGACCGCGATGGTGCCCTGCCCGGGGTCAGCGCGGTGAGAGCGAGAGTCCAGGGCGATGTGGCGGTTGTCGCTCATCACCCAAAGCCGATGGGTGTAGCTCTTTTGCAGTGACTGGTTCGATCAAGCGCTGAGGGTGTATTCGTCCGGGTGGCGGCTGTGGTGGACGCGCTGGTTCTCGCGGTCGACGTGGAAGGTCCAGTACTGGTCGAGGTCGCTGTTGGCGATCAGGGCGCGGAGCTTCAGAATGGCCTCGGCTCCGGCCAGTCCCCACCGGGCTCCGGTGATGTCCAGGCGGTCGCCGATCAGGTAGCGGGCGCTTCCCTCCACGACGCCGGTGGCGATCGGCCAGCCCTGCTCCAGCGCGTGGTCATAGTGCAGGAACGCTTGGTGGCTGGTCAGGTAGCGGGCTGCGACGGACAGAGCGTCGCCTCGGCTGGTCGTCCGGGCCGTCAGATCGGCGATCACCTCCTCGGGGCGGCCGGCCAGCAGGGCGAGCGCCCAGCCGGCGACGCGTTGCTCGGCGGCCGGGTCGTCGGCGGTGTGCAGGCAGCGAGCCGCGCGCCAGAGGTATTCCAGCACGTGGATCAGATCGCAGACGATATGGATGCGGGTGTGGCGGCGTTCGGCCTCGGCCTGCAGCAGCTGGATCTGGTGGTGATCGCCGTCGGCCAGCACCACCCAGGTGCGCGCGTGCAGGCTGTCGCGGGCCTCGGCCTGGTCGAACAGCACCGCGATCACCTGCTCGGCCGGGCAGATGACCGAGGCATAGATCCACTTGCCGGACGCGCGCGGCCCGGCCCGCACCCGGCGGGCGCCGCTGCGTTCG